>MGYH01000056.1 GCA_001801665.1 Gammaproteobacteria bacterium RIFCSPHIGHO2_12_FULL_45_12 | reverse complement strand
ATGCGGTGGTGCAACAACAGGGTGATAGCCGTGTGTCGGTTGATTTGCCCGGCATTCAGGATACGGCTGAGGCGAAAAATATTTTAGGCAAGACGGCGACGCTTGAGTTTCATATGGTGGATGTTGACAATGATGCGGCCACGGCAGCACAAAGCGGCCTCGCGCCGCCTGACACGCATATTTATTATAATGAGCGTGGTCAGCCCATTTTATTGAAAAATCAAATTGTGTTGCGCGGCGCATCCATTGTGGCGGCAACCTCAGGTTATAGCGAAGACGGCCGCGCCGATGTGCAAGTGCGTTTGGGGGGCGGGGGTGAAAACTTGTTTACCAAAGTCACCGCAGAAAGCATTGGCAAGCCCATGGCCGTCTTGTATGTGGAAGTGAAATCCGTTCCTAAAATGGAAAATGGCCAATCTGTTATTCGTTATCAAACGGAACGACGCATCATTAGCGTCGCGACCATTCAAAGTGCCTTGGGTAATAATTTCCAGATTACGGGATTGTCCAGTTTAAATGAGGCCAAAACGCTGGCTTTATTGTTGCGCGCCGGTGCGCTGCCTGCGCCGGTGACCATTATTGAAGAGCGACAAATTGGCCCAAGCCTGGGTAAACAGAATATTCACATGGGTGTCTTGTCGGTTGAAGTGGGCATGGGCTTGGTGGTTGTCTTTATGGCACTTTATTATGGCTTGTTTGGTTTGATTGCCGATTTGGCCTTGACCCTGAATCTGGTCTTGATTGTCGCGGTCTTGTCGCTCATCGGTGCGACACTGACATTGCCAGGCATTGCGGGCATTGTATTGACCGTTGCACTCGCCGTTGACGCCAATGTCTTGATCTTTGAACGGATACGCGAAGAATTGCGGCGTGGAGCGGGAGTGCAGGGCAGTATTTATGCGGGTTTCGAGCGTGCGTTTGTGACCATTCGGGACGCGAACCTGACAACGTTAATTGTCATGCTGATCTTGTTTAGCATGGGGTCGGGTGCCATTAAGGGGATTGCCATTACGGTGACGATTGGCTTAATCACGTCGATGTTTACGGCCATCATGGGAACCCGCGCCATCATTAATTTGCTTTATGGCGGGCGAGCCGTTAAACACATTTCAATTGGGGTCTGAGGCGATGGAATTTTTTAAACATAATGCCAATATTAATTTCATGGCGCAGCGTCAGTGGGCTGCCATCCTTTCGGTGGTCTTATTTTTGGCTTCGTTGACTTCGCTCGCCTGTTATGGCCTGAATTGGGGTCTGGATTTTACGGGTGGTACGCAGATTCAACTGACTTATGCCCACACGGCGGATTTAGGGGCGATTCACGATCACTTGCAACAGGCAGGGTTTCCTGAAGCCGTGGTCATTAGCTATGGTTCTTCAAAAGAGGTGTTGGTGAGTTTGCTTCCCAAGGGGAAAGCAAACGGTGCGCTGGATGAAAAATCACAGGCAGGAATGGTCGCAGAGGTGTTGAAAGCCTTGCCTGACGCCAAACTTTCCCAAGTCAATTACATTGGCCCACAGGTGGGCGAAGAAATGGTAAGCAAGGGTTTGATTGCCATTATGATCGCCTTGCTGGGTACCATGGTTTATATTGCTTTCTGTTTTGACATGCGTTTTGCGCTCGGTTCCACGGTTGCCTTGATTCATGACCCTGTCTTGATTCTTGGAGTGTTTGCTTATTTGCATATGGAATTTAACTTGATTACGTTGGCGGCCATCCTGACTGTCATTGGTTACTCATTGAATGACACCATTGTTATTTTTGACCGGGTGCGTGAAGATTTTCGTAAATTTCGCAAGGCGAGCGCGATGGAGGTCATGAATCAGGCCATTAACCAAACGTTATCTCGCACCATTATGACCTCAGCATTGACCTTGACCGTGGTGTTGGCCTTGTTTTTTCTGGGAGGCACGGTGTTGCATGGTTTTTCACTGGCCCTGATGATTGGCATTGTGGTGGGTACCTATTCTTCCATTTACGTGGCGGGTTCGCTGGCACTGGTGTTGGGTCTTGACCGGCAGCATGTGGTGCCGCCCTTAAAAGAGGTAGATCAGCGTCCGTAAGTCACAGGGAGGCGGCATGGGTAAGTGTATGGTTAAGGGCGGGTGGTTTTTCTTATTAACACTGTTGCTTTTAAGTTGCTCCCGACATTCAACACATCAGGCGCAAGGGTATATTGAAGGTCAATACACTTATATGGCAACCAGTGTTTCAGGTGCCTTGATACATTTAGCGGTTGGTCGGGGTGACAGGGTTAAAAAAGGGCAACTCCTGTTTACCCTTGAGAGCCAGCCAGAAAGTGATTCATATCACGTTGCGCTTGAAAATGTTAAGCAAGCCGTGGCGGCGCGGGATGCCATTTTGGCGAATCTGCATTACGCGAAGGTGACGCTTGATCGGAATCGAATATTAGTGCGGAAAAAAGTATTACAGCCGTCTGAGCTTGATAAAGCGTTGGCATCCTATGAATCAAGCACCGCCGATCTGGCGAAGGCAACGGCCAGTATTTCAGCCATGAAGGCGGAATTGGCCAAAGCTATCTGGGTGAAAGATCAAAAAATAATGAATGCGCCGCTCGATGCGCAAGTGTTTGATGTCTATTATCGCGTGGGCGAGTACACGACTGCGAATCAGGCGGTCGTGTCCTTGCTTGCTCCAGCCGACATCAAGGTGATTTTTTACATCAATGAAGCAGATTTGGGCGGCATGCGCTTGAAGGAAGCGGTCACGGTGCAATGTGATCAGTGTGAAAAAGTTTACCCGGCACAAGTGAGTTTCATTTCACCCAGAGCGGAATATACCCCGCCTGTTATTTACAGTGAACAAACCAGGGAAAAATTGATTTATCGCATTGAGGCAGTCTTTAAGCCTGAAGATGCGATTCATCTGCATCCAGGTCAACCCGTGACCGTGGCGTATACGCATCATGCGGTTTGATAAAAGCGGCGTCGAAAAGGGCCTGTCACATGCAGGATGAGTATGCCATTGAAGTGGCGCATTTGAGTAAAAGCTTTCATGGCAAACCCGCGGTGACGGATGTGTCACTGAAAGTCAGGCGCGGTGATATATTTGGTTTTCTGGGCCCCAATGGTAGTGGAAAAACCACCACCATACGCATGTTATGCGGCTTGATGACACCCGATAGTGGGACGGGTACTTGTCTGGGTTATAATATTTTAAGTGATTCCCGCATGATTAAGCGTCTGGTGGGTTATGTGCCGCAAGCGTTTAGCCTTTATCAGGATTTAACCACGAAAGAAAATCTGGATTTTATCGCGAGAATTTATGATGAGCGAGATTATGTGGTACGCGTTAATCGTCTCATGGCAGAGCTTGGTTTGGACGTTTATCAACATATTTTAGCAGGCAGACTTTCTGGCGGATGGAAGCAGCGTTTGTCATTGGCGGCTGCCTTGATTCATGATCCACAATTGTTATTGCTGGATGAACCAACAGCCGGTGTGGATCCCAAGGCCCGCCGAGAGTTTTGGGATTACATTTCCTATTTAACGACCAAAGGCATTACGTCTTTGGTCAGCACGCACTATATGGATGAGGCAGAGCGTTGCAATCAGTTGGCGTATATTGTTTATGGGGAGCTGATGGCGGAGGGAACCGTGGATGACATCATTCAAAAAGTGGGTTTAATGACCTGGGCTGCGAGTGGACAGGGCTTGGTTAAGCTGGCGCAAGCCATGCGCTCTTTGCCGGGCGTGTTGCAGGTGGTGGTGTGGGGTAATGAGATTCGAATTTGCGGGCTTGATGCCGCGTTATTGAAACAGGCCATGGCGCGTTTTAAGGAGGTGAGTTGGCATCCTGCTAAAACCAGTCTGGAAGAAGTGTTTATTAGTCTCGTCAGCGAGCGCACTGCGGGGTCTTCTGTATGAAGATCAACGGTTTTTCCTTTTTCCGTTTGTGGGGTTTAATGGTTAAAGAGTTCACGCAGTTTAAGCGGGATCACAGTACGTTTGCCATGGTGATATCCTTGCCCATTGTTCAATTAATTTTGTTTGGGTTGGCGATTAACACCAATCCAAAATATTTGCCGACGGCACTGATGAATCATGACAACGGCCAGTTTTCGCGTACGCTGGTGCATCAGTTGGAAAATACGCGGTATTTCAGGTTTGATCATTTTCCGAAAACTGAGCAGGAAGCGAAACACTTGATGCAAACACATCAAGTATTATTTACGTTAAATATTCCCAGCGATTTTTCCCGTCAATTAATCCGCGGCAAACATCCTGCTGCCTTACTTGAAGTTGATGGAACGGATCCCGTGTCAGTGGGATATGCCATTTCCGCCTCAAGTCACGTGATGCAAGACGCTTTTCAATATGATTTGATTGGGCCCTTGTCTGGTCTGAATCCAAAAGCCGTGCCCGTGACGCTATCCGTGCAGACAAACTATAATCCGAGCGCGATTACGCAATATAACATTGTGCCTGGTTTGCTCGGCACGGTTTTGACAATGACCTTTGTCATGGTGGCCTCGATGGCACTGACGCGTGAACGCGAGCGCGGCACCATGGAAAGTTTATTAGCGACACCGATCTTGCCGGTGGAAGTCATTTTGGGAAAATCCATTCCTTTTATTGTGGTGGGTTATTTGCAAGTCATGATGGTGATTCTGATTGCCATTTACTTTTTTAAGGTGCCGATGTTAGGCAGCGTATGGTTATTATTAGCCATGACCATGCCTTTTATGTTGGCTAATTTGTTTGTGGGTATCATGATCTCAACCCTGGCCAAGACCCAATTAGAGGCTAGTCAAATCAGTATTTTCTTTTTTTTACCCTCTATGTTGTTGTCCGGATTCGCGTTTCCATTTAAAGGCATGCCGCTCTGGGCGCAGTGGCTGGCCAATCTGCTCCCCTTAACCCACTTTATTAATATCATTCGCGGTATAATGCTAAAAGGGATTGGCTGGATGGATACGTGGGTAGATTTATGGCCTATTTTGCTCTTTATGTTAGTGATGCTGGTGGTTTCGGTAAAACGTTATAGACGAACCTTGGATTAATGGAACACAGGGAAAGGGTATGCTGGAACACCATTATCTGGATGATTTATTTAATCCATCAAGTATCGCCGTGATTGGTGCAAGCGGTACACCAGGATCGGTTGGTATGCGTGTGATGAGTAATTTGATGCTGGGTCAGTTTGCTGGCAAATTGATACCCGTTAATCCGAAATATACAACGCTTTTTAACAAAACTTGCTACCCTTCCATTACGGCGGTTTCTGAGCAAATTGATTTGGCCGTCATTACCACACCGGCTAGAACGGTGCCTGCCATCATGGAAGCGTGTGGTCAAAAAGGCATACGGTTGGCGGTGATTATTTCGGCCGGTTTTAGTGAGATGGGTGAAGAGGGTAAAGTCCTTGAAGAGGCCATGCTTGAAAAAGCACGTCAATATCATCTTCATTTTGTCGGCCCAAATTGTTTGGGTTTGATGCGCCCTCATTCACATGTAAACGCGACTTTTGATAACAATCAAGCGATGCCGGGTAGTATTGCCTTATTGTCACAGTCCGGTGCCATTTGCGCGGCCATGCTGGATTGGGCGCTCGAGCGCAACATTGGGTTTTCGGCCATTGTCTCCATGGGTAATAGCAGCGATCTTGATTTTGGGGATATGCTGGAATACCTTGCGAGGGATCCCTTAACGCAAAGTATTATGCTGTATATTGAAGGCGTGCATCATCCGCGTGGGTTTATGACGGGTCTGCGTGCGGCTGCGCGCGTGAAGCCGGTGATTGCCTTAAAAGCAGGACGTCATGCAAGCGGTGTGCGCGCGGTGCATTCACATACGGGTGCATTAGTGGGTGATGATCAGGTTTTTTCAGCCGCGCTGCATCGGGGTGGTGCAGTGCGTGTCATGGATATTGATCAACTGTTTACAGCCGCGCAAGTGCTTTCTAGCGAGCGTCATACGGCGGGTAATCGCTTAACCATTATCACCAATGGCGGCGGTGCGGGGGTGATGGCGGCAGATACGGCAAGCGATTTGAACATTCGATCACCTGAGCCAAACGCAGCCCTCCTCTCAAAGCTTGATGCGGTGTTGCCGCCGCACTGGTCACATCAAAACCCCATTGATATTTTGGGAGATGCCACGCCAGAGCGGTATCGTCAGGTGATTGAGCCTTGTTTGCAAGATGAGCAGACGGATGCCTTGTTAACGGTGCTGGTGCCGGTTGCCATGTCGCAACCGCTTAAAGTGGCCGAGGAACTCTGTGCAGTGGTGAATACCACCCAAAAACCGATTCTGGCTTGCTGGATGGGCGGCAAGCAATCGCAGGCATCGCAAGCCTTATTCGCGAAGCATCACATTCCGTGTTACAGCACGCCCGAAGAAGCGGTGCGTGCTTTTTCTTACTTATCGGCGTATCGACAGAATCATCAGTTATTAATGCAAGTCCCACAGCCTATGGCGACTTTGGAAAAATTAGATGTGTCCGGTGCGGCACTGATTGTGCAGGCGGTGTTATCAGAGCAGCGGCGAATTTTGACAACGATAGAATCAAAAGCCATTTTAAGTGCGTTTGGTGTGCCAGTCTCACAAGCCATGCTGGCACAGTCAGCCGCGGAAGCATTGGTATTGGCGGAGTCTCAAGGTTTTCCGGTGGTGATGAAGATCAGTGCAACCGATATAACGCATAAGCAAGATGTAGAGGGTGTGCAGTTAAATATTCAAGATGGTGAGGGTGTACGCGCTGCCTATCAGAAAATCATGGAACGGGTGAAAGCACATCGGCCAGGCGCGACCATTCAAGGTGTGACGGTTGAGCCTATGTATCGTCATCCGCATTATCGGGAACTGATGGTGGGCGTGGTGCGCGATAAGGTTTTTGGGCCGGTCATCAGTTTTGGTTTGGGGGGGTCGCTTGTTTCCGTGATGAAGGATAATGCCGTTGCCTTACCGCCGCTTAATACTTTTTTAGCGCAGCAGCTCATTGCCAAAACACGCGCGTCTCGGATGCTGGGCGAGTTTCGCGGCAAGCCCGCCGTTAATATGGATGCATTGGTGACTATTTTGTTGCGTGTGTCAGAGATGATTTGTGAAATACCGGAAATGGTGGAAATGGATATTAATCCCTTGTTGGTCGATGAAAAGGGCGCCATTGCCGTGGATGCACGCATTGTCGTTGATCCTGTTTCCAGACCGTTAAAAAAATATGGGCATATGGCCATTCATGCTTAAGTTTTTCTTAAGCCTAGGTCAGTATAATCGTCCAAAATAAACACAAAGCTAGCGTGTAAGCTGGTCACACCAATACGAGGATACCTTATGCTTCGCAACAACCTTGATAAGGCATTTGTCGTGCCATCGTTGCCATACCAAATCGCCAGCGCAGATCAGCCCCTGCCAGCCGATTGGCTTTATTTATTGGGCAACGAACTGATAAAGCACCGAAATTTACAAGCCGCTGCCGCAAAAGCTATACACACACAACTTAATCAACATGCAGGCGAGGCGTCCACCTTTCCGAACAAAAAAGACTTGCTCACGGTTCTCGCTCGCTTGTATTTAACCCTCATTGATCCCAAGACCTTACCCTTTCAACAAGCCAGCATCGCTATGAGACTAGTCGAAGGGTTAGCAGAGTGCGCACAGGGGTTTCACACTCGCTGCTTGATGTGCACCAATACGGCTCAACCCGCTAACTTAGATGAATTATTAAGTCTCGTGCGCCAAGACCTAGTGGAGCGTACCGCTGCCCAAAATACAAACGAAGTGCATACTCATAATCGATTTTTCAGTGTGGCTAACAGGCGAAATTTTGGGGTACGGGCAGTGAATAAGGAGGATATTTATCCGGGCGACATTTCGTATGATGTGATAGAGCGTAAGCTAAAAGCGGCCTTTGACACCCACTATAGACCCATTGCTATTTTGAATGCGCTGCTTGATCGATTAAGAGGACTCATGAGTGACAGAGGTTACGTGGGCAGAGTAGAAGCGGGTTATAACGAAATCTATCACCAATTTAGCGCGGCATTCTTGCAACCCTTCATAGGTGAAATAGACAGTCTCGCTTTATTCGAAAGAATAGAGGATGACGATAACGATATCTACCAAGTGCTGGATATTAACTGGCTGGTTGTCAAACGTGCGCTGCTGCATACCATCGACCAACAAGCGATTTTTTTCATGTCAGACGAAGAAAAGACAACGTATCAATCTTTATTAAGTAACGAGATACCCAAAGCACCTATCACACCGCTCACCTGCAGCAAGGTTGGCGTATGCTTACCCATGGATGATCTTATTCAACTCATGACTTTCCTGGGGGAGTGGCCTGCGACGCATAAAGCGGCGCATGTGTTGGCACATCTCCGTCAACAACCTGTTCCGCAACATCGCGCAATACTTGAAAAATTATTCGATCAACACCCCTCACTGTTACCGATCCTGAAAACGGTGACTGAGCTCGATATAAATGAACATGTTAATGCCTACCTCACCACGCAACTCAAACAAGCCGCCACCTCGGGGGAGTTGGCTCGTCTCCTGCCACTGGTAGAACAAGGCATTAGCCTTAGTCTTGCGCCGGTACTTGCTCAGTTAATGGATCCAGTTAATAAAGCAGTGTTCATGGATACACCTGCACTCAGGCAACACCTGACAGTGAATGATTTTCGTGAGACTATCACCGAAGGCAAGTATCAAGGCAAAACGTTAGCGGCTGTGTGGATTGAGTCTAGGCGAGGACGATATTGCTTGTCCCAAGATGAAAGTCTTCGTGCTCGCATGACAGAGGCATTGGGTGTAGACAAGCTGAATGTGTTACTCAAAGAAGCAGAGCAAACCAAGCCCCTCCCGCATGGCAAGCTATTCGCGCCGGCAAGTGCCAACATCAAGACTTTCTTGCAACACATCGCGCGCGGTGAACAAGCACAAGCAGAAGCCATGCTGAATACCGCCAGTCCTGCTCAGAAACGTGCCCTGCTAACGGGCAAGGTCATCGTGAGAGATTATGCAGATGAGACCGGTCGTTTACTCAAAGGGACAGCATTGCAGCTTGCCTTGGGCGCAGAAGATGTTAAATATCATGACGATGAAGAAGCCATGACTGAGATGCTGATCAAACATCTGAAAGGTGAGGCAGACGGTGAAGCCCTCATCACCCAACAAATCCAAGCGCAATTTCCTAAAGGCTTTGAAGCAGCAGAAAAAGCCAGAGCAGATCGAGATGATCTTGCGATCAAGAAAGTATTTGACGATATTGATGCGGCAGAAACCGATGAGCCAATCACCGATGCGGTTAATGTCTTCAAAACTTACCTTGCTCGTGAAAATAAGGGAGAAGATGGAAATAAAGTCTTTAAGCAAGGCAAGTACTTTAATATGGGTCTGTACATAAAAGCATTGGATTTATACGACGAATACTACAACAGAAACGGGCGCAACTCTATAAATGCAAACAAAATCTGCTGGCGCAAGGTGATAGGCAGCATTCAACGTTACCTGTCGACGCCTCATATGCAGGCGACTGCTCAAGGTATTTATTACATAGTGGTAGAGGGACGTAATGGATGGCAAGGAGGTGGAGGTGATCGATACGTACATTATGAAGGAAAGGAGAGCCTCAAGCGGTCGATGAGATTGAGTTACGAAAAGCTTCCGTATTTTAGCCATATTTGTCATGGACATCGCTTACATCTTGGTGTTGATTATGCGGCGGGCGGCGATTCGACTGATGAGGGGCGCGCCATGAAATCAGGGTCCCAATCAAGATTTCCATTCTCGCGAGCGGGGGACGCTGCAAAACTGATGTCGGGCAAAAACAGAAAACTTCGGGAGCTTATGCTTTCGCGGTCAGCGTTTTTACAAGAAATGATAGAATCCTTACCCAGTGCCGAGCTTAAATTGCAATATTCAAAGTTTGTTACCGAGGCGGAAAACAAGGTAGAGGCATTAAAAAACAACATAATTTCCGTCTTAAACAATTATAATAACCCTCGAGGCGGCCTTTTATTTTCATTTCATTGGAATCGGCACCACCGCCCTGAGGTTAAACAATTAATCACTCAAATAAAGGAGACTAATACGCCAGAGCAGTTGCGCGAGGCTTTACTAACCCAGTTTACTGCCTGTTCCAAAGTAGGCACCTTCAACTTGAACGGCTCCTTTGCTAGACGCCTGCAATATTTGATAGGGTTGACAACTGAGTCAATTGTCAATTCGTTAAAGCCTGAGGCGAGTCCTGAACCCAAAAACCATTGAAAGCATCAACAGCGATATTGGCCGGATATTCGTGCGATGCTAACACAAGCACCTAGTTGAAAAGGTTCTTGTTCATGCCAAGATAGGCAGGGGCATCTTTGAGCCTGATATAGCGCCGATCAGTTTGGGTCATCCGAGTCTCTTCCGTTTTGAACTTATGATGATTCGGCGATGATACTATTAGTATCTTTTGATGAAGAGCTTGCGCTGTTGCGCCGCTAATAGAGCCATCATTGGCGGCGCAACAGAACAATCTTCTTGCGCTGTTGCGCCGCTAATAATATACTTATTGGCGGCGCAACAGAACAAAGAGAGCTAAGTGCATGAATTTAATAGGAAGATATGAAGAAAAAGCCATACTCGATGACTTCTTCAAATCCGATCGACCAGAATTCTTAGCCATATATGGCAGACGCCGTATTGGCAAGACATTCCTGATCAAGCAAACATTTGGTGAAAGCGACTGTATCTTCTTTAATGTTACCGGCATACAGAATGGCTCCAAAGACACTCAGATCAAACTATTCATCAATGAAATCGGCAAAGTCTTTTATCAAGGCGCTGAAATTAAGGAACGCGACAACTGGATAGATACATTCGATGCTCTATCAGACGCGATCGAGAAGAATGTTCTAAAAGACAAAAAAATTGTCCTATTTTTTGATGAATTCCCCTGGATGGCAACGCACAGATCAGGATTACTGCAAGCACTCGAACATCGCTGGAATCACTCTTGGTCTAATGACAAGAGAATCAAATTAATTATCTGCGGATCGTCTGCATCATGGATCATCAATAAGATTATTAATAATAAAGGTGGGCTGCATAACAGAATCACTCGAAAGATTCACTTGATGCCATTCAATTTAAAAGACACCGCCGAATTTTTAGCTAATATGAAAATCAATCTGGATCACAAACAGGTTGCTGAATTATACATGACAACAGGAGGCGTGCCTTATTACCTCCTGCCCGTTGAGAAAAACCAATCAGCCACACAGCTAATTGACAAATTGGCATTTCAACAAAACTGCTTGTTGTTTAATGAATTTGATAATTTATTCTCGTCTTTATTTGAAAATTCCAGCAACTATATTGAACTACTGCGCATAATTGCAAAAAGCCATACTGGAATCGGGCAAGAGGAAATCACCAGCCAATCTGATGAAATTTCACGTGGCGGCAGAACAATTGACCGATTACAGGAACTGGAAGATGCCGGATTCATTATCAGCTTTATGCCACACACGCATAAAAAACGCGGAAAATATTATCGCCTGATTGATGAATATACCCTATTTTATCTCGATTGGATTGAGCCAGTAAAAAATACGCTTCAAAAGAAATCGCTTGAATCAAGGTACTGGCAAGAAAAACATAATACTCCAACATGGTACAACTGGGCTGGTTATGCTTTCGAGTCCATTTGCTATAAACATATAAATCAGATACGGAAGAAGCTAAACATCAGCCCAAGCGCCATAGCAAACGGTTGGCGATATGTGCCTGTCGCGAAATCTAAAGATAAAGGAGCGCAGATTGATCTGCTCTTTGATCGAGATGATGACGCTATCACTATTTGCGAAATTAAATACACGAACGAACCATTTTCAATTACGAAGGACTATGCCGAAAATATAAAAAATAAAATCGCTGTATTCAAAGAAAGGACCCGGTCGAAAAAGCAAATTTTTTTCGTGATGATTTCAGCGAATGGAATTAAGGACACGATATATTCAGAAGAGCTTGTGCAAGGCATCATAACACTAGAGGATTTATTCGCATAATTTAGATGCATCAAACTGAAGCTATTAAACAGCAGGATATATAGTAGGTAACCTGGCTTAGGTTACAATTGTCATCCTGAGGAGCGTTTTTTGCGACGAAGGATCTCGTGTTTTTTAGGAGATTCTTCGCTTTGCTCAGAATGACAGCTCATTTTTGTAACTTAAGCCAGGTTACCTACTATAAGTAATGAATTCAACATCAGTGATAACGTGATGTTGTTATTCAGAGCGTAGTGCAGGGTCTGTTGCATCAGCCAGCAGCTGTGGCTGGATGGTTTTTAAGAATTGTTTCATAATGGCTGGATTTGCCGCGACCAGATTACCTGTTTTGTAATAAGACTCGCCGCCCTGTGGATCACAAATCAGCCCACCGGCCTCTTTGACCAGTAAAATGCCTGCCGCAATGTCCCAGCGTTTTAAGCCCATTTCCCAGAAGCCGTCCAGTCGGCCGCTTGCGACATAAGCAAGGTCTAAGGTGGCCGCGCCGGCACGGCGAATATCGCCGCAAATCGGTAAAATGGATTGCAGGATTTTTCCTGGAACGGGGTTTTCCTTGTTGGTGTGACGAAAGGCAAAGCCGGTGCCAAACAGGCAATCTTCCATGTTTTTGCGCGGGCTGACCCGAATGCGCCGGTTATTCAGGTTCGCACCCTTGCCGCGTGTCGCGGTAAATAATTCCTGACGCATGGGGTCATAAATGACGGCATGTTCAATTTTGTTTTGATAGGCAATGGCAATGGAAACGGCAAAATGGGGCAAGCCGTGGATGAAATTACGGGTGCCATCGATGGGGTCAATGATCCACTGGTAGTCATCACCCTCTGTTTCACCGCTTTCCTCGCCCAATATGCTGTGTGAGGGATAGGCTTTGTGAATCAGGGAGATAATGTCACGTTCTATTTTTTGATCAACATCGGTCACAAAGTCGTTGGGTCCTTTTTCGGCAATTTTGAGGGTATCAAGGCGTTGAACGGCCCTGACCATGGTATTGCCCGCAGCACGAGCGGCTTCAATCGCGATATTAATGAGTGGTTCACGCATAGAGTTTAAAGGCATCAGTTATCATTATTTGAGAATCACAATCATAAAGCGATTGGGGGTTTGAAGCTAGGATTAATTTGAATAAAAGTCGTCAGGCACTGGGATTAGGTGCCGACTTAAGCTATCTTAGGGCAAGGTGATTTATGTCGATAATGAACATGTTAGAGCAACTGCGTATTGTATTGGTCCATACCTCGCATCCTGGCAATATTGGTGCCGCCGCGCGGGCGATGAAGACCATGGGCCTCTCGGAGTTGTATTTGGTGTCGCCCGTCTTGTTCCCGCATGAGAAAGCGGTCGACATGTCGGCGGGGGCCAAGGATGTGTTGTCAGCGGCCAAGGTGGTTGCCACGTTGGACGAGGCCATTCATGACTGTACGCTGGTTGTAGGTACCAGTACACGCACGCGGGCGATTCCCTGGCCGGTCCTCTCACCAAGACAGGCCGCTCAGAAGATTCGAGAAGAAGCATCAAATGGTCAAGCGGCCATTTTATTTGGACGCGAGCAGTCAGGTTTGACCAATGAAGAGCTGCATCGCTGTCACGTTCACCTGCAAATTCCAGCGAATCCGGATTACAGTTCATTAAATCTGGCGGCTGCAGTCCAGGTGATGGCGTATGAGTTGCGTGTGGCGAGCCTCGCAATCTCGGAGACAGAAGAGCCTTGGGATTATCGTCTGGCAACGGCTCGGGAGCTCGAAAAATATTTTGAGCATTTGCGGCAAGTGTTAATAGAACTGGATTTTTTAAAAAGCAGTGCCCCGCGTCAATTGATGACACGGTTGCGTCGTCTATTTATGCGCGCGCGCCCGGATGTGATGGAAATGAACATTTTACGCGGCATGTTAACCGCGGTGCAGGAGAAAGTGGGGCGGCAGTAGATTTTGCGCAGCGAATTGAAACCAGGAATTTGTTAACAAGGAGTCAGCATGAAGGAAGCCTGTGAGTTAACCATTTTAATGCCCTGCTTAAATGAAGCGGAGACACTGGCTGTTTGCATACAAAAGGCAAAACAGTTTTTGGACCAAGAACAAGTGAAGGGCGAGATTTTAATTGCAGACAATGGCAGCACCGATGGCTCGCAAGACATTGCCATGACACAGGGTGTGCGCGTGGTTTCTGTGAGTGAGCGTGGTTATGGCGCCGCATTGAAAACGGGCATTGAAGCAGCGGCAGGACGATATGTCATCATGGGAGATGCCGATGATAGTTATAACTTTCTCCATTTGAAACCTTTTCTCGACAAACTGCGGGAAGGCTATGATCTGGTCATGGGCAATCGTTTTAAGGGCGGCATTATGCAGGGTGCGATGCCGTTTAAAAATAGATTTTTAGGTAATCCAGCCTTGTCGTTTTTAGGGCGATTATTTTTTAACAGTCAATTGGGTGATTTTCATTGTGGATTGCGCGGGTTTCATCGTGAACGATTGCAAGAACTGGCGTTACAAGGTAACGGCATGGAATTTGCCAGTGAAATGATTGTGAAAGCGACGCTTAAACAATTAAAAATCGCGGAAGTTCCCACGCAATTATTTCCCGATGGGCGTAGTCGTAAACCCCATCTAAGACCCTGGCGTGATGGTTGGCGTCATTTGCGTTTATTGCTTTTGTTTAGTCCGCGCTGGCTGTTCTTTTACCCGGGTCTGGTCTTGTTCAATCTGGGATGGCTGTCCATGCTCTTGTTATTGCTCGGCCCGTTGCAGTTGGCTGGGTTGAATCTGGATATTCACACCCTGTTATTTAGCAGTGTGTTCATGGTCGTGGGCTTGCAGGCTGTTAGTTTTGCCGTGTTTGCACAATACCTTGCGCACAAACAGGCGGCTCACTTGCCGCTGTCTGGAAAAATTTTCAAACTGTTCACGCTGGAGCGTGGTTTGATCGTTGGGTTGGTCATGGTCGCGCTGGGGTTGGGCGGCTCTGTCTATGCACTCTGGTATTGGGCGCAGCACGCTTTTGGCGCATTGATTCCCACGCAAATGATGCGCTTGATTATTCCTTCCATTACCTTTTTGATGCTGGGCATGCAGTTACTTTTTTCCAGTTTTTTCATGAGTATGTTGTCAATGGATGCTGCCTGACATGTTCGCGCGTTATCGATCCACACTGGAAAACCTTGGCGTTTTGCTCGCAGGCATGGTGGGGGGCGGCTTTTTGTCAGTGCATTTCGGCAAAGAGTTAAGTTGGGATTTAGCCAATTATCATTTTTATAATCCTTTTTCATTTTGGCATCAACGGTGGCAGACAGATGTTTGGCTGAATTCGTATCTGCATGTGCATTTTACGCCTACGCTTGATTTTCTGACTTATTTTTTAATTAATACCACGACACCCAAGGCCACCACTTTTTTAATGGGCGCGCTGCACGGCATCAATTTCTGGTTGTTGTATTGTATTGCCAGGCAGTGCCTGGCAAAAATGGTGAACTCGGACTGGGTACGCTTGCCTGCGCTGCTTCTGGCGTTATCAGGCATGTATGGCCCAACCGCATTGACGGGAATGGGTACCTTTCAGCAAGATGAGATCGTTAGCTTGTTTGTACTGGTCTTTGTCGCTTTGCAAGGTCGGGTATTGTCCGGTCACTCGCGCGGGTGGATGATATTCAGTGGGTGGTTATTGGGCGTGGGGGTGGGCTGCAAGTTAACGGCGGGCGTGTTTGTTGGCGGTGCTTTGTTGGCTTATCTGGTGCTGGATGTGTCTTTGCGGGTAAAGTGTGAGTGGGCAGCGTTGTTTTTAGTATCGGTCATAATAGGCTGGTTGAGTGCATCGGGTTACTGGATGTGGTTTTTATGGCAGCAATATCAAAATCCGTTTTACCCACTGTGGAATGGTATTTTTCACTCAAGTGCTTTTCCGTTTTATAACTGGAAAGATTCGCGCTTTTTACCGCATGGCTTGCTTGAAGCTATTTTTTATCCTTTCTTTTTTTCCTGGAATGGTCGTGTGAGCGATAATCTATTTCGGGATTTTCGCTTTCCCGCATTATATGCGGCACTGTTAGGGGTTGCCCTTAACTGGCTGATAAAAAAAGTACGGCGCATCCCCATGCTTAAACCGGACAGGTATTTTATCTGGCTGTTTGCCTTTTTTATTTTTTCTTATGTGTGGTGGGAATATCTGTTTTCAATCATGCGTTATATCGTTTCGCTTGAAATGTTAACACCTTTATTAATTTATCTTCTGATCTGCCAGCTTGTGCGGGATGCCTGGTTACGTGCCGCGTTAGCGACACTGGTTTTTGTTATAATCGCCAGAACGATGCTGGTCGCGGGTGTGCCGCGTGTGCCTTGGTACAAGGGGGATTATTTTAATGTTCAATGGCCAGCTTCGTTGGATCAAGTGACGCCCTCGGCGGTTTTGATGCCGTATTCGGCATTTGCCTTAAGCACCTTACCACGCCCGCAAACTTATTTAATTCCATTTTTGCCGTCGTCATGGCGCGTGGTGGGTGTGCCATTTGCCGATAAAAAAAGAATGCAAACCCAAACCCTTGAAGCGGTTTTAAAACACCTGCATCCTCAAAAATGGTATTTGTTGGCAACGGATGCTTATTTGCCCTCATTGTATCAATTAAGCGATCGGGTGGGTTTGAAACAGCATAAAGCATGCGGCCAGGTGATGAGCGACCGTTTGCGGATGACGAATGAGCGATTGTGGCTGTGTCAGGTGGCTTATGCGCGGTAAGGCAGCGCACTTTTTAAAGGAGCATTTGCCGCCATTGATCAGATTGTGAGGCCGGTGTGACGGTTTCGGGAATGAGACTAAGTCGCAGCGCGTGCTTCGTCCTCACGGGGTGCCGCCCTGCTGCCAAAAAGACGCTGTTGCCAGTTTGATAATTTTTTCCCGCTAACTGGATGGTGGTGTGTGGTGCTAACTCAACACGATATTTTCCAGGAAATTTGATATCAACAAACGCTTGACCCGATTGGATGGCCGGTGCGTATAAATAAATGCTGCCCCAGTAGTGTGTGTATTCTGAAAAAAGAAATTGCCTAATTTTTTCTGGCAGCGCCATCATGCGATAATTGTTGACATAAAATTTGACGTGAGAGGTTTTGAGCGCGCTTATGACTGAATCAATGTTTGCATCGGGGTCTTCATATAAGGAAGCCGTCATCACGGTTCGCAGTGTTGCATTGGGATGATAAAGGTAGGCGATGGCTGGCCCCATGAGATGTCGCAATCCGGCAATGGGCTGGTTTTGATGATAGATGAGTTCAATGCCAGCGACGTAATCACTGCCATCTGTCAAAAGCGTCTTCATGACTCGAAGATTGTCTCTCTGGTAAGTGCCGTTAAGCATGGCCAGCTTTACCGTATAAAGGCAGGCGGGATAAATGCCGCCCATGAAGAGGAAGACGATGGAAAATAGTTGATAGAGAAACAATTTATCAACGGGCTGTGTGTTGGTGAGATACGAAATGAGTCCAATTGAAATGAGACTGGTCAGCAGATAAGGCAGTGGTAAATTGAAAGCCGTGTTGGTGATGACTAATCCGAATAAATAAAGAAGTAAAAATAGCCAAAGCCATTTTTTTTGTTTCAAGGTTAAAAGGCGGTGAGAAGGTTGATGCAAGGTTTGAAATAACCAGTGAAAAAATGCCGCGTAATATATTAAAAACAAGGGGATGGTCACTTGCATATAATAGGGAAACACTTGCTTGTATAAGGCGAGACAAACCAGAATGGTTAAGCTATAGAGGGTGATGGCTAATCGACGCTGATAGCCGTCATCATGATTGGTGTGAATGAATAAGCTGATGAGCGGCAGTGGGCACAATAAAAAGAGTAAAGGGTTGTAGAGCAAGGTGAGTGACCAAAACAACGCGCGCGTTTGATTGTACCAGTCAAGATGAT
This sequence comes from Gammaproteobacteria bacterium RIFCSPHIGHO2_12_FULL_45_12, assembly GCA_001801665.1. Taxonomy (GTDB): domain Bacteria; phylum Pseudomonadota; class Gammaproteobacteria; order DSM-16500; family DSM-16500; genus Aquicella. The sequence goes on along the minus strand of MGYH01000056.1, from coordinate 1,138 downwards.
ACATGGCAGCGGCTTCGTAAAATAAGCTATGGATAACGGTGCTCCATCCAGAAAGTCCAGACCAGATAGTGATATAGAGCCCCGTGATGAGGCAAGCTGCGCCATTGAACTTGAGCATGGCAATTAATTTTTGGGCGGTAAATCTTGAATCTGGCCAGACGGTGAGTAAGACCAGGTTGCTGGCAAAGAGGTACCAGATGACTTTTTGCGAGGTTAAAAATCCAAGAGCGATGAAAATGCCTGCCCAGATAAAACGTTTTTCCAGTAAGCACAAAAAGGAGACCAGTCCCAGCCAGTAAGCTAACAGGTCAACGCGTAGGTTGGTTGAATACGTTAACATCAGTTCGGATGTCAGCAATAAAGTCAGTGAGATGAGAATGCTGCCGCGCGAAAAAAATTTGGTTAGCCAGAGGCTGGTTAACAAAATGAAACTGGTGTTGATCACGGCGAGGGTGTGTTTTGTGAAAATTAAAGCTTGGGGAACGCCGTGTGCCAACAGCATGGGTGGGAGCAAAAGGTAATAGCCTAATACCGTTTTATAGGGAGAGAAATCACGATAAGGTAAGCCGCTTTGATACTGGAAGATGCGGTGTGCAAACCAGAATTCGTCCACTGACATCATCATATGGGTATTGAAAAAAAATTCAAAACAAATATAAAAAAGGCAAAGCAGTCCGACTCCCAACAGAAAATGGTTTGTTGATACTGGTTTGCTCTGCACACTGTTTCCTTGATGGTTTGAAGGGTCTCTTTAGTCCCTGCTATCATAACATGGGTTTTTAGTCAGGTCTGCTCAGCCATTCCCGCTAAAAAACGCGGGAAGGCTTCCTTGTTTCTATACAAAAAATTTTAATATGGAAACCGTTCGTGGTGAGGAGCCCACGAAGTGGGCGTCTCGAACCACAATGAACATTAAATACCCTTCGAGACGCGCTTCGCGCTCCTCTCAAAGAAGTTGACATTTTTTGAGCAACTTCTTTGTAGATATTTACCCGCGCGTGCGGGGGTTGGGGCACTCAGAATAATAACTCTTTTTGTAACCTAGGCTCGGTTACCTACTATACATTGATGCTGCATCATTCCCCCGTCGTTGCGAGGAGTGCTTTTTACGACGCGGCAATCCAGTCTTGGACTTTAT
>MGYH01000055.1 GCA_001801665.1 Gammaproteobacteria bacterium RIFCSPHIGHO2_12_FULL_45_12 | reverse complement strand
TATTACCATTCAAAAAACATCCAAACCCCTACACTTAATTCATCCCCTTGATTATGATTATTATGAATCGTTACGCAGCAAACTGCACTGGGGACATAAACTACATTATGTGGAATGAAACAGGATATCACCCATGTTAACGCATATTTATATTCGTGATCTTGCCACCATCGAGTCACTGGAGCTCGATCTTTCAACCGGCAACACCATGATTACGGGCGAAACAGGTGCGGGGAAATCCATTTTTATTGAAGCCATCGAATTGGCGCTCGGTGGGCGAGCATCAACCAACCTCATTCGCTCCGGCAAAGACAAAGCTGAAATCAGCTTAAGTTTTGATATTACATCATTCCCCAAAGTCATCCGTTACTTACAAGAAACCGACCTGATGCAAGACAACCCTGAATGCATCATTCGCCGCGTGATCACCAGTGATGGCCGCTCACGCTGCTATGTCAATGGTTCGCCGTCCACCTTGCCCATGCTGAAAGAACTGGGTGACTTATTATTTCATCTCCACGGACAACACGAACAACACGTTTTATTAAAAAGTGACACGCAGCGTGACATGCTTGACCGCTTTGCCGACCACCTGCCGCTTGTCGCGCAAGTGAAGCAGCTAGCACTGGCACGCAAAACCTTGCAACAACAAATTGACACGCTGCGTGATAAAACACTGGAACGGCATGATCGCCTAGCGTATCTGAATTTTCAACTGGATGAGTTACAAGCGGTCAATTTACAACCTGGCGAGTGGGAAACACTGGAAGCGGAACATCATAAATTAACCCACCGAGAAGAGCTGGTGCAGCATCTACAACACAGCATAGCCCAATTAGCCGAAGGCGAACCCTATAACATTTTACACCTGTTGCATGAACTACGAAAAACGCTGGATGCAGCGCAAACGGTTGAACCTAAAGCAGAGAATTGGCTGCATGCGCTTAATTCAGCCACCCTTCTCCTGAATGATCTTACATCTGAAATCAGCCATTACTTGCAAGGCACTGAGCTTGATCCTGAAACCTTGCAAGCCGTCGAGGAACGTGTCAGTCTCATTTATAATTTATCACGCAAACACAAGTGTACGCCCCAAACGCTAGTCACACTGCAAGCGCAATTACTGGCCGAGCAACACGCATTGACAAACCATGACGCGGCGATTGCCCAACTTGAAATGCAATTGCCTGACATGACCCAAAACTACCTGTCACATGCAAGGCAACTCAGTCTCAGCCGCGAAAAAGCGGCGCACAAACTTGAAAAAGAAATAACAGCAACCATCCGTTCCTTATCGTTACCCCATGGGGAATTTAAAATTGCACTTGAACTAGACCAGACAGCCCATGCCTCGCATGGCATGGAAAAAATCAACTTCCTCATCAAAACCAACCCGGATCAAGCCTTGCAACCATTAGCAAAAGTGATTTCAGGCGGCGAATTATCGCGCCTGAGCTTAGCCGCGCACCTAGCCCTGGCCAATCGCACCACCATCCCCACGCTGGTTTTTGACGAAGTGGACACCGGATTAAGCGGTGCAACGGCTGAGAAAATTGGTAAAATATTACGAAAACTAGGTGAGTCTTACCAGGTTTTTTGTGTCACCCACCAACCTCAGGTGGCTGCCTGCGGACACCACCAGTTATTAGTCGAAAAATATTTTGATGGCAACAGCACCTATACCCGATTGCGGCCCCTAAAAAACACTGAACGTACTGCTGAAATTGCGCGGATGCTGGGCGGTCTTAAAATCACGAAAAAAACACTGGAACACGCTCGTGAAGTGCTGGAAAGTGTTTAAGCAAGCATTTTAATGGGCAAACAAAACAGCGATTCCCGCTGAACAGCTCGCGATGGGGGATTCCAAAGGGGGAGATCGCGGTTCTCCCCCTTTTGGTGCAAGCAAAAGCGTGGCTTTTGCGCAGCATAAAAACAAGGAAGCCATTCCCGCGTTTTTTAGCGGGAATGGCTGTAGACAAAAAAACCTATTGACAAGCCCTGCAAATTCCATAAATGTTGAGACTATGGTCGGTGATGGCATAACCCGCTTGTTTGGCAATTTCTTCCTGACGCGCTTCAATGATATCATCCACAAACTCTTGCACACGCCCACACTTCACACACACCAAATGATCATGATGATGACCGTGATTCAATTCAAATACCGATTGACCGCTTTCAAAATGATGCCGGATCACCAACTCCGCTTCCTCAAATTGTGTCAGCACGCGATAGACCGTGGCCAAGCCAATTTCTTCACCCGACTCCTGCAAGGCACGATAAATATCTTCCGCACTTAAGTGGTGCTCCTTGGCATTTTCCAGAATTTCCAGAATCTTGCGGCGTGGAATGGTAATCTTTAGACCGGCTTTCTTTAAATTTGAATTATCCAAGAATCTCAACCTCATGCGTTAAATTTGTTATATTATCAGCATTTTTCCTTTAAGATAGCGCAAACTTAATTGTAAGGTATTTTACATGAAAAAAATCATTTCTCTGCTATTAATGGGACTGCTGCTGTCCGGTTGCAGCTTATTTCGCACGCATAAAATGGATATTGATCAAGGGAACATCATTACCGAAGCCAATGTCAAGCGCCTGCATAAGGGCATGAGTCAGGATCAGGTTGAGTCCATCATGGGCTCCCCTGTTTTACGAGATATCTTCAGCGAAGACCGCACCACTTACCTCTACACCTTTCAACCAGGCTATGGCCCATTCACCGAGAAACGGGTGATTTGCCACTTTAAATCAGACCGGCTGATTGCAATTGAAGCGAGCCTGCCGCCCACCCTGTCTCAGCCAACCACGCTACCCACTGAAGAAAAGCGGGAAAAGCTCTCGCTCGCACTCTCACACACGCTGGAATATGGGGTGGGAAAAATTCAAAACAGCTACAAGAAGCTTAAATCGTTAATTTGGGTGTAACCCATTTTGCTGGTCGGCGGGCGCCGCCTAGCGCCCTTTCTTCCGTTTCACCACAGCCGATTTGCTGCGTCTTGCCTCCATTGGCTGGGCTTGAAGGCTCCGGTAAATTTCCACCCGGTCACCCTCTTTGACTTCATCCGTCAGTTGTCTTCGCTTGCTAAAGACACCCACCTTCTGCCTCGCCAAATCAATATCAGGAAACACCTCAAGCACACCTGAGGCTTGAATCGCCGCCAAAAGAGTGCTGCCAACGGGCAAGCTGACTTGAACCACCCGCTGCTCCTTCACTGACGCATAAGCCACCTCCACTTGTATCAGGTCACTCATTCTCATAAATCTCAACAGCACGCGCGCAAAACGCCTCCACCAGCGTATTGGCTATATACTGAAACACGGGCTGGAAAAGACGGTCAATCAAACTACCGGCAAATTCAAACTCAAGATCAAGCAACACCTTACACGCAGCAGGCGTCAGTGCCTGAAAATGCCAAGTGCCTTCCATCCGATGCAAAGGGCCGTTCATTAACGTGATTTCCATCTTATCATAGGGATGCAACACGTTCTTTGTTGTAAAACTTTTATGCACTCCTTTCCAGGCTATTTCCAGCGTTGCCACCACCTCCGTCTCTGTGCGACTGATGATCTGACTGCTGGAACACCAAGGCAGAAAACGGGGATAATCTTCAATGCTGTTAACCAGCTCAAACATCTGGCGCGCCGAGTACGGCACGATGGCGCTGCGATTAAGCTTATTCATAATTCATAAAGCTTCCTAATGAAAAGATCTGCCATTATACTGCGCCTCATGAAACAGACACAAAAGACAAATACAACAATTGCGACCAACCGTAAAGCGCATCATGACTTTTTCATTGAAGAGCGTTTTGAAGCGGGGCTCGCGCTTGAAGGCTGGGAAGTTAAAAGTTTGCGAGCGGGGCGAGTTCAGCTTGATCAAGGCTACATTCTGGTTAAAAACATGGAAGCCTGGCTATTTGGCGCATTAATCAACCCACTCCAGACCGTTTCCACCCACATTCAGCCAGAACCACAGCGTACTCGCAAGCTTCTTCTCACCCACCGGGAACTCAGCAAACTGATTGGCAACGTGGAACGCAAAGGCTACACGCTGGTTCCACTGTCTCTTTACTGGAAACATAATCGTGTCAAGCTGGCGCTTGGGCTTGCCAAGGGCAAGAAACTACACGATAAACGCGCCACACAGAAAGATCGTGACTGGGAACGGGAAAAACAACGTTTACACAAACGCAGCAAAAATATTTAGCCCGCCTGGTGTCTGGTCGATTTTTATCAAATTAATCCGTATTTTGGCTTGCTATTCAGTCTCACAGTGCCATAATATCCTCTTATTAATTTATTAATCATTTGTTAATAAACGAGCCTGAAATAACGGTTATACTTAAATTTGGGGGCGATAAGGTTTCGACGTGGGTTACAAAGCTTGAAGTGCATGTCGAGGATGTAGCTTAACCTCGTTAAAAATAGCTGCAAACCAAATAGTTGCCAATAAATATAGCAACGACGCTGTTATCTCGGGAGGTGAAATTCTTCCGTTAGCCGCTTAATAACCGGCGCAGCGCCATCCACCGATTGTGCTTGTACGGTTGGACGCTTACGCAAGTAAGTAGGATGGTCATATAATACAAGCTCGTACTTTGATCCGTCCTTGATCAAAGCATTAAACAAAAATGGAATCGCTGTGATAACATCCTGCCAATTGGAGGTGTGACAGCTAAATGAATAAATTGGCTACACATGTAGATCTAATAGCCGCGGATTTGCGGACGCGGGTTCGATTCCCGCCGCCTCCACCAAATTCTGATTCAATAACATCCTAAAACATCCTAAAGGCCTTGTAAATAAGGCCTTTTTTATTTAATCTCTGTCCAACGAAATCCATTAGAAGCCCCCAACATCCAACTCCAGAGTGGGGCCGATATAGGGGCTTATAGCTCCAAATTAAAAGTGAGGCCCCCATGGCGCTAACAGCGGATCACACAAAGTATGTATTAGCTAATGATCGTCGCTTATACCTTGCGGGAATCTATAAAAGGAAGAGAAATGAATATTAAATCAGTATCAATTAAAAACTTTAAAGGTATTGAAGATGTTAAGCTCAACAATTGCTCGCCTATAAACATTTTGGTTGGTAAAAATAATGCCGGGAAGAGCAGTATTCTGCACGCTATCGATATGGCAGTTCTTGCGCTGAATTTGGGCAATTGGAATGCATTCCAGCTCAAAGTAGAAATTAAGGCTTTGTGAATAAATAACTTACCTTTCTTTTTTTTGTTTTTTTCTTGGCTTGA
>MGYH01000054.1:12808-15111 GCA_001801665.1 Gammaproteobacteria bacterium RIFCSPHIGHO2_12_FULL_45_12 | reverse complement strand
CAAAGCTAACGGCTTTAACGCAGTCATGTGTCATCAGGGCATCCACGGTTTCTTTATCACCTTGCACCACGTTAACCACCCCTTCTGGCACACCGGCCTCCATGGCCAATTCCACCAATTTGACGGCACAAGATGGATTTTTCTCAGACGGTTTCAATACAAATGTATTACCGCAGGCGATGGCCATGGGAAACATCCACAATGGGATCATGGCTGGAAAATTAAACGGCGTAATCCCCACACAAACACCTAATGGCTGCCGCAAACTATACACATCTACCCCGGTTGACACTGACTGCGAAAACGATGTTTTTAAATGATTCGCCATGTTGCAGGTATAATCCACCACATCCAGACCACGCCGAATGGAACCAGCCGCCTCCTCTAATGTTTTACCATGTTCATCCGTCACCCATATCGCCAGCGCATCCCTGTTTTTTTCCAGCAACATTTTAAACTTAAATAAAATAGTAGCGCGTTCCGTTGGCGTGGTACATGACCAGGTTGCAAATGCCTGATGCGCCGCCATCACAGCCTGATTAACCACCGCGGCATTAGCAACGTTCACCCTGCCACTGATCTTTCCTGTTGCGGGGTTCACAATCTCAAGTTGTCGTGATGCCATCTCCACACGTTGGTTCTGAATAATATGCGGGACCAAACGACTCATGCTGACGCTCCTAACGCTTGTATCGCAGCCAACACAAACTCTGCAATGGCAACATGAATCACACGCGTTGGATGCACACGGTCCCAATATAAATATTCATCGGGATTTTGACAAACCGTCACCTCCGAGTTCAATAATGAATTAATCACGGCCGTTCTTAATCCCAAATTTCCGCTTAAATTCATTTTGGCATCATTCGTGACTTGCAAGGTGTTAGCATCCATTCCTTGCGCATTCAAAAACGGTTCCCCATTATAACAGGCTGTCGTGACATTTTTTACGTGATATCGCTCTGGATATGAGGTCACTTCCAGAAATTTTTTCTGAATGTCGGCCACCTGGAAAGTGAGTTCAGGATTGGTTTTCTGTTCCGCAGCCAACAGGGTCATCAATTTTTCATTATGAAGTCTGGCGGATTCTGTGACTTCCTGCACCACTTCAGGACCCAGTTCAATCACGCCTGGTAATAACTCAAGATTCGGCAAATTTAAAATCATGAAATGTTTGGCGCCAGCATACATTAGCCATTCCATCTGCTTTTGTAATATAGCGATCGTATTGGTGGAGGCAGCGTCTGGGTCCTTGCGGCCATTGATATAATCGTTGCTTCCCATCCAGATCACATATAAATGATCACTTTTATGCATATCCGTCATGGAGGCCATCATGTAATAGTCCACTTGAGACGCTAAACTGAATGGAATTAATTGCCCGGAATCCTTATAAGGCTCCACCCATGCGCCGCCATAAGCATAATCAATCAAAGGAACATTCAATGCCTGGGCCACAATCTCAACCCAGATGGGTCCATTTGAAAATCGACCGGAAAAATAAGGGGGCGTTTTGGGAATAATGGGAAAAGAGGATTTTACTTTGTGCAAATCAGTCGTTAAGTTGAAGAGATTGCCATTGTCAGACAAACTATCTCCAAAAACAATGACTTTATCATAAGCACTCGCACTGACACTCGCCAATGATAAAATAACCAACCCACTCAAACATATAATCCGTTTTAAATAGCTCGCTAGATACATCGTTAACCTCCCATGGTTGTTTATAACATCGAAATTTCCGCCAATTGTTGCGTGACGAATGGCGCATCTACCCTGATGACACGATTGATGATTGCTAAATATAATATGAAAAGACTAAAGACGCCAATGACGAGAAAGTCCCAGCCAAAGGGAATGAGATGGCGGCCGCCAAAGGATCCTAAATAGGACATGCCAACCAAACCAGATAAATAGGGGCCAAGCCAGCAGGCGGAACGCAATCCATACGACTTGACTTTTATTTTTCCCCGCCATGCGGCAACCGAAAAAAAGCCAAGACCAATCACCATGGCAATGGCTAATTTAGATAGCGTTTCCCAGCCTGTCCAGTAACTTAAAAGATTACAAAAATAAAAAGCAAGCGCGCAAACATAGGAAGCGGCTGGCAATCGGAATAAGCGTTGTGCTTGCGGCCTTTCAAGACGCATACATAACAAAGCAATTGGCCCCATGGCATATGAAATCACCATGCCTGACACCAAAAAACTGACCATTGCCTGCCAACCTGGCAGCGGCAAGAACAAACACATGCCTATCACAAAATTGACCGCAATGGCCACGATCGGAAAATGTTGTTTATT
>MGYH01000054.1:655-12789 GCA_001801665.1 Gammaproteobacteria bacterium RIFCSPHIGHO2_12_FULL_45_12 | reverse complement strand
TATTTGACTCATGGCATAAAGCACGCGAGCCGTTGAAGTGACATAAATTAATCCCGCACCGGAAGGTGACACCACCGCATCGACATAAAGTAATTTAACTAGCCAAGCCAGACCCAAGCCCGCCGCGAGGCCAGCAAATGGGCCCACATCTCCCACAAAACTTAAAGCCTGCCATCCGTTTCTGAGCGATGCGGGGTTTAATGCGCCAATCAAGACGACTTGCAAGCCAACATATAACAGTAAACAGCATAGTACGGAACCAATGAGGGCAAGCGGAATGGCGAGCGCAACCCGTTTTGCCTCACCCGCCAATTCAACGCCATGCTTAAAGCCAGTAAAAGCGAATGCAATGCCGCCTGTGGCCACGGCCGTTAAAATGGCTTGCCATCCAGACAAGGACGTCACGCTTGCTGACATACCGCCGAAGTTTTGCGGCTCAAAACGGGTCTTCGCCAAAAGACCCACCGCTAACACAATGACACCGACTTTAAAAAAAAATAACAGGTTATTAAAACGCACTAATCCCCGAAAACTAACCGCATTAATCACGCAAAAACTCAGCATTAACAAAATTGCCCAGATGAAACCTAAGCTTGATAAAACGGGCACACCGGCATGAAGCGTCATCAAACGACTGAAATAAGTTGAGGCATATTGCAAGATGGCTTGCACTTCAATGGGTGCCATGGTCAACGCGGATAACCATGCGAGCCAACTCATCATGAAACTGGTCAGCGTGCCGTGACTTAATTGTGGAATTTGTGCCGTCCCACCCGCAAGCGGAAACATGACGGACAGCTCTGCAAACGTGAGCGCAATGACCATGGTCATCACACCGCCAATGAACCAGGCCAAAATGGAGGCAGGGCCTGCCATTCTGGCGGCATAAAGAGGCGCGAACAACCAAGCTGAACCCAGCATGCCATTGATACTTAGCAGCAGCAATGTCAGCGGTGAAAATCGGCGGGATAACATACTTAACTCCATTTAATGATTTAAAAACTAGCCCAAGGTAAGTGTCTATACAGCCATTCCCGCTAAAGAACCCGGGAAGGCTTCCTTGTTTCAATGCTGCATTTTGATGCAAATGTAGGGTGGATTAGACGCGCTTTTAGCGTCGTAATCCACCAAATTGCATCAAAATGTGTCACATTTGATTTATGCAACACCACCCTCCCATTAACGCCGGACGACTGGCAGGCGTCACAGGGAGTCTGTCCAGCCAAGAATCGTCTCAACCATGACAGGTCAATATACCTAAATTCAGACTATGAAAATATATACTAAATGCTTGCATTCTGATATTATCCCCTACTCGTTATCAGTTCTGTTAGCTGATTTTTCAAATAACAGCAGCCTATAACGGGTTTATATTAATTTAAATGAAGGTTATTCAACATGGCATCACGTGAAATCGGAACCGTAAAATGGTTCAACAATGACAAAGGGTTTGGTTTTATTCAGCGCGAACAAGGCGAAGATGTGTTTGTACACTTCCGCGCCATTGCCTCTGACGGCTACCGCTCTTTGCAAGAAGGACAACGCGTAGAATTTACCGTTACGCAAGGACAAAAAGGACCACAAGCTGAAAATGTCACTGTTGTTGACTAATCAACTATAGTCTTTCAGCAAAGCAATAAAAATTAACCGAACCATTCATTCACTTGGATGGTTCGGTTTTTTTATGTGGCTAAACATAAGTGACCTTGCCCTGACTGGATGGATACCCTCGAGTTATCCCCAGTTTCTGGGGATAACTTGTGTAACAAGCTGTGCATCGAGGTTAGCGTTTCCTTAATCGTAGTGATAGAATAATGAAAGTTTTCACTGAAGAAAACACAGGGTCGCTAAAGGAAAGGCAAAATGCAACTCACTACATACACTAATGCGTTGTATGAATGGGTTAGACCACTCATTACTAGCCAAAAGATGACGCAGAGCCATTATCGTTGTTGCATTAGCATCACGGATGAGACCCTTTCCATTCTATATGTGAACCATGCCAACACTGAAATAGAGATGCTTTATACGAATCTCGTTCATTATGATAAATTTGATGACCTAAAATTAATTCTTTCTGGTCTTTCGGCGCAACATGGCCTCAAAGAGGTGCCAACTTACCTGTTGTTACCACCCGACGATTATCAAGTACTCCTCATAGACTCCCTAATCGCCCAAAAAAATGAAATAACAGACGCGCTGAGTTGGCGAATTCGCAGCTTAATCAATTATCCCATCACAGACGCCTGCTTTGACTACTTCGAGTTGCCTGGCAAAAAAACGACTGCGCGTCAGGCGCTCATAGCAGCTGTTGTATGCAAACGCGCATTATTAACAAAATGGACTCAATTATTTGAAACATCTGGCTTTACAATCCAAAACATCAATGTGCCTGAGATGGCCATGCGAAACTTAACGGCGACATTTGAATCAGATGAAAAAAGCAGCGCTTTTATTTATTTTTATGAAAATCTTGCCATTTTTAATATTACACGAGAAAAAAATATTTATTTCACAAGACACATTCAACTCGCCTATCAAGACACTTCTTTTGAAATTGATTATGAAGCGTTTAGTCTCGAAATATTACGTTATTTCGACTACTACCAAAGTCACTGGCGGCATCCGGCTCCCTCAAGATTTTATGTAGCTGGCAATCAATCAACCGTGGATAAGCACCTGCAAAAATTATCACAATTTTTGCCTTCAAACCTACAAAAATTTTCTCCCGCCGCATTTCAGCTTAATGAGAGCAATCAGGAATTATTAAATAAAAACAATTTACTACCATTTGGATGCGTCTTAGAAAAGGCAAACAGTCATGCTGCCGCAAGAAATTAATCTTTATAAAACATTTGAGAAACCTCGCTCAACATTACCCTTTTCTGCCTGGCGAATGTTATTAATAAGCGGTTCAATAGTCATTCTTTTACTACTCATGACTTACCTGATAACGGCATGGCAAGTCAATTTTTTAAAAACTCAGCTACACTCACTGGTAAAAGATGAAAAAAAACTACAACAACAATTCCTGACTCAAAAGAATCAATATCCCAGTTTCTTTTTTTCTAAAGATACCGCTCATTTCATTGACACGCTTCAAAAAGGAAACGATTCTAAGGAAAAAATATTTCGATTATTAAGTAATACCATTCCATTTAATAAGGTATTAATGGCGTTATCAAATACCATTACGCCAAGTGTTTGGTTAACCCATATTAGCATCGACAAAAGTGGTCATAAAGTCATGCTAACAGGCAAGGCGACGGTTATTACGTCTCTACAAATTTTCTTAAACCAATTGCTAAAGGAGAAAATTTTTCATTCGTTTTCAATGCAAATTAATAGCATTACTAATACAAAAGATAGTTCAATCTTTCAAATTACCTTTGAAGACAAAACACCATGAATCATTATGTTGTTAAATTTAAAGACTGGCTCGAATTAAGGCCGCAACGGGAACAAATCCTGATTATTATCGCCATGCTTGCCTTGATCTATGCCATTTTTACCATTTTTTTATTAAGACCACTTGAGACTAAAAAGAATGAATTAAAAAAAGCCGCTCAAACGATCAATTTTCAGATTAAAAACTGGCAATCCCAATTAAATATACTTTCCAAAATTCCAGAGACGTCACTTTATAAAGAATGGGTAACACAACATCGCTCACTAAAACACATGCAATCTGAATATAAGCAACTATTACGGACGTCATCCACTAGGCAATGGCAAGCTATTATCGAAACCATTCTGTTGACTCATCAGAATATTTCATTAACTAGTATAAAAAATTCGCCTGAAACAATTTTTAGTCCAGTTTCTACTCAAGACAAACTCTATCAGCAACAACTGAACATCAGTGCTAACAGCAATTTCTTTGGCCTGGTGCACTACCTTGAACGGCTTGAAAAAACACTGCCCTATGTTCATTGGAACAGCTTAAACTACCAAGTCACCGCGTATCCCCTTGCCACTGTCGAGATGGAATTTTCTCTTATTTATGAAAAAAATCTATAACTTTATTATGGTTTTATTAATTTTTACTGCGTTACCACTTAACGCCAACCCAGCCGATCCAACACGTCCCCCCAACGCGATGAAAAGCATCAGCAATGCTATCATGACAAGCAGCAACCCACTCACCTTGATGGCCGTCTTTATTTACTCAAAAAACAAATTTGCGGTAATAAATGATCGACTTGTTCGGGTTGGAGATCATTTTGGTGAATATATAGTTACTTCGATTGATCCTTATACGGTAAGATTAACTGGGCCTCTAAATACAGTGGACACATTACTGCTTGCAGCACCCATTAAGCGTCGCGTCAAAATTTAAAGAAGCAAAGCATGACTAAAAGGGATGAAGTCAACATGAGGTTGGGATTTTCTGCTATTAGCAAACTGTTTTTAATGGCTAATCTGGTTATTTTGCTTGGAGGTTGCAAAACAGTTCACCCTGCTCACCCGACCTCAGCCCAGCAAATAGAAACAGCCATGCAAAATAGCATTAATACGGACGAATCCTATCATACTCCACGCACCCATCGGCCTCCTCGCGGGATTAATGCTGCTCTCCTGCCGCCATTATCACATTATGTCAATCCCGCTCGACATGCGCCTGCCCGATTTGATGTCACAGCCAACAATATGCCTGCCAAAGAGTTTTTTATGAGCCTTGTTGCCGACACGAAATACAACATGGTTGTGAACCCCTCTATTTCCGGCAATGTGTCTTTAAATTTAAAAAATGTCACGATAAAAGAAACCATGGATGCCATGCAAGACAGCTATGGTTTTGAATATCATAAAACATCTTATGGGTATGAAGTGTTACCCCCCAAACTTGAAACCCAACTCTATCATATCAATTATCTGGATATTAAACGCTCTGGCAATTCTTATACGCAACTGACAACCGGTCAAGTTAGCAATGCCGGTGCCATTACGACAGGAAGCAATAGCACTCAGCAAGGGGGTACCAACAATCCCAGATCAGGTAGTTTAGGCACCATTAGCAGCATAGAAACAAAATCGGAAGTTGATTTCTGGAAAAACATAGACGCTTCCATTCGCGGCATGCTGGACAAACAAGAAGGTCATAGTGTCACCACAAACGCACAAACGGGCGTGATCATGGTACGCGCCTTTCCGCGTGAACTTCACAATATTACTCGCTTTGTAAACAGTTTACAGTCCAGCCTGAATAGACAAGTTATTTTGGAAGCTAAAATTCTGGAAATCAAACTGGATGATTCATTTCAGGCAGGCGTTGACTGGAGCGTGTTAAATAATCCGGCCTTACTTGATCCTGTGACCGGTCTTGCCAATACGGCGGCCGGTTTAGGTCAAGCAGCAAACGGTACTTTTAATAATAATGATATCAATCAAGTGACACAATTAAACGGCGTCTTTGCACTTAAAGTCAATGGTAACTTTACGGCGTTAATCAATCTTTTACAAACTCAAGGCAATGTACAGGTATTATCAAGCCCCAATATTTCAACGGTCAATAATCAAAAAGCAGTTATCAAAGTGGGTCAAGATGAATTTTTTGTAACGGGCGTCTCGACGTCAAATACCATCATTGGCACCAATACGCTACCTTCGCAAGATGTTACCTTAATGCCATTTTTTTCTGGGATCACGCTTGATGTCACGCCTGAAATCAGCGGCGAAAACACGGTCATTCTACATATTCATCCAAGCGTCAGCCAAGTCACCCAGCAGATTAAAACCGTTGGTCTTGGCACAACCAACAACACCGCAAACAACCTGACCCTACCCCTCGCCTTTAGCACGATTCGTGAATCTGACAACATTGTCAGAGCTAAAAATGGGCAAGTGGTCGTCATTGGCGGCTTAATGCAAAATAAAATGACTGAAATTACGGCGGGCGTTCCCGGATTGAGCAAGATACCCTTTGTTGGCGCCGCATTCAGGCGCACCAGTCAGGTTGCTACCAAATCTGAACTGATCATCTTACTCCGACCCATTGTGGCCAGTAACACTGACATGATTAAAACTCTTAAAACCAGTCAAAAATCTTTTCGCATGTTAAGGCGGCCTTTTCATGCGGGTGGATTACCGAAAATATTTGGCAATGAAGCTGAGCGTTCAAACAATTCGTGAGGACATCTCGCCATGTATACAGAATTTTTTAATTTGAAAACGCTTCCTTTTAGCCTGACACCTAATCCTAACTTTTTTTGTCACCTAAGGGGGCACCAGGAAGCATTAAATACCTTGCAAATTTGCATTGGTAGCGGCGAAGGGTTTATCAAAATTATTGGTGAAGTAGGCACAGGTAAGACGCTGCTATGTCGAAAATTACTGGGAAGTCTGGATGAGACCTATGTGACAGCTTATATACCCAACCCAGATTTAACCCCTGTCGAACTACGAAAAGCATTTGCCCGTGAACTAGGACTTGATCCAACGACTTCACAAGATCAACATGAATTATTGACAGCCCTTTATCAACACCTTATGTCACTCTTCACACAAGGCAAAAAAGTAGTATTGATTATTGATGAAGCACAAGCGCTTTGTGATGAGAGTCTGGAAACTATCCGTTTACTCACTAATCTTGAGACTGAATCGCATAAGCTTTTGCAAGTTGTCTTATTTGGACAATCTGAGCTGGATGAACGACTCAATAAACCAAAATTTAGGCAATTTAAACAACGCATCAGTTTTTCATACCAATTACCCTTATTGAATCGAGAAGATCTTGATATTTATCTTTACCATCGTCTCGCAGTAGCCGGATATGCGCATGGCAGCCTGTTTACTAAAAAAGCCCGTCATTTATTATTCCGCGCAAGCAGGGGAATACCCAGGATTGTCAACATTCTTTCTCATAAATGCCTGCTGGTTGCTTATGGGCGCGGTGTTCGTATCATTGATCATAAAGCCATGCGTCTTGCTATCAAAGATACTGAAATTGCGAATGCAACCAGACTTTCAGTGGTTGGCAAACGTCTAATTGTCATCGCTCTTTTAATGGCGGGACTACTCGTATTAAAAGGAAGTTTTTCGTCATGAGCTTAATCAATAATATGTTAAAAGATTTAGAAAAACGCGAAGCCGTTCATTCAAATATCCCCAATATTTTTCTGACTGGAAACAAACCTTCAACTCACCCTATTTCTATTAAAAAAATTATGGCGGGATCAGCTTTGTTCAGCCTGATTATTTTAAGTTATCTCTTTATACTTTTAACAAAGTCTGCTGACAGCACGTTGGCGAAGCCTCTTGTGCAATCTACCTCCCTCACAAAATCTGCGCCGCATTTTTCAAGCTCTGAAATGAGCTGGCTCAAGCCCGCACTCATCACGGGCATGTCAGTGCAAGTAAAAGACAACATCACTGAAATCACTTTTTTGCTGGATCATCCCGCTTTATATCACATAGAAAGCGATAACATCAGTGGTAACTTGTCAGTCACACTTGAAAATGCCCAATTGGTAGCCGCTTTACCTACCTTAAATTACTTGAATTCTGCGATTGAACAGCTTTCAACGAGTGCTCAAAATGGAGATACAATTGTTCATTTTAGGCTATTCCCTGGTTCAAACATTAAATATGTCAACCTCAATACCACTGAAAAAAATCCTGAACTTGTCATTGCCGTGGAATACCAGCCCACTTTGGAACAATATAAAACAAAACTACCAGGCAACAGGATCAAAACACCTGCCATTCAAAGCATTTTAACTGAGCAATATCAGTCTGCCTTATCTGAAGCAGAATCAGGACAATATCAAACTGCCATCAACACACTGAACTTACTTCTAAAAACCGATCCACAGTTTCTAAATGCCCGCGTCTCTCTCATAGCCTTACTGCTTGATCAGGGTCAAATCAAACGTGCGGAAGCCATTGTTGACAATGGATTAATATTAAGTCCTGAATTTCCTTCTTTAATCGAATTAAAAGCAAGAATACTGACAAGTCGTGGAAAAATCACCCAAGCATTAAATTTAATGCAATCTGTATCACCCACCATTAATGATAATCCTGACTTTCATGCTTTTATTGCGGCACTTTATCAGCAACTGAATGATGATAAGCTTGCCATTAATCTTTACAAACGATTAGTCAACATCAATCCACAAAATGGCAACTGGTGGTTTGGAATGGCAGTCTCACTGGAAAAAATAAATGAGCCAAAGCAAGCAAACTTTGCCTATATCAAGGCATTATCAGAAGGCCATTTAAACACAGAATCGCTTGTCTACTTACGTTCTCGCCTGAAAGCACTGCAAGGACAAGCCTATGCCAATAATTAAAAAAACGCTTATTGCTGAGTTATTACAAGAAAAACACTTAATTACCAGCGAGCAACTTGTAGCGGCTCTGCAGGAACAAAAGAATTCTGATAAAAAAATTGGCCAAATTTTAGTAGATTTTGGCTACATTGAAGAACCTAAATTACTACAATTACTTTCTGAACAACTTCAACTTCCCTACATCGACCTCAAAAATCACTCGCTAGACCCTCAAATTGTCAAACTGCTTCCTGAATTTTATGCACGTCATTGTCGCGCCATTGTGATTGAAAAGAAAAATGATCATTTGTTAGTTGGCATGGTTGATCCTCAGGACTTGGTTGCACTAGATGAAATTGAGCGGGTATTAAAAGTTAAAGTCGATTTAGCATTGATCAGAGAAAATGATTTATTAGATATTTTAAATGATTTTTATCGGCGAACTGATGAAATCTCCCAGTTAGCTGAATCATTATCAGAGGATATCAAACATGATGACCTCGACATTTTTTCACATATGCATGATTTTTCATCTGAGGATTTGCCGGTTGTTAATTTGTTACGCTCTATTTTTGAGGATGCTTCTCAAGTGGACGCATCTGACATTCACATTGAGCCAGGCGAAAATATTATCCGGATTCGCTTGCGAATTGACGGGGTTTTACATGAACAAATTTTACCTGATCAATCTATCTCCAAAGCCCTGGTTCAACGCATTAAACTCGCCTCGGGATTAAATATTTCCGAAAAACGATTGCCGCAAGATGGGCGATTTTCCATTTCGGTCATGAACAAAAAATATGATGTTCGCGTCTCAACGTTACCCGTTCAATATGGTGAATCGCTAGTCATGCGCTTACTTAATCAATCTGCCGATATGTTAGATCTCAATCAACTTGATATGCCTGAATTGGTGTTATATGAATATAACCGTTTGTTAACCATCTCATATGGCTTATTGCTGATAGTCGGCCCTACTGGAAGCGGCAAAACAACCACTCTTTATGCTTCCTTAAATAAACTTAACACTGAAGAAGAAAAAATTATTACGGTTGAAGATCCCATTGAGTATCGTTTGCCGAGAATCAATCAAGTACAGGTCAATACTAAAATCAACCTTACCTTCGCCAGTATCTTGCGCTCCATTTTACGTCAGGATCCTGACATCATCATGATCGGCGAACTTCGCGATCAGGAAACCATGGAGATTGCTCTACGGGCCGCCATGACGGGTCACTTTGTAATGGCAACCCTACATACGAATGACACCATCAGCGCAGCAACACGCCTCCTTGAGATGGGTGCTAAAGGTTACCTTGTGGCTAGCGTCTTGCGCGGCATCATGGCGCAGCGTCTGGTCAGGCGTATTTGTGATAAATGTAAAACTGATGACACGCTTTCAGAGAATGAAATGGCCTGGCTTAAAACGATTGAACGACATGATAAGCATTTCACATCGTTTAAAAATGGGGCTGGCTGCTCTTATTGCCATCATACAGGCTATCATGGTCGTGTGGGTGTATTTGAACTATTATCAATTACCGATGAACTGATTGATGCCTTGCGTCACGATAATATCAGTGTGCTCTCAAAACTGGCTACCCCGCAACCCCACTACAAACCACTTGTTTTATCAGGTTTGGAACTTGTTTATAACGGCACCACCACCGTACGTGAAGTGATTCGTATGGCCGGTGAAGTTTAATGGAGTTTTGCCAGAATGGCTGATTTTATATATTATGGCCGAGATAAACAGGGTGCTGTACGTTCCGGTAAACGCACTGCGATTGACCTTGACACACTGAACCTTGAACTGATCAAAGAAGGCATTACGCCTCTTGATATTAAGCTAATAACACACAAATTAAGTCCGACTAGCCAATGTTATCGTTGGCTGCAACTTAAAAGTTTACCGCCTAATGAGCTTGTTGTTTTTACGCGTCAAATGCAACTATTACACGAAGCCGGTGTGCCCATCGACGCTGCTTTACGTCAACTTGCTGAATTAACGCGTAATCAGCTTTTATCCATCAGTTTAAAGGGTATTCTTGATTATATTGCGAAAGGACAAAGTTTAGCAGCAGCCATGCAACATTTTCCTGATATTTTTTCGCCCTTAATGATTAGCATTATTCAAATTGGTGAAACAACGGGACATTTAGATAAATCTTTTGCACATCTGCATCAATACCTTATCTTTGAGGCAAATAACAGCAAACAAATAAAATCCGCATTTAGGTACCCTACCATGGTTTTACTTGCCATTTTAAGCGCCATATTGACTATCAATTTATTTGTTATTCCAACTTTCGCCAAATTTTACGCCAATCTTTCGGTGACATTACCTTGGCAAACCCGATTTTTAATTGGTAGCTCCAATTTTTTTATCCATTATTTTCAGTACATAATAATCGCTATTAGCTTAATGACGTTTTTATTTTTTTATTACCTAAAAACGCCATCCGGCAGCCGTTTATATGGTCGTTTATCTTTAAAAATGCCCTTATTCGGAAAATTATTGAAACAGATATTACTGATTCGAATTTGCCAATCATTAGCCTTAGTCGTGGACTCAGGCATCCCTCTCAATCAAGGCTTAAAGCTAGTGAAGCAAATTATCTCTAACACCTATCTCATTGATCAATTAACCAAAATCGAGGAAGCGATTGAACGTGGCATTCCCTTTACACAAGCATCTGCCAAATTTGAACTATTATCCCCACTGGAAGCTCAAATTCTTGCGGTTGGTGAAGCAAGTGGGGAACTTTCTCCTGCCCTGCATTACATTAGCAATTTTCAACATCAGGAAGTTGAATATGATTTAAAACGTTTAAATGATTTCATTGGTCCGTTTCTCATTGGAATTGTCTCTATTTTAATTTTAATACTCGCTCTTGGCGTCTATTTGCCCATCTGGAATATGATTGACATGGTTCATCACTAACATCTGTTATTTATCAAACCGATCCTAGTACATTGATTCAATTTAACCTTTCACTATTTGATAGCCCAGTGCTACAATAAATGATTGAATTTAAACGTGCTCAGCTAGGGATTGCACTCATGAGAGTTAGAATGTCTTCTCAAGGTTTTACGCTCATTGAGCTGGTCATTGTCATCGCGCTGATTGGCATTCTTGCGGCTGTCGCCATTCCAAAGTTTATTGATCTATCATCCACCGCCCAAACTAGCGCCACCCAAGGTATTGCGGGTGCTCTCGCTTCTTCAAGTGCCAGTAATTATGCGGCACGTAAACTGAGTAGCTCATTAGGCGTAGCCATCGCCAATTGCACCGATGTTGCAAACACGCTGCAAGATGGGCTGCCCACCAACTACACTATCACCTCAGGCGCCATTGCCGCAGACGAAACCGTTACCTGCACCGTCACCGGGCCCAATTCAACCACCGCCACGTTCTCAGCCACGGGTATTTCTTGACCCACTCTGTGACTTGCACATAACACACCACCCGTGCTGCCTACAGCACGGGTGTCATTATATCAGCAAGCTATCTGATTGACTCGACACATGCCATCCAAAAAGCCCCATAAAGACTGTGCCGCTTCACGCGTGGCCATTTCCGCCTTGTCAGGCTCAGCATAATGCTCAATCAAACGCGCCACTTGCTCTGCATGACCCACGTCATAAACCTGGTGAGCTGTAAAAAATGCCAATGTTGACTCATCCTCAATCCCATAAAACCGCTTTAACCCCTCAATTTTAGAGGCAGACACGGAGGGGACTTGCGATTCATAAGCATATAAAGCGCACAGTCCATCACGCCAGTCTCGCTCTGCCAACTCATAATACTGGTTTACCATGGCATGCGTTTCAGGCAAGTATTTTTCATCTTTCACCCTC
>MGYH01000054.1:0-643 GCA_001801665.1 Gammaproteobacteria bacterium RIFCSPHIGHO2_12_FULL_45_12 | reverse complement strand
CTCTGCACACACCCATGCCCACCGCAAATTGCATCCATAAAGCGGGATGGTCCGTGCCATGAATTTCCTCATCCACCAGATTTTCCAATAACACTTTTCGTGCCGATATCTCAGGACACCCGGTATGAACGCGTGAAATAAAGCGCGGAAACGATTCGACCTGACTGTAGTATTGTGCTGCGTACTGTTGTAACTGCGCGCGGGTTAATTCTCCGCGTGACCAAGCTTGGTAAAATGAATGTTTTAATAAATCATATTCCGAGATAATTTGATTTAAACGCTGTATCAGTTGCATCGGTGAATCCCTCCCATGTAATACCAATTAAGAGGGGATTATTAGTAGTTATCGGATTGAATTGCAAGAAAAACTCCGATCTACATCAATTTGAAGTGTCATTGCCGTAACTGTGTCATTCCCGCGCAGGCGGGAACCTATTTCTAATTTTACTTCTGTCGCCTATTCAAAATGGGTTCCCGCCTGCGAGCGTGTGAACCAATTTTAATTTTTTCACACGCGCGCAGGCGGGCAACCATTTTACTTGGTGGATTACGACGCAAAAAACACGTCTAATCCACCCTACATTTGTATCAGATCCCTTGACGGGCGCTGTTGCATCAATCCAAACTTGGTGAATGACGGCTA
>MGYH01000053.1:3284-14969 GCA_001801665.1 Gammaproteobacteria bacterium RIFCSPHIGHO2_12_FULL_45_12 | reverse complement strand
AATCCACCCTACATGGTCCGAAATTCATGCTGAAGAAAATGCCTCGAGACGGGTGCTCCGCACCCTCCTCGGCATGAACGGATGACGGTTACTTAGGGTAAACGGGATGACATGCCATTTAATCAAGAAACATGCGGCTCAATGAGCCGGCACCACTAATGCGCCGGATGGCCTCAGCAATCATGTGGCTAAGACTTAAACAGCGTATGCGCGGACACTTTTGCGCGTCTTCGGAGAGTGGAATGGTGTCAGTGACCACAATTTCATCCAGCAGGGAGCCGTTGATGTTGGCAATGGCGTTGCCTGAAAACACAGGGTGGGTGATATAGGCGGTTACCTTGGAGGCACCGTGCTCTTTCAGCGCTTCAACTGCGCGGCACAGGGTGCTCGCGGTGTCTGCAATGTCATCGACAATGATGCAGTCACGGTCGGTGACATCGCCAATAATGTGCATGACTTGCGCTTCATTTTGCCGCGGACGGCGTTTGTCAATGATGGCGAGATCCGAACCCGCAATGCGTTTGGCAATGGCGCGCGCCCGAATGACACCGCCCACGTCAGGTGACACAATCATGGCGTCTTTGAAGGAGCGTTGATGCATGTCTTCCAGCATGATGGGGGTGCTGTACAAGTTGTCAACTGGCATGTAAAAGAAACCCTGAATCTGATCGGCATGCAAATCCACCGTGACCACACGACTAATGCCAACCGCCGCCATCATGTCAGCGACAATTTTGGCCGTAATGGGAACGCGTGCGGAGCGTACCCGCCGATCTTGGCGGGCATAACCAAAATAAGGAACCACGGCCGTGATTTTGGTGGCGGAGGCGCGACGCAGGGCATCTGCCATGAGAATGAGTTCCATTAAGTTGTCATTCGAGGGGGCGCAAGTGGACTGGATGATAAACACGTCTCGTCCACGAACGTTGTCCTGAATTTCCACCATGGTTTCGCCGTCGCTAAAGCAGCCGACGAGTGCTTTGCCCAAAGGCAGGTTGAGGTGTTCTACGACTTGCTTTGCGAGTGTCTGGCTCGTGTTGCCGCTAAAGATCATGATTTCTGGCACGGTGCTTTCCTTGGTGTGTGAGTCTAATGCGAAGCTGTCAGTATAAATATGATTTGGCTGGGGTGCTAGGGATCGAACCTAGGAATGCCGAGATCAAAACCCGGTGCCTTACCGCTTGGCTACACCCCAACAGTTACCTCTTTTGTGAAGCGCTATTTTGCTGAGTGAGGGCATGGGTGTCAATGGGTTAATCAATCTTCCAAGTATAAATAATGATTTTGGCTTTCAATCGGGGCGAGGTAATCGCTATTTGACGGGGTAACTCTCGGTTGGCGGCATTCGTGTAGCTTAGAAATCGCACGTTCCAGCCTTGCTGGGTGAGCGAGCGAAGACGCTGATGGTCATCAAGTGTTATCGCTGAGTGAGTGCCGGGCGCGGGTAAGCCGCGTATCCAGAACAGAATGTAGGAGACGGGTAGTTGAAAGCCCCATTGTTCCTGTAACAGTGCTTCCGCACTTTGTGCGCGGACTTGTTTGCCATCCGCGGTGGTCAGGATGACTTGTCCTCGCTGCCCCTTTAAGGTGATAGCATTTGTGCCAAGCGGGCCCATGAGTGACAAGGTGAACTGTTGATGGTTTTGTTGCCAGTCAAGGGTCGCGCTGCCAGCGTCATCGCTGGTTTGTACGCCAATTTTACCTTTGATGTGCCAATGCGTTAGCGAATTGAGGGATTGTTGACGTTCTGCAGAGGATTGTTGAGTGGGTGTTGAGAGGGGCGCCATGGTGGAGCAAGCGTTTAGCAGAAAAAAAACTAAACTAATTCCAGTGATTTTGTGCATAATACGCAACACAATGATATCCTTTGTTTTTCATTTGGGTTTAAGTTTAAACTATGCCCAAAATAACAACTTGGCAACCAAAAAATAATGTCAATTTTTATACTTGGTATCAATCACAAGACGGCATCCATTGGAATGCGGGAAAAAATTTACTTCCCGATCGATAAAGTATCACTTTATTTGCAGGATTTGCTGGCTCGCGAGTTGGCGAGCGAAGCTGTGTTGCTCTCTACTTGCAATCGTTCTGAACTTTATTGTGAAGCAAAAGAGGTTGGTCGGGTGGTGGACTGGTTTTGCGCGCAGACGACGTTGCCTCGCCCGCAACTAGACACCCTGCTCTATGTGCATCAGGATGAGGCGGCGGTCGCGCACATCATGCAAGTGGCTTGTGGTCTTGACTCCATGGTGTTAGGCGAGTCGCAAGTTTTAGGGCAAATGAAAGAAGCTTATTCAGAAAGCTGCACCGCGGGTGCGGTCGCATCAGTCTTTCATCGCCTGTTTCAGCAAGTATTTTCCGTGGCAAAGGAAATTCGCACGACGTCTGCGGTGGGTGCTTGTCCGGTGTCAGTTGCCTCAGCGGCAGTGCATTTTGCAAGGCAGCAGCTTCCCGCATTTGCTTCCGCGAATGTCGTGCTCATTGGTGCGGGGGATACCAGCGAATTGTTAATACGCTACCTTAAAGCGCATTTGGCAACGCCTGTGGCACTGGTGAATCGCAGTCTTGAAAAAGCGTTGGCCATGCTTGAAATCGGTGGCGGCCATGCGTTTGGTTTTGAAGACATGGCCCGGGCAATCACGCGTGCGGATGTGGTATTTTCAGCGACAGGCAGTGCGGTGCCGGTGGTGAATAAGGCCATGATGACTGAGGTCATGCGGGCACGTCGGGATAAACCGTTAATGTTGATTGATATTGCCGTGCCGCGTGATGTTGAGCTCGCAGTCGCGGAGTTGCCCCATGTGGCGCTCTACTGCATTGATGACTTAAAGGCAATCATCGATAACAACCTGAAAGGCCGTGAGCATGCGGCTGTCAAGGCGCGGGAAATGATTCGTGTGAAAAGCATGGCCTTCATCGCTGAACTGGGTACGCTTGACAAGGTGACGCATACCATTCGTGCTTATCGTGGTCAGATAGAAGAAATTTGTCAGGTCGAACTGATGAAGGCAAGACAGCAATTGCAGCAAGGTGCGAATGCGGTAGAGGTGCTGGATGCGTTTGCGTATGCGTTTACGCAAAAATTATTGCATGCGCCAAGTGTTCAGTTGCGGCAGGCAGGTGCGGAAGGACGTTTCGAGTTATTGCGCTTCGCGAAACAATTATTTGCTATTTCTGATCCGGAAGTTGAATTGTTATGAAGCCATCCATTCACGCAAAACTGCAAGCGATGACAGATCGTTATGAAGCACTAAAGACAATCTTGTCTGATGTGGAGGTGACGAATGACTTGAATCGTTATCGTGACTTGTCAAAAGAATATTCGCAGCTTGAACCGGTGGTACAACAATACGCGCGTTATCAGGCGCAGGCAGCGTTGCTGGAAGAGGCAACCGCGTTGCTGGAAGAGGACGACCCCGAGTTGCAGCAATTGGCCAGAGAGGAGGCAAAGCAGGTCAGTGTGCAGATGGCCGCACTTGAAGAGGCCTTGCTGCTTATTCTGCTGCCTAAGGATCCACATGACGACAATAATATCTTTCTTGAAATTCGGGCGGGCACAGGGGGTGATGAGGCGGCTATTTTTGCAGGAGATTTGTCACGCATGTATATTCGTTATGCGGAAGCTGCGCGCTGGAAGGTTGAAATTGTCAGTGAAAGTCCTGGGGAGCATGGTGGCTATAAGGAAATTATCACGCGGGTGATTGGGCAGGGTGCTTACTCGCGTTTTAAGTTTGAATCAGGCGTGCACCGCGTGCAGCGGGTACCTGAAACGGAAGCACAAGGTCGGGTGCATACCTCAACGTGTACGGTGGCCATTTTGCCAGAACTGGATGAGATTGAGGCAATTGAAATTAATCCAGGTGATTTGCGAATTGATACGTTTCGCGCCTCCGGTGCGGGTGGTCAGCATGTACAGAAAACAGATTCTGCCATTCGTATTATCCACTTGCCGACGGGCACGGTCGTTGAATGCCAGGATGAGCGTTCACAACACAAGAATCGCGCCCGTGCCATGTCATTACTGAAAGCCAAAATCCTTGCGGCAGAACGCGACAAGCAACATCAGCAGCAAGCAGATACCAGGCGCAGCCTAGTGGGGACGGGCGATCGTTCCGAGCGTATTCGCACCTACAATTTTCCACAAGGTCGTTTAACGGATCATCGCATTAATCTGACACTGTACCAGTTAACGGCCATTATGGAAGGGGATTTGACGCCTGTGATTGATGCGTTGAATCAGGAATATCATGCTGATTTGATTGCCTCTTTAGGTGAGTAGGCAGATGACCATTCAGCAGGTGCTTGATGGCGCGATGCTAAAGTTAATGCCCGTGACAGCAGAAGCCAGAGGGGAGGCGGAAAGGTTGCTGGCCATGGTGCTCAATCAGTCGCGAAGTTATTTGCGTGCGTGGCCTGAAAAGAATTTAACACGGGAAGAGATTAGCGATTTTGAGGAATGGGTCAGGCGGCGCAGCTTGGGCGAGCCCATGGCTTATTTGCAGGGGGTAAAAGAATTTTGGTCACTGCCTTTTCAGGTGACACCTGACACCCTGATTCCACGGCCTGAAACGGAGGTGCTGGTCGAGCAAGTGCTGGCCATCTTTCCAGACCCTCATCCGGTCGTCAAACTGGCGGACCTTGGAACAGGATGTGGTGCGGTCGCCATTGCCTTGGCGCATGAACGTCCAGCTTGGGCGGTCTGTGCTGTCGATGTCAGTGAAAGCGCACTATGCATTGCCAGAAAAAACGCACGACAATTAGCGATAAACAGTATTTCTTTTTACTTGGGCAATTGGTGTACTGCGTTGCCATGTCATGGGTTTGATGTAATAGTCAGTAATCCACCTTATGTTTCAGAGCTTGAGTGGGAACAATATGCAAGAGGGCTTGCTTTTGAGCCGATTGGTGCTCTGGTATCAGGAAGCGATGGGCTTAACGCTATCAGGGAGATAGCGAGTGAAGCTCAAAACTATTTAAAATCAGGTGGTTATCTCCTGATGGAGCATGGGTTTTCGCAAGGTCCGGCAGTGCGGGCACTGCTTAAGGCCGCTCATTACCAACGTATTCGTACCGTATGTGATTTGGCGGGGCGAGAAAGAGTGACGGTAGGGCGGTCCTCAGTCATCGTGCGACGTGCTGTTCCTTAGCGGCCATTCGGTGGGCGTGGGCGATGAGGCACCTCTTCGGGAGAATGGTTGAATGGCGAACTTTTGGTGTTAGTGCTAATTTTGGACTACACTTAGATCTCAGGGTAGGAGGTGATACGATGGCAGCTAAAGAAAAAGAAATTTTTGAGCCGAGTCTGGACGTGTTGGGTATCCCCACGTACAAGCTTAAAAAGACTGAAAAATACATGAATGTCAGGATGCTTGAGCATTTTCGGGCAATTTTGATGGCATTGCGCCAGCGCCTGTTGGAGGGCGGCGATAAAATCGTCACTCACATGAAAGAAGATGCGGTTAATTATCCTGATCCCAACGATCGCGCCAGCCAGGAAGAGGACTTTCGTCTGGAGTTGCGTACCCGTGATCGTGAGCGAAAATTATTGAAAAAAATTGAAGAATCGCTTGAGCTCATTCGAGAAAATGACTACGGGTATTGTGAGGTTTGCGGTATTGAAATTGGATTGCGGCGCCTTGAAGCAAGGCCTACGGCAACACTCTGTATTGACTGTAAAACATTGGACGAAATTAAAGAAAAACAGCAAAAACAGGAAGAAGAATATTAGGGTCTGTCCAGTGATTCCCGCTTTACAGGCTGCGATGGGGGATTCCAAAGGGGGAGATCGCGGTTCTCCCCCTTTTGGTGAAAATGTAGGGTGGATTAGACGCGCTTTTTGCGTCGTAATCCACCAATTTGGTGGATTACGGCAAAGAACGCCTAATCCACCCTACATTTGTATCAGAAACTATATTTGTCCGCCGTTTTTTCGGGTGTCAATCCGAAGCTTTCTTGTTTAAAGCGGGAATGGCTGGGGGAGAAAGATTATGGCTGGGCCAGCGCAAGGCAATCAATCGGATAATTCCGCGCATATTCTTTGGTGGGTGGCGGTGCTGTTTGCCGCAATTGGCGCTATCTGGTTTGGGTTTAGAGCCCACCTTATCGCGGCTTACCTTTCTTTGAAGCTATTGGAAGTGAAATTGCTCACCATGGTGACGGGGCATCATTATGATGCCTTGCAAACGATGCTGGTCACCGTCATTGCCAACCCCAAAATAGTGAGCTTTCATGATTTGGTGCTCCTTGGTTCGGCGGCGGGCGCACCGTTTCGTCTTCCGCTTGCGGCCATTTTAATTGCATTGGGTTTTATCGTCTTTTTGACGAATACTACCCGCGTCTTTAAGCGCACCTATCACATGAAAGACTTGGCGACGGTTGAAAAAGCAAATTGGCCGCAAATCTCACCGGTGACTAGGCTTGATTTGCTAAAAACGGATATTGATGCGGGTCCTTGGGCAATGGCCATGCAGCCCATGCAGTTTTGTAAAAAACATCAATTACTCGATGAGGTGCGACCTGAACGACGCGAAGGGATGGCGCGTAAGGAGTGGGACAGGGTGGATGTCATGTTGCGGCGCGGGGATGCGAATCGGGTTTTTACCTTACAGTTGGGGCCGCGCTGGAGTGACACGAAACGGTTGCCCATGCATGTGAAAGCGTTGTTTGCTGTGTTTGCAGCGCGGCTTAACTCAGACACGAAGGCAGCACTTAAAATGCTTGAGCAATTAAGTGCATCGTCAAACTCCAAACTGGATTTTTCCGGTGTGGATGCCTTGTGCAAGAAGTATGAAAACACCAAACTGGTTCAGCAACGGGTGATAGCGCATGCCTATGTGATGACCGTGATGGCGTCCATGCTTGAGGGGGCGAGGGAAGATGGTGTGCAGGCTTCGGCGGATTTTTTATGGTTAAAACCGTTAGACAGACGATTGTGGTATATCTTAAACACGGTGGGCAGACAAACACCCTTTGTTGAAATTGCAGGGATTTTTGCGCATTGGGTGGCGGAAAAAGAAGCGGGAAAAAAATTAGTCATGCCGATGGTGGAAGAGGCCAGCAAGGCATTGGAGTTGGCATTAACAGATATCCTATATCGGCCCGATGATGAATAGAGGGTAAGACAATGCGATTGCGCGGTCTGGAAGAACAGCACGAACTTTCACCTCAGTTGTTGTTGCGCGACACGCGTACGCTTGGAATGAAGGCGGTTGATTTTTTTAAAGACCCTGTTAATAGCGCGGTGCTCATGTTTGTTTTTGCGCTTGCCACGTATTTCATTGCGGCACTGACTGAGTTTATCGCGTTTATCGGGATTTGTGTGTTCCTTTATGCCTTTACCAGAAAAAGCACGCTGCCCTTTCGGTTGCCGCAGCGTTCCAAAACGTATGATTATAATGATCTTCTGCCAGGTGAAAAAAGTAAGCCCAGAATGGCGCGAGGCATTTCTTTTTTTGGCAATCGCCGATCCGATAATGATGAGCTATGGTTTAATAACGATGACATGCGTACGCATGTCCTTATGTTTGGTTCAACCGGTAGTGGTAAAACCGAAGCGCTGGTTTCGCTTTCCTTTAATGCCTTGATTCAGGGCAGTGGATTTTTGTACGTCGATGGCAAGGGTGATAATTCACTGTTTGCCAAAGTTTTTTCAATGTGCCGCAGCATGGGTCGGGAAGATGACTTGTTGCTCATTAACTTTATGACGGGTGCGCGTGACATTATTGGCGCACAGGAAAAACGTTTATCCAATACGATGAACCCATTTTGTAATGGTTCATCCAGCATGTTGTCACAGTTGGTCATCAGTTTGATGGATGCAGGCAGTCAAAGTGCGGACGGTGACATGTGGAAAGGCCGTGCAATGGTCTTTGTGGAAGCCTTGATGAAGACGCTCGTTTATATGCGCGATCATGGAAAGATTTTGCTGGATGCCAACACCATTCGTAATTATTTTGAGCTGCCTCGTCTGGAGGCGATCACGATGGATAAAATGTTTCCGCGTGATAATCAAGAGCCAGTGAGTCTGGCGGATGTGCCTGATCTGGTGCTTGAGCCGCTTAACAATTACGTGATTAACTTACCAGGGTATGATCGTTCCAAAAAAGGCAAGCAAGGTTCACAAGTATTGGAGCAGCATGGCTTTATCACCATGCAGTTGACGCGCGTATTCGGTTCATTGGCGGATACGTATGGGCATATCATTCGTACCAATCTGGCTGAGGTGGATTTAAAAGATGTGGTCTTAAATCGCCGCATCCTGGTAGTGCTTTTGCCTGCTCTGGAAAAATCACCTGAAGAGTTATCCAACCTTGGCAAGGTCATCATTGCTTCGCTTAAAGCAATGATGGCAGCGGGTTTGGGCGATACCGTTGAAGGAACCTATCGTGAAGTCATTACCCGTAAACCAACGAATGCCGAGACACCTTACATGTGTATTCTGGACGAATATGGTTACTATGCGGTAAAGGGATTTGCGGTGGTGCCAGCGCAAGCGCGTTCCTTGGGCTTCTCGGTTATTTTTGCCGGACAAGATTTGCCAGCCTTTCAAAAGGCGTCAAAGGAGGAGGCTGCCTCCATTGGTGCAAACACCAACATTAAAATTTGCATGAAGCTGGAGGACCCGCTTGAGACTTGGGATTTTTTCCAGAAAACAGCCGGTGAATCGTATGTCACGAAGGTAGATTCTTTTCAGACAAATGCAGGAAGTTTATTGAATAATTACATGGATAGCCGCAGTGCTTCGTCTGAAAAACGTCAGCGAATTGACTTGCAGGATTTAAAAGAGCAGCGAGAAGGGGAGGCGCATATCTTTTTCAAGTCCAAAGTCATTCGTGCGCGAATGTTTTTTGCGAATCCACAGCCAGCCGAAAAAATGCGCTTAAACCAGTTCTTGAAGGTTGAGCGTCCCTTGAGTCGGGTCTTGATTGATCTGGAAGATCATATTGAGCGTTTTGGCGAGACCTTAACGAAGAATGAAAATTTTGAGATGGTGGAAGATGAAAGCGATGAACTAAAGGTCATTGCAGCGACCATGGTGGAGGATCCGGAAAAGAACGCCATTGAGCGCGCGCTGAGTGCTTTGCTTGCTTTGCACAATCGTCATGCGGTGCCTAGTGAAAGTGAAGAGCCAGAGGTGGAAGAAGTGGTGGATGAAGGGCGTTTAAATATTTTTAGCCGTGTGCCTCTCGGTTCCGCCGTGAAAGCCCTTGTGGGCGCGAAAGCGTGGGAAGCTTTTAGTCAGCCATTAATGGATAAGCGTCTGGCGAAGGAAAAAGTGGCGATGCTTGAACGTCTGACGGGCCGGCCTTCTTCTCAAGTGAATGCCATGGCGGCAGAAGTGATAAAAGATTTGGCGGCGGCAACCGAGTACCCGCCTGACATTGAAAAACTGCTTTTGCCTGGCGAGGAAGTGGTGGCATTTGCAGATCAGTTATGTGATTATGTGAATTCTCTCAAGACAAAAGATCAGGAAGAGGATATATAGATCGTGTTTGTGATCAACCTCCGGCTTTTAATGTTACTGATCTCTTGCTGTTTCTTTCTCTCCAGTTGCGCTTCTTCCGATGTCACCCGTCATGCGGCTGCCGGCGTTGATACCGGCGTGCAAAATGGTAAAAATCTGGTAGAGGCCATGTCGAGCGGTGATATCGCAGAGACGTATCAAAACGCCAGTCAAACTTCCAAAGGCGCCTTGTTGGGCGGGGTGACGGGCGCGGTAGCGGGCGCGTTGTCATCCAGTGTTGGCGTGCTGCCAGGGACTGCGGTGGGCGTTATTTTAGGCGCCACTTATGGTGCTTATGTGGATGCCAATGCAAGCATTGAAGATCAATTGAAAAATCGTGGCGCAACCATTGTGGTGCTGGGCGATCAAATATTAATTGTCCTGCCATCTGATCGTTTGTTTAACCCAGTGACCGCGGATATCAAGCCCCAAGCTTATTCAACGCTGGAACTGGTGACAAATTACATCAATCAGTATACTAAAATGCTGGTCAAGATAGCCGCTTACACCAATGACATGGGCCCTAAAGAGGTCGATCTTGCCTTGTCGCGGCAACAAGCGCAAGCCGTCTCCAAGTTTTTAATGGCGGCTGGGGTGGATGCACGTGTTTTATATGCGGCAGGTTATGGCGGGACGAACCTGGTTGACAAAAATGAGTTAGACTGGAAGGGCAATGATAACTACCGGATTGAAATTACGCTGGAAAAATTGTTGGTATAGTGGGGTTTACGGATGTTGGGACCGCGGCATGAAATAGCCAGTTTGCAGAGTGTTTTTTATCGTGATCAGTATCACCGCATGCTGCGATGGCTGATTGCTTCCATTGCCATCATTTATGTATTGCTCGCGATCATGATTTACATTCTGTGGACATTGCCCGAGCCTATGTATTATGCGAACACGACGGATGGCAAGATTTTATTAATGCCGCATCAATTGTAGGGTGAGTGGATGGCACAGGATGCATCTCGACAGCTTGATATTTCGACAGGGAACGATTTTTATCGTCGCTATGCCCATTATTTTATTTTGGGGATGATCGCCCTCTTGTTGTTGATGATAGCGGTTGTGGGTCTGGTGACGTATCAACTGGAGCACAGGCCGTTGCCCGCGTTTTTTGCCCAGCAAGAGGACGGACAAAAAATGGAGTTAACTGCCTTTTACGAGCCAAATTTACTGCCTCAAACCATTTTAACCTGGGCGAGCAAGGCGGCGATTATGGCTTATACCTTTAAATTCCAGGCCGAAAGTTATAATGAGGCATTGAAATTGGTTCACCCCTATTTCACCCCCAAAGGCTGGCGTGAATATTTAGGGCCGGTGGTTAGTTTGATTGATACCATAGAGAAAAATCAGCTGTTTGTTTATAGTGTGGTGGCGGGTACGCCTGTTATCGTGAATCAGGGACCATTGCCTCAGATTGATTATGCGTGGCGCGTGCAAATTCCATTTTTAGTGACCTATGTGAGTGCTAATACGGTTTATAACCGAAAGTTTTATGTGCAGCTCATGATTGTGCGTGTGCCCACTTCTGAAAATCCACAGGGCATTGGTATTGAACAATTTGTCATGGTGTAGGCGATGGATGGAAACGATATTTTAAAAGTGGTGTTTCAGCGCAATGGTTTTTACCGGCGCCAATATTTTCTCGTGCTGGGTGTGTTTGCATTCAGTTGGGTGGTCATGGCTATTTTGGTCTATGATCTGATCTATTTAAGCAAGCAAAGTGTGCGTCCCTTGTATTTTGCAACGGACAGTGTGTCGAGACTGATACGGGTGATACCTGAAACGATGCCCAACATGACAGAGGCCCAATTATCGGCTTGGGTGGTCGCTGCCATTCAGGCCGCTTATTCTTACGACTATATCAACTATCGCTCTCAATTACAGAGCGCACAGAAATACTTCGATCCCTTTGGTTGGTCTGAATACATGAAAGCACTCACCAAATCGAATAATTTGCTGGCGTTAACGCGAAACAAGATGATTGTGGAGGCCAAAATTGTCGGTGCGCCCAAATTGATGGCGGAAGGCATGTTAGGGGGCGCGCGCGCCTGGAAGTATGATGTGAATGTGTTGGTATCTTATTGGACGCCGCCATTTGGTGTGCAGCCTGATTTTGAAAACTCACTGATTGTTTCCGTCAAGGTCAAGCGCCGGCCTGTTTTGCAGAGTTATCGAGG
>MGYH01000053.1:0-3277 GCA_001801665.1 Gammaproteobacteria bacterium RIFCSPHIGHO2_12_FULL_45_12 | reverse complement strand
ATTGTTCAGTTGATTGCGCGCGCGGCAAAATAATGGCTAAAAACAAGGTGATCTTGATGACGATGCGAAGGCGGTCATGATGGCAGGGAAAATACCAGAGGTGGTGGAAATACAGAATCATTTTTATCGCGATGGTTTTGGCAGGGTCTTGGGCATTGGGGCCGGTTTATTGGTGGCGCTAGGTGTGTTGCTTTCCTTGTCAGTGTATTTATATGTAAGCCGTCCTCCACCGGTTGTTTTTGCGGTGGAGAAAGACTGGCGCGTGCAACCCTTGGTGCCGCTGAATCAGCCTTATCTGACAGAGGCGGACATGTTGCAATGGGTGAGCGAAGTGATCCCGAAAGCGTTTACCTACGATTTTAAAAATTACAATCAGACCTTGACACAACAAAAACCGTATTTCACGGCGGACGGCTGGGAGGTATTTTTAAACCAATTGAATATCTATGTAAACTATACTACTGTTCAGACAGATAGGTTGTTTACAACAGCCGCGCCTTCCCGTGCGCCTACCGTACTGCAGAAAGGGTTGTTAGGGGATGGCCGATATTATTGGGTGGTCGAATTACCTGTCGATATTAGCTATATTGGCCAAAAAATTACGCGTGTCAGAACATTGATGTTGAAGCTGGTGGTGGTTAGGGTTCCTACACTGAGCAATTTGGTGGGAGTGGGAGTTGATAATGTGATTGTAGATGCCTCGTCATAAATTGGGATGTTGAGGAGCGCTTGGTGTATATGGCTAAATGGTTTCGAGCAGCACCCTTATTCATCAGCATCATGCTAGTGCTTGCGCCTGTTGCGTTCGCTGCATCAGACAATGCCGCCAATACGCCTGATTCAGCGCAGTCCTTAAATCAGTTTCAACAATGGTTGCAAGCAAACGGCTATGCCCAGCAAGCTCCTAATAATACAAGGCTATCCCCGTCTCCCGTCTTAACCGCGCCGCCTGAGATAAAGGAGGCGCCGCCACCGGCCAAGCGACCGATCGTCATTGGCGCATCTCAGTTAAGTTATGAAGCAGGCCGCAAAGCAATGCTGGATGCTGCCCCGCCTGATGGCCGCAAACCGAGCGCTGATGCCAGTGCGGCATTTAATGCGATGCTACAGCAGAATATGCCGATGACGCCGCAACAAGTGGTGCAGTTGCGTCAACAAATTGACGTGGCGCAACGTGCGGCTGCCATTCCTGCGAATATTCCGCCCAAACCTGTTTCGACCACCCTGATGGTGAATCTTGCGCCAGGCGCCACGCCGCCTGCGGTGAGAATGGCGCAAGGCTATGTTTCCTCGCTCGTCTTTGTGGATTCCACGGGGTCACCGTGGCCCATTGCCGCCTTTGATATTGGCAACCCCAAAGCAGTTAACATACAGTGGGATGGCAAGGGTAATATTCTTTTGATACAGGCTGTTTCACCCTATAGTGACGGCGATATGGTGGTGCGTTTGGTGGGATTGCCAACGCCTGTGACCCTTGAGCTGGTTTCAGGGCAGCGTGTGGTCGATTATCGTGTGGATATTCATGTGTCTGGCATTGGCCCCAATACGAAGGAAGTGCCACTGGGGACCAACTTGCCAAACAATGCGAATGAGTTGTTGCTGGGGGTGCTTGATGGCGTTGCGCCCGCCGGTTCTAAAATACTGACTGTATCGGGTGCGGATAATCAGGCTTGGGTGTTAGGCGAAAAGCTTTATTTGCGTACCCGTTTGACGCTGTTGTCACCGGGCTGGATAGGTAAAATGGTGAGCCCGGACGGCATGCATGCCTATGAATTGCCTAAAACGTCCTCGGTCTTGGTGTCTCGTTATGGGCAACCGGTCGAGCTTAAAGTGGGAGGGCTTTAATGGCGTTTGATTTTTCCAAATTAAATATTTTTAAACGTCTGGATGCCCGCAGCCGCCTTTTTGTGGTGTTTGGTGCGGTGCTTGGTGTGGTGGTGTTGATTTATGTGGCCACTAAAATGCTTTCTGGCGATGACGGCGCGGCTGGGCCATCTCGTGTGGCGAACGCACCTGCCGGTTTGCAATCTGTCCCAGGCAGTCAGGATTTAACGCCGGAATATCAGCGCGCGATTGTACAACAAAACGAATATCTGGCCTCAAGGGCTAAAATAGAAAGTGTCGTTCCCACGATGATTCATCAGGGTGAGGCAGTCGGTGCCGCTGCTTCAACGGATCAGTGTATTATTTGTTCGGATGAATCGGCGAACGTGAAAACCTTGCTGGATGGCTGGAAGCGGCAAGGAAAGGTGATGCCGGAAGTGGCGGCATTGCTCACCAAATTAGCCGAACAAAATGTGCCGGTTAGTCAATATGCCGCACAACTGGATCAGTTGGTGAAAGAGGGCAAGTTGACGCCTGAGCAGGCACGTGCCTTGCTTGAAGAATATAAAAAACAACACACCAATAATCGGTTGCGTGATAGCGCCAAAATTATGGATGCCATGATTAAAGCGGGCATATTGCCAACAGATGTGGCGAATGACTTGCTGGCGGCACAAAAAAAGGAAGTGTCTTCGCAAGCTTATGCAAACATGCTGAAACATTTTGTGGCGGAGGGGAAAATTTCACCTGAGACAGCGCGGCAATTGCTTGCTGAATATAATAAGCAGCGTGCGTTGCAGAAGACGAAAGAAAATTTGGCGATGATTGAACAAATGGCTCAATCCGGTCAGATCACGCCTGAGATTGCAAAAATGTTAACGGATTTAACGAATCGTGGCGTGACAGCGGATGAATATGAGACTGCGCTGAAAAAAGCGGTTGCAGAAGGTAAATTGACACCGGCATCGGCGGCAAAATTATTGGAGGCCTATAAAAAAATAAAACTGGATGTGGGTCCTGCCGGTCAGTTAGCTGAAATGGCGAAAGCAGCCGAAGCGAAACATCAAGCCAATCTGGATAATCTGGTGGCAACAGGTCAGTTATCAAAGGCATCGGCTGAGCAATTAAAGGCACTTGCCGCTAACGATGCGTCGGTGGGTGACTATGCGGCGGCAGTGAGCGCGTTGGTTAGGGCGGGAAAGCTATCACCTGATGCGGCCAAAAAACTGATTGAAGATTATCGGGCGTTGCATCATGCCAAATTGGCGGAAAAAACGTTGAACGGCATTCAGGCAAATAATGGTTCGCTAAGTGCTTATGCGGAAACCTTAAGGAAGCTGGTGGCCGCGGGCGCAATCACGCCTGAGCAGGCGGCGGATTTGTTGTCTCAATATCAGGCGGTGGTGGCCGCGAGGGCGCCGCCTCAGGCGGCGGCGACTGCAACAGGGCCAGG
>MGYH01000052.1 GCA_001801665.1 Gammaproteobacteria bacterium RIFCSPHIGHO2_12_FULL_45_12 | reverse complement strand
AGGGTCGTGCAAGGCGTGCTGTCTGGAAGTTTGGCCAAGAGGGCCGCTTGACGCGCAGGTGCCTGACCTTGACCGGCCGGAAGGACGCATCCCATCCATACTTCACCTATGTCGGCTGGGTTTAAGTGTGCGCGCAAAACGGCAGCGTTAATGGCGTGCGCACCTAACTCATAAGCAGAAAAATCTTTTAATTCGCCTAGCAAATTACCGATGGGTGTGCGGGCAAAGCTGACCAAGACAATAGGATCCGTATTCATGGCTATTATTTCCTGAAAAAGAATTAAACTAACCGTAGTTTAACCGAGATTAAAGGCGAAGCCTATCTTGACAGGCGAGAGACCGATGTAATGCGAGTGACCAAATATTAGATTTATGATGTTATTGAAGTCAGCTTGTTTGTAAAGTTGATCGCTTGATTGAAAAAATGAAGCGTTTGTTTTAAAGCGATAGCATCGTTTTAAGATTTCCTTAACGATTGCAAAATACACTGAAATTAGGAAATAGTCACTTAGGAAGCATTGCATGCCAGCAAAATATACGCTACGTGATATATCACAGTTAGTCCGTCTGGCAGAGGACATCGAAAAGGAATATCCAAATCACAATGTCGAGCGAAAGGCATTTTTTAACATGTTTAAACAGGTGATTGGATCGCTTGAGGTGAAGGAAGAGCAACCGGAGCAAATGGAGTTAATTAAAAAGATTCTGACCGGGATGTTTCTTTTTGTGATGGAATCCATTGCGTCTGAAATAAAATATAACTTGGTTTCGCCTGAATTTCAGCGTGGTTATATTAAAAATACGGGAAGTCAATTTTATACGTTGGTGCGGCAAGGGTTGGGGCTGTCAATGGGTGAAACAGTTTCAGGCGATATGACGTTAATCTGTTTGCAGAAATTATATCAACATTTGCGGGATTCATATGACCTTCATCAAGATCCAGAATTGATTAAGCGTATCAGACGAGTGATTGGCGCTGTGTCGAAAAAAGAATTTGCAGCCATCGAAATTCTCATGCGAACAGCGACCAGTCTTAAGGTTTTACAAAAAAAAATACCTGACCTTCAAGCGAATTACATCCATAAAACAAAAGACAGATGGACTAAAAATGCAGGTCGTTATCAATTAATTCGGTTCATTTTATTTGTCAATCGAAGTTGTGAGTGTCTGGTAGATGACCCGCTGCCACGAAATGGGGACAACGTGGAATTAACAGAGCAAGAGCGGTTGCGGCAAGATAAATGTCATGAGGAGGCGCGGGTATTGCGTTTGGGCGCCTTGTTGGTTGCAAGACGCATGATTGGCGAAGAGTGGCAATTATTTAATAGTGTGCTATCAAACGAATTAACCAGCTTAATGAATCCAAGATGGGCGCAACACGTCAATGCGAGTACAGAAAAAGATTATTTGCAAGCGTTGCAGTGTTATTTAGAAACCCACGCGGTGAAGAATGTCGCAGAGAAAGAAGGGTACAGTGGTGACGAGCTTAATCAATATAGTGAGCGTATCAAGGGTTATGTTGTCAAACTGACAGAACAGGAAGCACAACCCTCTTCCACCAAAACGGCGGTTCTCTGGTGTTTAAAAAATGGGTTTATGTTTGCAGGTTCTCAATTAACGTCTGGTGTGGGCGTTGTGGCCGCGACTGCCTTAGCAGGCCCGGTGGGGTTAACCGTTTTTTTAAGCAGCCGCCTGTTAATGGAAGGGTTGAACCGCATGGTCATCAGTCAAGTGGTGCCCGTGGCGGAAGCCAGTTTGACCACCTGGGTGGTGGATAAAGTGATTAGTTCCGCAGCAAACGCAACCGTTGCGGTGGCGATTAAATCTTTCTCGCTGGTGCAGGGTGGATTGCACGCGTTTATCAATAATGCCGCATTGGAAAAGGACGAGAAAGATTTTATTATGGAGTATATTGAAACATGGTTGGCACTGGATCATGAATTTTTATCACTGGTTGATAAGAATCATATTAGAAATTTAATGGGCATGGAAATCCCACCGCCTGCGTTGATTATTGCATGGTAAGGGGAGGCTCAGGATGATGGGGTGGGGAGTTACCCGCGTAAGTTACGATTGACGTAAAATATCGTCTATTTTATAATAGTAATATAGATTAGCCGATAAGAAATCGCCATGTACCTAGAGAGAACATTAAAATCGCATTTGAAACAAGTAGATAAGCAATTTCCCGTCCTGATCATCACAGGCCCAAGGCAGGTAGGTAAAACCACGATTCTGCAGCATCTTGCTAAAAGCACGCGGCACTATGTCACACTGGATGATCCTAATCTGGCAAGACTTGCGAGAGAAGAGCCTAGCCTTTTTCTACAGCGCTTTCCGGGGCCCATACTGATTGATGAAATTCAATACGCGCCTGAGTTACTACCATACATCAAAATGCATGTCGATAAGCACCAAAAGCCAGGGGAGTTCTGGTTAGCGGGATCGCAGCGCTTTCAATTAATGAAAGGGGTGTCTGAGTCGCTTGCTGGACGAGTGGGCATGGTTGACTTGCTAGGTTTATCGCTGAAAGAAATGCAAGGTCACCCAGATATTGCGGAGCCATTTCTCCCTATACAAAACCAACTAAACAAACGAAATAAATTTTCTAAAGAACTTTCACTGAAAGATATTTATCAAATCATCTGGCGTGGCTCATTTCCCAGAATGGTGACGGAGAATATTGACAGGGATGTGTTTTTTAGTTCATATGTGCAAACCTATTTACAGAGAGATGTGCGAGACCTTGCCAATGTGGGTGACTCACACTTATTTTTAAAATTCATGCGCGCAGCGGCAGCGCGCAGCGGGCAGCTTCTGAATATGTCTGACATGGCGAGAGATATCGGCATAACACCAGCAACAGCACATAGCTGGCTATCGATTTTGGAGACATCCGGTGTTGTTTATTTGCTAGAGCCATACCACACCAATGTTACCAAACGCCTAATCAAAACGCCTAAACTATATTTTCTGGATACCGGTTTATGCGCGTATCTCACCGAATGGTCGAGTCCCGAAACATTAGAAGCAGGTGCCATGTCAGGCGCGATTTTGGAAACGTTTATTTTAACCGAAATTTTAAAAAGCTATTGGCACAATGGTAAGCGTGCGCCAATTTATTTCTATCGTGACAAAGACAAAAGAGAAATTGATTTGTTGATTGTTAAAGACGACACCATTTATCCAGTCGAATTCAAAAAAACAGGAAATATTGATAAACGATTGATACAAACTTTTTCTACGCTGGATAGACTGGGGAAAAAAATCGGTGAAGGTGGTTTAATATGCTTAACATCATCGCTTTTGCCAATGTCAGCGAGTGTGACGGCTATTCCAGTTGGTTTGCTTTAAGGCCTATTGATACCAATAAAGACGACGTTTCAGTTTTTAGATGAAATCACAATAGGCCCACCATTATTTTGGCTTGTGCTGCGTAGGATATGTGTTTATTTTTCCTTTAATTTTTTCTAATTCCTGGCGGCCATCTGGGCCAGATTGTCCGGTAAAAAAAGTTTTCAATATGGCGCCAAGGGGAAAGGCGGACTTTGTATTTTCCAAGATAAGATCAATTTTTCTTGAAATTTGGTTCAAGTCTAATGATTTCCTCTTAATCTCCATGAGAGTGTCATTTAAGAAGGCTAGACGTTCTTTCAAAATGCCTTTTCCTGCTATCGCAGATTTAATGCGGCCTTCCAGTCTTTCTATTTCTTTATAGAAACCACGAATAACCTCATTTCGGCATGTGTAGTAACTAGGTAAGTCATTATATTGAGTTACGTTAACCTTATGACCATCATGATGAAGGTACATGACTTGTGCTGGGAAGCAATGATTTTTCGCCTCAGCATTGATGAGAGTGGCTAAACTATCAGGTAAGTTGTCCGGTGTTATTGGCGGAAGAAGATAAACTTTAGGGGAAACCATAAAACCATGGCTTTCCAGGGTCTTTTTAATTTTTGCATATTCATAAGGATCAAGCGGTGATGATATATCATTTACTAAGAAAACTTCTTGCATGACATGACTATCTGACGTCCAAATTCTAAATAATTCAGTGTCAAGCCCATAATGTTGATTATTATTTCGATAATCATCAACATTTAAAATGCTAAAATTTCTAATGGTCGGCATGATGTCAAGTAGTATGTCAAACACACTTTTAAGCTCGATAATCGCTGAGCTGATACTAGGCCTTTTTTGGGGATCCTTGTTTACCATGTTTGATAAGGTCTTTTTAATGGAATCTATAATATTGACATGAATGACGGGGTCAATTTTAACGTTGTCATAAAATAGATTTACAAGTGTTACACCTAATGCGTAAACCTCGGTTTTTTCATTGTAAGGGATAGCCTGTTTATTCTCATATGCAGCATTTTGCTCAGGGGCGTGATAAGCCTCAGTGCCCCCGAATTTTTTACACAATTGATTCAAATTGCCATAGATTGCCAATCCAAAGTCAACTATCGAGATCAGCCCTTTTTCAGTATCATAAACAAAATTACTAGGTTTGATATCACGATGCAATATATTTTTTTTATGAAGGGTTTCAATTGATTTGAGGCATCCAATCGCGATTCTTAGTTTGTCAACCAGAGATGGAATTTTTTTATCTTTAATAAGATCAAATAAACCGGTTCCAGGCGCCAGTTTCATTAACAATTCATATTGTGATCTTTTTTTCCCAATATAAATAGAATCATGAAAGTAATTGTCTGTGTTTTTAAGATTAGCAACTTCGGCATCTTTAATGTTTTTACTTGTTTTGTCAGAGTCCATTACTTTAAGTGCTACCCACTCTCCTGTTATAATATTCTGTGCTAATTTCACACTTCCAAATCCACCTTCGCCAAGGTGTTTTTTATGTTGTTCCCCTTGATAGATACTATAGTAGTCCCCATCAGGTGTTTTAATGATGCTGAATTTAGGAACATCACCTTTTAAATTCTTGAATCGCGTTTTACTTGTTCGGTAGTTTAATGTATCTAATAAATTTAACTTTATAACGTTGTTTAAAACCTCCGGACTGACCAGTCTCCCGTTATCATCCAAATGACGAATATCTACCTGCCGAGGTATATCTGGGATATCAAGGATACGGCTAGATTCTTTTTTTTCATTGTCTTTAGGTGGATGATTGCCATTTCGAGGTTCCATGGTTGTTCCTCTTTTAAAAACGCCTAGACTTATTCTTTATCATTAGCCCCCAGAAACCACACGGGAATCACCACCACGGCGTTAATGCGGGCTTTTCTATCTTAATTATATCAGGTTTAACCATAATCTATAATAATGACTAATTGAAGAACGAAAAAAAGATGGCTAACTTTTTGATAATAGATGTTTATCCACTGTATTTTTTGGCAGGCTGGGGTGCCGCCTCCTGGTACTGCACGCTTTCATGTTCGCAGCAGGCATCGAAGGCTTTTAGCTGGTTGGTCAGTCAGCTTGAGGGTTAGATATTTGCAAAATATATAAAATATTGTATAATTAACTAAACGGAGTTCTGGTTTGATGAAAAAAATAAACTGGTTGGGAAATACCCACATAACAGTAAAGGGCTATTCAGGCACTGAAAGTGCAAAGGGGTTTGGAACCGTATGATTGGAAGCCAATGAATTCGGTAGGCAGTGGGGTGAAAGAAATTCGTATCCACGAAGAAAATGAGTATCGGATTTTGTATGTTGC
This sequence comes from Gammaproteobacteria bacterium RIFCSPHIGHO2_12_FULL_45_12, assembly GCA_001801665.1. Classification (GTDB taxonomy): domain Bacteria; phylum Pseudomonadota; class Gammaproteobacteria; order DSM-16500; family DSM-16500; genus Aquicella. The sequence continues at coordinate 7,202 of MGYH01000052.1, read as the reverse complement.
CAAGTTTGAAGAGTCGCTTTATGTGCTGCATGCTTTTGTCAAAAAGACACAGCAAACCCTGAAACGCGATATTGATTTGGCAAAACAGCGATATGCGGAAATGCTTGAAATGCGGAGGACCAAAAAATGAAACATCATGTAACCAAAGGAAGCGTCTTTGACGATTTGGGGTTCGATGCCGCCGAAGCCGCAAACCTCAAGATTCGAGCCGTCCTTATGCGGGCGGTTGAAGATGAACTGTCCAAAAAGAACCTGACCCAGGTTCAGGCAGCAAAATTTTTGGGAGCATCACAGCCCCGCATGAGTGACTTACGGCGCGGCAAGCTGCATCTTTTTACCATTGATGTGCTGGTTAATATGCTGACCAAGCTTGGCAAACCGGTTTCATTGGTCATAGATGATAGGATTGCTGCATAAAATATGCTTGGAATTGGGCAGCAAGCTGTTAATCATGGCTAATTCTAAACAGATAAATTGTCTCATTTGCCATGACACGTTCCGATAAAGATGACGTTTCAGTTTTTAGATGGAATCACAATAGGCCCCCCATTATTTTGAATTGAAACCCTTGTTTTTGTTTATCGCTTCTTGTATTTCACCTTTAAGCTCTTCGAATGCCTTTCTGCCGTCTGGGCCAGATTGTCCGGTAAATAAAGTTTTAACTTTGGCACCAAGTGGAAAGGCGGGCTTCATGTTTTTCAAGATGCCATCGACTATCTTTAAAATGCAATTCAATTCTACTGGTTTCGCCTTACTCTCTATAATAATAAGAGTTCTTTCTAGGAACTCCAGACGTTCTGTCAAAATTTCTTTTCCTACTATCGCTGTTTTAATGCGACCTTCAAGTCTTTTTTTCTCCTGATTGATGGCACGAATAACCTCATTTTTGCATGTGTGATAACCAGGTAAGTCATTATATTCAGTTACTTTAACCTTATCATCATTATGATGAAGGTAGTAGATTTGTGCTGGAAAGCAATGTTTTTCCGCCTTATCATTGATGAGAGAGGCTACACTATCAGGCAAGTTTCTAGCTGTGATTGGCGGAAAAAGATAAACTTGATCGGAAACCATAAAACCTTTTTCTACCAGTGATCTTTTAATTTCTGCATAATCAACAAGATTAAGATTTGATGAGATATCGTTTATTAATGAAATTTCCAGCATGACTTTATCAGGTGATTTGGTAATGTTGAGTAATTGAGTTTTAAATTCGTGTTGATTTTTTTGATAATCATCAACGTTTAAAATGGTAAAATTTCTAATAGTCGGCATGTTGCCAAGTAGTTTGCCAAGCTCAAATGTAAGCTCCAAAATCGCCGATTTTATATCTGACCTTTCTTCCGGATCGCGCATTAACATTTTTGATATCGTCTTAAAAATGGGATCTTCATTATTAAAAAGAATGGCGGGGTTATTTTTAGGAATGTTAAATAGATCACAAAGCGTTACGCCTAGTGCGTAAACTTCCGTTTTTTCATTGTAAGGGATTGGCGTATTGTTGGAACTATTTTGCTCTGGGGCATAAAAACCCTCAGTGCCTACAAATTCATAAGAAGAGCAATTCGAACCTTGAATGGCAAGTCCAAAGTCAACTATCGAGATCACCCCTTTTTCAGTATCATAAACAAGATTTTCAGGTTTTATATCACGATGCAATATATTCTTTTTATGAAGAGCTTGAATTGATTTTAGGCATGCAATCGCTATTTTAAGTTTGTCAATGCGTGATGGAATTTGATTCCTGACAATAAGATCATATAAACAGGTTCCAGACGCCAGTTTCATCAATAATTCATATTGGTGTCCTTTTTTTCCACGACGAGCATAATCATAAAAGTAATTGTCTGTGTTTTTAAGATTAGCAATTTCGGCATGTAGACTGCCAGCTTCTGTTTTCTGTGAGTCCATTACTTTAAGTGCTACCCACTCTCCTGTTTTAATATTCTGTGCTAATTTCACACTTCCAAATCCCCCTTTGCCGAGGAGTCTTCCATGCCGATTCCCTTTATAGATACTATAGTAACTATCTTCTGCATAGATGATACTGAATTTAGGAACATCACCTTTCGAATTTTTGAATACTTGCTTACGTGTTCGGGGGTAGTCAGTATCTAATAAATTTGACTTTATAACATTCTTTAAAGTCGCCACACTGACCAGTCTCCCGCTTTCATCCAAATCGCAAAAATATACCTGCCGAGGTACATAAGGTATATTGATACGCTTTATCTTTTCATTTTCATTACGTAGATGATTGCCATTTCGAGGTTCCATGGTTGTTCCTCTTTTAAAAACGCCTAGACTTATTCTTTATCATTAACCCCCAGAAACCCCACGGGAAACACCACCACGGCCTTAATGTGGGCTTTCATAACTTAATTATATCAGGTTTAACCATAATCTATAATAATGACTAATTGCAGAACGAAAAAAGATCGCTAACTTTTTGATAATAGATGTTTATCTTGTGAAGGCCAGATCACACAAGTACAGGACAAAATTTCCGCCCGTTTGTCCTGTACAGCGGAGTGATATTGATATTGAAAAATGGCTAAAGCTCACCATTATGCTGACATTTACACGTTTTTTTGGAAATTTTTTAATTTTAAATCTATTAACTGTGTCATTCCCGCAACTGCGTCATTCCCGCAACTGTGTCATTCCCGCGAAGGCGGGAATCTATTTCTAATTTTACTTCTGCCGCCTATTCAAAATGGGTTCCCGCCTGCGCGGGAATGACACTTTACATTTTAATCAAATATGATTTTTTATAAATTTAATCATTCGCAAAAAGATCGTGGAAATGTCAGATTAAGACACGCGTAAATTAATAAATTGCCATGGATCCTCATAATCCAAATGGTCTTCTTTAAATAAGCGTTCACGTTCTTTAAGCGGGGTCCAATCGGTATAGTGACCCTCTACTTTTCCCAAATAGGGCATGGCAATTTTTAAAAGATAATCAAAGTCCATTTGATCCGGTTCAATAATGCCTTCTTCGGGGTGCTCGATGGCCCATAACATGCCAGCTAAGACACTGATGGCGACTTGTAAGCTGGTGGCATTGTTATGGGGTGCTAATTTTCGTGCTTCATGAATGGAAAGTTGAGAACCAAACCAATAGGCACCTTTGGGGTTACCCATCAGCAAAACACCTAATTCATCGCGACCATCCACAATTTCATCGAATAATAAGCGTTGCTCGCTTTGCTGTATCCATTCATTGCCCGCTAATTCATGCAGGGAGAGAATGGCATCTTCACAGGGATGATAGGCGTAGTGTACGGTGGGACGATAGCTTAACTCACCGCCTTGATGCAATGAAAAATAATTGGCAATGGAGATGGCTTCACCATGTGTAATCAAAAAGCCGTGAAACGCACCGGATAAGGGTGTCCAAGTTCGCACACGCGTCGATGCCCCGGGACGATTTAAATAAATGGCACATTGATTACCTGTTTCATGATGTCTCGCATCATGCGGCCAATGGCGTTCATGACTTCCCCAGCCTAATTCCGCCGGTTGCGAGCCTTCTGAAACAAAACCATCAACAGACCAGGTGTTAACAAATTCATCGGTTTTTTTCGGGAGATGTGCTGTTTGTGTGTCTCGTTCCGCAATGTGTATGACTTTAATGTTGAGTTCGGCAGCAAGTTTCGCCCATTCTGTTTGGGTGATGGGTGTTTTAAGGGGAAGCTTATTGTCAGCCGCCAGATTTAGTAAAGCCTGTTTGACAAAGTGAGACACTAAACCAGGATTAGCACCATGCGTGATGACAGCGGTTGGCCCCTTATTGGCAGCATCATTTAAAGATAATGCGGCCAATCGGAAGGAATAATTTGAACGCAATGAAATGGGCACAGCAGGGTCAACATAGCCGCCTTCCCACGGTTCAAGACAGGTATCAAGATATAAGGCGCCAGTTTGTTTCGCCAATTTTATTAAATCAATGCTGGAAACATTGACAGATAAATTCAATAAGAAATCATTTTTACGAAGGTGTTGTTTTAAAATCACCTGATAATTTTCGGGCGTCAGAGCCGTCGTTATCAGTTGTACCCCATATGCTTTTGCAATGGGCATGCCATCATCATATTTGGAAACAATGGTCAGTTGATCCGGTTTAATTGAAATATGGCGAAAAAGAAGCGGTAAAACAGCTTGTCCTATGCTGCCAAAACCAATCATCACGATGCGTTGTTGATAAGAAAGATAGGGTTGCTTCTTGATTTTCACGGCGACTCTCCTGGTAACAATTTAGAGAAAATAAACATAGATCATTATTTGATACAGTCAATATAAAATTAAAATAGGGTGGCTTTGTTGCATCATTCGTCGCGCAAAACGCTTCTCACAACGACGATTCTGCTCCAAAAATAATTTATGCAACAACGCCAAATAGGGTATGTTATGGGATAATACCCTGTTCTTTCATTAAATGATAAAAACGCTTGCCCCTGTCGGTATGTTGTTCAAAGTAATAAATTTTAACATAATTTTTTAAAATATACTCATACGGCGAACCCACTAGCAGTGACAGGATTTTATGGTGCTGCTGGCGGTCAGACGCTTTAAACGCATCAGAAAATTGAAATAAAATGGCAGCCAGAAGTTCTGCTTTGCAGGCTTTGCGAATAACATCTCCCTTTTGATATTGCTGAATACAATAGTGCAGTGCACGTTGTTTGTTCCATTCACGCCAATGCTGAAAAAAATTCAAGGCCAGTGTTTTGTAATAAGAAGGGGCTTTTTTATCCGGTTGTTGCTGTGTCAGAATCAGGAAAAACAAGGCTGGAATGGCCGCTTCAACATTTGCCCAGGAACAATTTCCGCTGATTTGAGCAGACACTTTTAATTCAGTTAAGGGTTCAAGGCCTAATAGCTTATCCAGTGTTTCATTGATAAATTCGCTCGTTTGTTTTTGATAAATTAAGTGTTTCACCAGTGTCGGTGTAAACTGCTCAGGATGTCTCATGCGGTAAAACATAATGTTATCATAGAGACGGCTATCTTCACGCCTATCACACTTTACCCAGATATCACCATGACGGATAAAGGTAATGGCGTGCCCCTCGTAGCCAACTGGAATTAAAAGTGGGTCGTGTGCAATCAATTGACTGATTTCAGTGTCATGCTGCGTTTCATCCAGTTGATATTGCTGAAATTGTATTAAGCGCGCTGCGCGATCAATCACCTGAACAATCAGTTGCGTGATGTTTGAATAGCGGCGCAATTGTCGTGCGGCAAAATGATTCTGGAATTGGGAAAGTGATTCGGCAATTAAGCCCAAGGTGACCTCAAGATAAAATCCTTCAAAATCCACTTCCACCAGTTGGTTTTTAGGGTCCACAATGGTGGCGGTTCCAATCAATTCATATAAGTGACCTAATAATTTGGTGTGAATAAAGTCCTGGGAAAAGGCTTCATTCGCGCCTGCCTGAATGAGTAATTTTCGCAAAGGCGACTGACGTCTTAAGGTGGGCATGACGAGCACGGGTTGTCCTGCCAGTGTGTAGGCGTTGGGGTCGGCACGATATTTTAAAAGTAAGCGGCAGAGAGTAAGATTATTATTTTCAGCCGCCCAGTGTAATGCAGTGCCGCCTGTTATATCCGGTAAGTTGCTGTAAGCACCCTGGCTTAGAAGTAATCTGCTCATCTCAAGATGATTGGCAATGGCTGCTTCAATTAACGGTGTAAATCCATATTCATCCAGTTGATTCAGGTCTTCGCCATATCGCAATTGTTGCGTCACGCTATTGAGATCATTTTTAATAATGGCATCGGCTAATGAGAGCATAGTGGGGTGTTACCTAGGCTGGGGTTTAGGATTAAAGCGTGGCGTATGCTTTAGATCATTGCGTAAATTATATTGATATTTCAGTTCGTGGTTTTTTTCATCATTCGTTTTCACTTCATTTAAATCAGGCACGCTATTCACTTGTTTGTCAACGCCGCTGAATTGAGCCTGCTGACTCAAGATGGGGTGCGATTTGACCTGATATTCTTGGTTGCCGCCCATTTTCGCTTGCCGGTAATCAGATAACGATTTTTTCCCGTTTTTTACAGCCTCGCGCTCAGTCATTAACGCATGTTGCTTTTTGACTAAGACTGCGTGCGTGGCTTCATGAATTTTCAATAATTGTTTTTGGGTGGCGGGTGCAAGGTCATCACGCTTACTCATATTGCTTGCGAGAAAATCATGAAATTCAATCTGTCCACTGTGGCCGGTATCGCCGCCCTCGCCGTCTGTTTCGTCGTGGTCGTCAGCTTGAAAGTTGATTTTGTCATTTTTATCATTACGCGCCATGGGTGTCACCTGCTCAGTTTGTGGTGCCCTATTATATACTAATAAGTATAGCGGAACCTGTTGTCTTGAATGTTAACATATCAGTTGGTCGCGGTGTCGGGGATTGTTGCATACATTCTACCTTTACCAGGGCGTGTCATCGTTCCGCGGCTTGTCCGCGGGATCCAGTAAATTGGTGGATTACAACGCGAAAAACGCGTCTAATCCACCCTACATTTGATTTATGCAGCAACGCCGCTGTGTCGTTAGACCTAAAAGGGTTAAGTTGACAGCTTATCCAGCTCCGCCTGCAATTCCGGTAAAATCTTAAATAAATCACCCACTAAGCCATAATCCGCCACTTCAAAAATCGGTGCGTCCGGGTCATTGTTGATGGCAACCACAATTTTGCTGTCTTTCATGCCCGCAATATGTTGAATGGCGCCGGATATGCCAATGGCAATATATAAGTCAGGCGCGACGACTTTTCCAGTCTGTCCTACCTGGTAATCATTGGGTGCAAAACCGGCATCCACGGCGGCACGGGATGCGCCAACCGCCGCACCCAGCGAATCAGCCAATGCGTCCAGTAATTGAAAATTTTCAGCACTTTTTAATCCACGTCCACCTGAGACGATAACACGTGCATTGGTGAGTTCTGGCCTCGCTGATTGCGTGAGTGCTTGTGATTCAAAACGTGCCAGCGTGTTGGGGATGGCATGATCAATTTTCGTGATAGGGGCACTCCCTGAGCCTTCCGCTTGGGCAGCAAAGACCGTGGTGCGAATGGTTAAGCATTTTATGGCATCTTTTGACTGGACGGTTGCCATGACGTTGCCTGCATAAAGGGGCCGGACAAAGGTGTCGGGCGACACAATTTCTGTCACATCACTAATCAATGCCACACCGAGTA
>MGYH01000051.1 GCA_001801665.1 Gammaproteobacteria bacterium RIFCSPHIGHO2_12_FULL_45_12 | reverse complement strand
GAGCATTGCGATGTCTTGTTAAATATCCCCATGCAGGGTTCGGTGTCAAGCCTGAATGTGTCGGTGGCGGCGGGTGTAATGTTGTTTGAGGTGGTCAGGCAGCGCATGGGTTAGTGTTAATGAGGGTGTTCATCCTGTAGTGCCATGACATGGTAGGCGGGTGTTTCGTAGGGATGCGCGCACGTTAGGGCCGCAATGACTTTGTTTAAGTGGGCCGTTTCGCAAACCATTTCGACTTTATATTCGGCTACTTTTTCCAGCAAACCCACTTCGCCAATAAAGGCACGGCTTTCCGCTAATGGCATAAACTGGCCTTCACCTAAAGTTTGCCATGCACAGTGACTGTAATGACCTACTTTTCCAGCACCAGCCTGGAACATCGCGTTTTTGACGGCATCCACGTGGGTCGCGGGCACATAAAAACAAATCAGATACATGGTCAGTGCGTCCTTACTTGTTTGGGGTTATCAATGGTCATCCAGTATGCACATTGGGCCTGACAAGATATAGTAGGTAACCTAGTTTAGGTGACAAAAATGAGCCGTCATTCAGAGCAAAGCGAAGAATCTCCTAAAAACCTCGAGATCCTTCGTCGCAAAAAACGCTCCTCAGGATAATTGTAACCTAAACCAGGTTACCTACTATACAAGGCTATTCTAGCACCAGAAAGGGTTGGCGAACGCTTACGGACGCTTACGTTTCTTATTTGGAGTACCCCCATTCATGTTCCCATTCGGGTTCTGACTAAAAAACTGTTCTTGTCTAAATGCCTCACCTACCCGCAATGCTTTTCTTGCCCCTAATAGATAGCTTGTATCCGGCCTCTTAACAATCAGTAACTTAGACTGAAAACCACTATTGATGCTTGGTGTAATAGAGGACCGTTCCCCTTTATCTTTTGCAGAAAGATATTTCGGACGATAATCTCTATGCTCTGGGGCATAGGCGGTATTTTTATTGTAATATTCGGGGCTTCTGGTCGGTAATAAAGCTTGCGATGAATGATAGAGCGCAACCAAATCAACAGTATATGTTTTTCCCCAATGCACAATGGTCACTTTGTCTGTATGAGAATCATAACCCATAATGACAGCGGCATGCTCCCGATCTGCTGGCTCTCGCGGCTTGGGATCGGGATGGCCGGTCTCCATGTTCACTGAAAAAGCGAGCATAGGCAAATCACCTCTTTCCAAGCTGTCCTGAATGCTCTTTTCAAATAAATTAATGTCATCTTTAAAGTCAATCACTTCACTCTTGTAACCCATATCTGTCAGATTCTTTTGCCACATGGAAAATTCAAGGATTTCACCTTGAAGTGAGTGATTTCGTTTAGCAAGATACCGAATCGATATATTTCCCGTTTTATTTGCTCTCAACGGCATCGCATCAAATCCAAATTTTTTCGCATAATACACTTCAACATTTTCAATCGAAACCAGTTTACAGATTTGGCCCACTTGAGGCAGCGGCATAACATCCATATTAGGCGGCTTTTTATGCGCGTGCTGCTTAACCCATTTTTTGGCATATTTTAATAAATCTCGAAAACATAATTTAGAGTTAGATTGCTTATGTTGTTCAAATTCAGCAATCATGGTTTCTCTAATTCGGTGCGGCAATCCAATGTGTCTTAATATTTCTCTCTCTTCTTTTTGAGAATAAGGACTCATCACCACCGTTTGTAAACGATGCTGCAAGGGAAGTGTCGTCTGGATACGCCCTTTGAACTTGATGGGGTTTTGGGTGCCAATTAGCATAAATCCACTTTTTTTGGGTGGATTACCATGCAAATCATGCCCCTCTAACAGCGCATTCAGCATGCGTTCCAACATCGGCGAACTATTGATTTCATCAATAATAACGATTTTTCCTTCATGAAATGCTGTCAGTAATAATTTTTCTTTTTCGTGACCGCTTAATGATGCTGGCAATTTGTAAAAATCTTGTTTTTCTTTAAAATCCTTCGCTGCCAATACTTCGCTGACCAAGACACTTTTGCCAATGCCTGCATCTCCTTCAAGAATAAGACCGCCCAAACCACCCTTTTCCGGAACGGCCGGATCGCCTGACAATCTTAATTCACGTAAATTCAATTGATGGATCAGGGCATCCACCGCCGGTTGATTGGTTTGATTGACAATAAATGAGTGAAGATTTAAATGGACAATTCTGGGTGTTGCTTGTAGTTTAAACTGGTTATCGAATGCTGCTTTTTTATCCGGAGGCACATAACGCTGACTTAAGGTATGAGCAAAATAAGTTGCAATGTCTTCCGGTACCATCTGACCAGGATGCATAGTCATGGCTGCTTGCGTTAAACGAGCCATCATAATGATTTCACGCGGGGTGATTAAGGTATCATTTGGATTTAGATGACTAATGTAATCATAAACAGCTAATATTGGTTTTGCCGTTTTCTCATCCAATCCCAGTTGTTTGACAATAACGTTACTTGGAATCGGTTGAAAATTTATCTCACCTTGATGGTGTTCAAAAAAAGCAGGTCTTTGTCGCTCACCGCCATACGATAACGGGTTGCCAGCAAAAATCACTTTATGATCTGGTGTCAGCAAATAATATTCGCCACGATAATAAATACTGGGTTGCTTATTATATAAGCCTTCTAGTTCTGACCATTGGCGTGAGGTGATATTCGCTTCATCGATAAATAATGTTTTCAATCCAGGACGTTGATCGGTGATCCATTCTTCCATTTTATCGGCGCCATAATGACAGGCAGGATGGTGTTCTTTCCAAATCGTTTCGATAAACTGTGTTTTACCTACCCCTGTGGCGCCTGCTAAATACACAAAAGGCTGTTTTTCCAGTACTTGGCTAACAAGCTGCAACCGTTGATCAAATGTCGCGTTTAATATGATAGGCACTGTCAGAGGAGCAAGGTCTAACATCGCTGGGCTTTTTGTCATCCATGGAAACGTGCTTTCATTATCACAGATCAGCCTCAGTTGTCCTGCACAACGCGGTGAGGTTAATCGCTGATAAATTAACGGCTCCAACGCTTGAGATAACCTATTAGACCACTTACCTTTTAAAATAATTTTTTTATTTTCGCTCAGTGCTTGCTCCAAGAAACTCGCTTTTTTCGTGAAATAATAAGAGAACCGCTTTTCATCAAATTCACTTTTGACGGCAGTCAGTAAATCAGAAGGTTCAAGTTCACTGATATCTATCACCATGGCATCCGGCGGATACTCAATCAACCATGGATAATGACTAACAAATAACGCTGTATGATCACGATGATCAACTTTAACATCGCTGACAGAACGCCCTGGATTTAATTCATCCGGCAAATTAACAGAAGGAGCAAGCGATATATCTAATTTAACGTGATAGATTCGCGCGCATTCTAATAGCGTTAACCAAGCTTCAGGATTCAAGGTTTTTGTCACATAGACATTCAGTGTGTTGTCAGCGTGTTGCTGTATATAGCCAGGTTTTAAAAATAAGTTTTTATCTTTTTCATGACACTCATAGCGTCCAAGAAAACTGCTCAAGGTGGCATGATTGAGAATAGACACATTCTCATCCAACGTTGGATGTTGATTGAATGAGAAATAGTGATCTTTATCAGGAAAACTAAGAGATTGCGCCATGGTTAAACGAAAGTTATTCGGAACAGGCATGCTGAATCGTCCTTGATGAAAGATACCTTGGTGAATATCGATATCGGTAATGAAACGCTCAAACTCATGGTTATTGACGGGAGGATTATTCAAAACAATATGAACAAATCCCTGTTTAATCGCATTGAGCAATCGCCCTTCTTCAAATATCAATTGATGACCATCAAGCCGCCAACCACCTAATAGGCGTGTTTGCCAATCACCACCACCATTCAGTTGAATCAAGTAAGTAACAGGCGCCAATCCTGACACCGCATTATCAACCACCATGGAATTAGAATCTACCAATAGCCCATTAAATTCATGCTGAAATTCAAAGCGTGAGTAAAAATCAGCGCCTAGATAGGCGCCTATTTGATTTGGATTAATTAATCCAATAATTTTACATTGTTTCGGCGCAGGCACGCCGTCAATCAAACGTTCTTCATCTAGCATACTATTGAAGCGCGCGATATCTGACGCTTTAAAATTATCATAATTAATAATTAACGTCGCATCAGGATGTTGCTGAATAAAATCATATAGAGCACCGCCCGGGCCTGGCTTTATCACACCGACATTTGTCAAACTATCGCGCACAATGTAAGGCTTGGCACATTGCAATTCATTGGGACTATTAACATAAAAACAAGGCTTCTGAGTCGCTTTACACTGTTTTTCCAATAAAATACGCACATTCTGTGTATCTGCACATGAAATTAAGCCGCTTTTCCATTCGGCGTTAACAATAGAAAACGCGTCAACTTTAGCAGGATCAGGAAAATAGCGGGTGATGGGAATTTCAATTTTTGATTCTTTCAAAACAAACTGACCAGGTAGTTCAGAAATAGATTCCACAGTCTTATCTTTTTCCAAATGATCGCTCTGAATAACCCATTTCGCTTTCAGGCAAGTCGACATGACTGTTTTTAATGCCGTTATGTCCGGTACAAAATCGCCGATCATTGTCACATGTTCAAGCTGAGTCAGAATGGAAAAATCAATCTTCCTAAATTCATCAGGTGACATCGCGCAATGCATCAGCTTAATGGTCTTAAGTTCCGGTGTCTTATTGAGAATACGTGTCAGTTCTTTTGCAGTCAACCTGCAACCAGACAACTCCAGCGTATCGAGATGCGAAGTACCCAGTTCATCGGGGAATTGGTCGATATTATCTAGTTTTAATGTCGTTAAGTTTTTTAGTCCTTTTATATATTTTACGGTTAACGGCTCGCCGCGACTAGATAAAGTAAGCTGATAAGTAGTTTCTGGCGATTCCAAGTCGGGTGTTCTATTATCATCATTCGATCCTTCAGATAGGTTTGTTCGATTGATATTAACATGCGCCGGATAGCCGCCTAAATCACAAGCAACCCACACACCTTCATGATAAACTTCAACATAACTATGAACATCATTATTGATGATTTGAACAGGAATGTGGGGAAATTGATCTTTCATTAACTGCATAAAAGCAACTGAGCGATGTCTGCACGCACCAACACGCTGACTAATGATTTGATCAAGATAATTTTTAGCCGATGGATAAAGCTTTTTATCTAGCGTCTCATGTCTAAAGCCGCGGCAATTCCGAACCAGATTTTTAATTTCAGTGGGTAACGTATTATATAATGCTGCCGATAGTGACGAACAAAACAGTAACGTCTCTATCATCACAGAAAGTGGTTTTTTAATTTCGTTTGCTTTAAGGCGAATATAATGAAAACCATCTTCAGTCGACTTTTTAATTTCAACTTCAGTCATGGGCGAATGATAAAATGATTTAAGTGTTTCATTGGAAGAAATTGACGGGATTGCTTTCCATTCACTGGTAAGATGCATTTCAAAGCGGCCAAAGTAGTGGCCATTACCTTGTTTTTGAAATTCATCATAAAGCGGCAAATCACTTTCCTTCAAATTTTCTATATTGACAAGCGTTAATTTTCTATCATCACTCAAAACAAATGGCGTTTTTACATCTCCGCCATTAAACGATAGTCGATTAAATCGGTTGAGTCGAATATCGCGAATCCCCGGTGATTTAGGCTTACCAATAAACCTGCGCTCCACAGTAAATGTTTCTGATTCATCGGGTGTAGTATCAGCATCAACCAACTTCACAGATACACTGTTATCTTTAATTTTTTCTTGTATCATATTGCCAGATGGTATTTTCTTAACAGCCTCCAAAAAAGATCCTTGGTCGATTTTTTGGGCAGGGATTTCTTTACGTTTCGTTTTAATTTTTTCTGATATTCTATGAATGATTATTTTTTTATCATCCTGATTAGCCACTCTTTTTATAATTTCCTGAATAGATTTTTCGCTGATGTTATTATTTATAATAGATACTTTTTCAAGTTTCTCTAAATTCAAATCAGATAAGTCGCTGGTATTGAGATATTGACAACTCGTGATAACAAGTTCTTTAAGGTTAGGTGCTTTTTTTAAAATGGCGTTAAGTGTTTCGGCTGTCATATAGCAGCGATTTACATGCAATGAAGTTAGCTCTGCAAAATCAACGCTAGCTAGACAAGTCATATCAAATAAACATTTATCAAGTAACAATGTGGTTACCTGAGAGAGGGGCAGCAATAGGGGAGCAACAAATCCATCGACAGGCAGCCTCCCCTTTAAAGTGAGCTTAGTTAATTTTTCCAGTTCATTTGCCATTTCTTGCGTGATTGTTTTTCCCGTTATACCTATACCTGCGCTGATAATAAGAGACTCAATCTGATGGCCATGATTTCGCATGAGCTTCGTGAAATTTTCAGCACTCATTAAAGGTAAAGTCGTATCATCCAGGGTTATTTTATTGAATGGGAAAAATATATCCAAATCGGATTCGTCTCCACCGATAAGTATATTAAGACTCTTTTCGTCGAGTACTTCTATCTGATCGGCCGGATGATTTTTCAAAATCTCCTCTAATTCATCAGGCGCGTTATTCAGAGTATCCAGTTTTTGTAGATGTAGTTTTTGTCGTTCTTTTATTTTTTGTAGTTCTTGTGGTATATCTTGTAGTTCTTGTTGTAGATCTTCTAGTAGTTCTAGTAGTTTTTGTTTTTTACTTTCTTCTTTAATCTCCTCGATAAATGAAAAGGCCTTCCCAGAAAAAAGTGTTAGATTTTTATCATTATAAAAATAGAGGCGAAAACCCGACTGGCTTAATAATGCCATTCTCAACGCCGCAGCATGCTGCTTATATTCATCCCACTCATCGCCATCAAAAATAGAAACTGGGAAGATCAATATCTTACGTCCTGCTTGGTAAGATTCACTTTCATTAATAAAAGCGGGCAATCCGGCAAGCAATCGAGAGGGCTCAATAGCAGAGCTTGGCTGATCGCTATATGTCCTTGTTGAAAATTGTCGTTCAAAATATAAAATCGCCCGGATTTCTTTTGATTTTTTCTTAGCCATTTTTTCCACTTCATCACTGTTCGGTTGTTTAACAGGCGAAGATTTTACTTGGGAATCTTTTGCTGGCTGGGAACCTATTTCTGAAAATCGTTGATTTAAGGTATCCGCATAGCGGGGAAAGTGTTCAGCGGCCATTCGTAAATCATACTGATCCCTAATCAGTCTTTTAAATTCTTCAGGATCATTCAACACTATATTAATTAAGGTATCCGCATAGCGGGGAAAGTCTTCAGCGGCCATTCGTAAATCATACCGACTCTTAATCAGTCTTTTAAACTCTTCAGGATCATTCAACACTATATTAATTAAGGTATCCGCATAGCGGGGAAAGTGTTCAGCGGCCATTTGTAAATCATACCAACCCTTAATCAGTCTTTTAAACTCTTCAGGATCATTCAGCACTATATTGATTATGGTATCCGCATAGCGGGGAAAGTCTTCAGGGGCCATTCGTAAATGATACGGTTCCCTAATCAGTCTTTTAAACTCTTCAGGATCATTCAACACTATATTAATTAAGGTATCCGCATAGCGGGGAAAGTGTTCAGCGGCCTTTCGTAAATCAAACGTATCCCAAATCAGTCTTTTAAATTCTTCAGGATCATTCAACACTATATTAATTAAGGTATCCGCATAGCGGGGAAAGTGTTCAGCGGCCTTTCGTAAATCAAGCCCATCCTTAATCAGTCTTTTAAACTCTTCAGGATCATTCAATGCGCGAATTAATTCGGCTTCTGTCATATTCGTGCCACTCCTCAAAACCAGATCCGAAAATCTTTTATAATTATATTTTTCATAATTTTATTATATCATACTTTTGATCACTTTTCTCTCCTGTTATATTATGAAATATCAAAATCGTGGAAAAGAACGGAAGGAGAAGCATGGTCCTGATGAAGTCAATGGGCATGATTTTTCCTAGCGATATTTTTCTGGAGATAAGAACCCTAGCGTTAATGGAAGAGAGCTAACACTACGTTCTTCTGGCAACACACCATCTGTCCCACTTACTTGGGCATCATCTCGTACAGCAACCTTTAATTGAAGACCATTATATATTTGCTTCACTGGCGATTTGCTAAATTGCAAACCTGTGAACTATAAGCCGAATAAATTGTGTTAAATCCATCTTCATTCTTTTCATCAAAAAACAGTACAGCAAATCTGTCCTGATCGCCATTATTTAAAATATATTTTGAGGTGGTTCCTTTACAAATGCGATTCGTGGGATAGGGCGCGCGATATCGAAACTCAGGGTAAAAACTGGCAATTCGTGCAACATCAATCTTCAAAGGCACAGTCAAAGTTACTTTTCTTGCTTGCATAAAACCACCTCGAAATTGATTGACTATTATAATGAGCAACCATTATACATCAAAATACGTTAAGGATTTATTAAATACAGATTAAATATGTTAAATGAATCGATCAACAAAATGTTTTAAGGGGAGAACCGCGATCTCCCCCTTTGGAATCCCCCATCGCGACATGTTCAGCGGGAATCGCTGATTAGGTTGCCTATTATGGACTGATTAAGCTTTTAGGGAATAATCGGGCCACTTATAGCTTTCTTATATGCGGCCCGTCTATTTGATTGCCAATATTAGTTGGGCCACTTATAATTAACCTATAAGTGGCCCAGTTAGGAAGGTATGAATATGATTATTGGTAGAGTAAAGGAGTTAAAGCTCCTCAATAAAATCTATAGCTCGCATGAGGCTGAGTTTTTAGTTGTTTACGGACGGCGGCGTGTAGGAAAGACATATTTAATACGAGAATTTTTTGTTTGTAAAAAATGCAAATTATTACATGCCACCGGCTTGCAACATGGCAGTCAAAAGAAACA
The DNA here is from genome assembly GCA_001801665.1 of Gammaproteobacteria bacterium RIFCSPHIGHO2_12_FULL_45_12. Taxonomy (GTDB): domain Bacteria; phylum Pseudomonadota; class Gammaproteobacteria; order DSM-16500; family DSM-16500; genus Aquicella. The sequence goes on along the minus strand of MGYH01000051.1, from coordinate 4,163 downwards.
ATTGAAGAAGTTTGCAGAGGCCATATCAGAAACGTTCTTAGATAATATAACACTAGAGATTCCAAAGAATTGGGATGAAGCTTTTAATATCCTTCACAAGCAACTTTCAAAATGCCAAGAAAAGGTTGTAGTGTTCCTTGATGAACTACCGTGGATGGCGACTAGACGGTCTGGGTTGCTTGAGGAGATAGATTATTATTGGAATCGTAATTGGTCAAAAATGCCAAATGTTATATTGGTTGCTTGTGGGTCATCCGCATCATGGCTGATAAGAAAAATTATCGATAATAAAGGCGGTTTGCACAATAGGGTAACGCGCTCGATTAAATTGTCACCGTTTAGTCTTGCAGAAACAGATGAATTTTTAAAAAGTAGAAGTATAAATTTAACTCAAAAGTATGTTTTATCTTTGTATATGGCGTTAGGTGGTATTCCCTATTATCTGAAATATATAGAGCGAGGCCTTACCGCGGAGCAAAACATACAAAATATCTTTTTTACAAAAGAAGCTCCATTGCAAAATGAATTTAATAAATTATTTGAATCCTTATTTGAAAATGCAGATGCATATATAGAGCTTGTGAAATTAATTGCACAACGCAAAGAGGGTGCTAGACGAGCTGAATTGAAAGTTGATGCGAGTCTCTCATCTGGAGGGGGGCGTTTAACCAAAAGATTACAGGATTTGAAAGAGGCAGGGTTTATTGAGGAAAATATTCCGTGGGGTCGTTCTACAGGTGAGTATTACAAGTTAGTAGATGAATTTTGCCTGTTTTATTTGCAATGGGTTGGGTCTCAAAAGCAGAAAAAATTTACTCCTGATTACTGGCTTAATCAAAGTCAAAGACCATCTTATTATGCTTGGTCAGGGTATGCGTTTGAAGCGGTTTGTATGAAGCATGTAGATCATATTATTCACGCATTAAATATCAAAGCGAATGGTCAAGTGAGTGCATGGCGCTTCATTCCCCGTAAAAAATTAGCAGAAGGGGCTCAAATTGATCTAGTGATTGAGAGGAGTGATAACGCTATTACAGTGTGTGAGATCAAATATACAGATCAACAATATGCCATTGATAAACAATACGCAAAAAATTTAAAGAATAAAGTTGAAGTTTTTAGAGAGAAAACAGGTACTAACAAGCAGATATTCTTGGCGATGATATGTCCAAACGGTCTTAAAAGTTCGGCTTATTCTGAGGAGCAGATTGATGGGGGTGTTGTTACTTTAAAGGATTTATTTATATCAGTTATTAGGGCTGTTGACAGATCCTGATTGTACTTACACATTAAACCGAAAATGCATCACATCACCATCGTGTACGATATAGTCTTTTCCTTCCAGGCGCCATTTACCCGCTGTTTTCGCGCCCTGTTCGCCTTTGTGCTGGATGAAATCATCAAATGAGATGACCTCGGCACGGATGAAACCTTTTTCAAAATCGGTGTGAATGACGCCTGCGGCTTCAGGTGCGGTTGCGCCGCGCTGGATGGTCCAGGCTCGCACTTCCTTGACGCCTGCCGTGAAGTAGGTTTCTAGGTCTAATAATTTGTAAGCAGCATGAATCAGCCGGTTTAATCCCGGTTCTTCCAGCTTAAGCTCTTCTAGGAATAATTGCTTTTCAGCATCATCCAACTCAGCCATGTCAGCTTCAATTGCCGCGCAAATGACGACAATTTCTGCTTTTTCGACTTGAGCAATTTTTTGGACTTCTTCTAGTAAAGGGTTATTGTCGAATCCGGTTTCAGACACATTGGCGGCATATAAGGTGGGTTTTAAAGTCAGTAAATGCAGCGATGCCAGCAACGGCTTTTCTTCTTTGGAGATATCGAGGCTGCGCGCGGGCTTTCCTTCATTTAAATGGGCTTTGACGCGTTGTAGCAGGGCGAGTTCAGCTAGTGCCGCTTTATCCCCGGAACGTGTGGATTTTTGTGCGCGCAAAATGGCGCGATCAATGGTTTCAAGGTCGGCCAAGGCGAGCTCTGTGTTGATGATCTCGATGTCAGATGCGGGCGAAAGGCTAGCTAACACATGGATGACGTTCGGGTCTTCAAAGCAGCGTACGACATGCACAATGGCATCTGTTTCACGGATGTGCGACAAGAATTTATTGCCGAGACCTTCGCCTTCTGAGGCACCTTTGACAATGCCTGCAATGTCTACAAATTCCACGGTGGTCGGTAAGACGCGCTCCGGTTTGACAATGTTTGAGAGCTGATCCAGGCGCGGGTCAGGCAACGAGACCACACCCACATTGGGCTCGATGGTGCAAAAAGGAAAATTAGCCGCCGCAACGCGCGCTTTGGTTAAACAGTTAAAGAGGGTGGATTTGCCTACATTGGGTAAGCCAACAATGCCGCATTTTAAAGCCATCAGGTTCTCCAGCACACAAACTGAGTGCGAAATAAGAGGTTTGACCGGGTCGCAGGGCGCGACTATAACAGATTTTATTCGCTTGTTGTACTAGGCGGTTCGGTATGCAGCGTTTGCATGGCTTTGTTTATCTCGCCTTGCAAGAGCAGCGGCAAGGCATTCAGTGCGGGGATCATGGCGTCATCAATTTGTTGCCGGTCTGATTTTGAGGGTGGGTGCAAGACATAATCCACGACATCTTTGCCCTTGCCAGGGCGGCCTACACCAATGCGCAAGCGATAAAATTTTTTGGTGTTAAGATGGCGAATAATATCTTTCAGGCCGTTATGACCGCCATCGCCGCCATCAAACTTCAGTTTAATGGTGCCAGCAGGCAAATCAATGTCATCGTGGACAATTAAAATCTGTTGCGGTGGAATTTTTAAATAGTTAGCGCAAGCCTGAACGGCCTGCCCACTTAAGTTTATGAAAGTGGTGGGAATGAGTAAATGACATGCCTGATGGTTGAGACGCGCAAGACAGTGCAATCCATGAAATTTGCCATCGGGTCGCAAGGTCATGCGTTCACTGCGAGCAATATTTTCCACCAGCCACGCGCCCGCATTATGTCGGGTGTGAGTATATTCTTGGCCGGGATTGGCAAGGCCGACAATGAGTTGAATGGCATGAGACAAGGCTTGCTTCTCCATGTTAGCCGTTGATGGCGGGTGTTTGAGCCCTATGATGAATCACAGGGCTCGATACCGGCGGCCAGCCATTCCCGCTAAAAAACGCGGGAAGGCTTCTTTGTTTCTATGCTGCGCAAAAGCCACGCTTTTGCTTGCACCAAAAGGGGGAGAACCGCGATCTCCCCCTTTGGAATCCCCCATCGCGACATGGAGAGCGGGAATCGCTGACCGGCGGCTCATTTTTTCTTATCTTTATGATCGCTATCTTCACTTTCTGCTTCTTCATCGCCCCTTTGGGCACTGGCAGGCACGTCAGAGGGCGCTGTGGCCTCTTCATCCGTTGCTTCTTCCACGACAGGTTCTTCTTCAACGCGCGGCAGATGTAAGGACGCGACAGGCTGGTCATTGTCTTGCTGTTGTAAGGCGACCAATTCGACGCCTTTGGGCAGCTTCAGGTCGGACAAGTGAATGATGTCATTAAGCTCCATCGCGGAGAGATCAATTTCAATGTGTTCCGGTAAGTTGCCAGGTAAACAGACCACTTCAACGTCACTCAGAATATGCGAAATGAGGCCGCCAGCCTGTTTCACGCCGGGTGCTTCTGCGCCGCCGATGAAATGCAAGGGAATATGCATGTGTAACTTTTCATCTGCTCGCACGCGCTGAAAGTCCATGTGCAAAAGACGCGGCTTGAAGGGGTGACGTTGCACGTCTTTCAAGATGACATGTTCTGAGTCAGCGCCCGTTTTAAGTGTCAGGATGTGTGAATAAAATGCTTCGTTGGATAGCGATTTCATCATTTTGTTGTGTTCGAACGTTAGGGAAACAGTTGGTTGACCACCACCATAAATGACGCCAGGCACTTTTTCTTCGCGACGCAGGCGGCGGCTCGCACCTTTCCCTATATCGTGGCGAACAGTCGCTTCGATTTCGAACTGATTGGTCGATGCCATTGTCTTGACTCCACTTTATAAAAAAATAAGGTTATTAAAACCCTATCCCGCGACCAGGATAAGGGACGGCATATTGTACACAACTGGGCGCGGGAAGCTAGTGCTGGGTGAGGTTTTTCGGGTGCTCCGCACCCTCCTCGGCATGAAATGAAATTTGATTTGGTGGAT
>MGYH01000050.1 GCA_001801665.1 Gammaproteobacteria bacterium RIFCSPHIGHO2_12_FULL_45_12 | reverse complement strand
AGGTTTCGTGTCAGTGCCTCGAAAGCACGTCAGGCACAAAGTCGCTTGAAGGCCATTGAACGGATGGATGTGGTATGTGCCGTTCAGGCTGATTCGGCGTTTCAATTTAGTTTCAAGGAACCTTCCGCCTGTCCTAATCCGCTGATTTGTCTTGATCGGGCTGCGGTTGCTTACGGCGATCGAACCATTTTGTCGAATATTAATTTGACCATTGCGCCTAAAGAGCGAATTGCCATTCTGGGGCCAAATGGTGCGGGTAAATCGACCTTAATTAAATTAATGGCTAATGCACTATCGGTACAGCTTGGCAGTCGCACGGCAGGCTCCGGTTTGAAGATTGGCTATTTTGCGCAACATCAGGTGGATCAGTTGCAGTTGACCGATACACCTTTCATTCATTTGCGTCGCCTGGCGGAAAAAACACCGGAACAGGATATCAGAAATTTTTTGGGGGGGTTTGATTTTGCAGGTGAGCGTGTTTTTGAGCCGATCAAAAATTTTTCGGGCGGTGAGAAGTCAAGATTAGCACTGGCGATGATTGTTTGGCAGCAGCCTAATTTGCTCTTATTGGATGAGCCAACCAATCACTTGGATCTGGAAATGCGCCTTGCATTGAGCTTGGCCTTGCAAGCCTACGGCGGCGCCATGTTGCTGGTTTCGCATGATCGATTTTTGGTTCGTACCACAACCGATACAATATTATTGGTGGTTGATGGGCAATTGCAGGAATTTGACGGTGATGTGACCGACTATGAAAAGTGGTTACTGGATTATCGTAAGCAACAAGCAAAACCCGCTTCGGGTCAAAAAGTGAAGTCCGAATTATCGAAAAAGGAGCAGCGACAACAAGACGCAAGGATTCGGGAATTGCGCCGTCCTTTATTACAAAAAATAAAAAAACTGGAGACTGAATTGAGCGATTTGGAGCATCAGCTTGATAAAGTGGAGACATTGTTGCGGGACGCGGCATTATATGACGATGATCAAAAGCCGCGATTACAAGAGACGCTGGCCCAACAGGCAAGCCTGAAAAAATTACTGATCGCGACAGAAGAAAGCTGGTTAACATGCTGTGTGGAGCGAGATAATTTAACATGAGTCATTTAGTGACATTAGATAATGTATCGTTGGCATATGGGTTGCAACCCTTATTGGATGGCATTAAATTTCAAATCAGCGCCGGCGAACGAGTTTGCCTGATTGGCAGAAACGGAGCGGGCAAGTCTTCCTTGCTAAAAATCATCGAAGGCACAATTTTGCCAGATTCAGGCCAAGTATGGCGTAAACCTGCGTTACGACTCGCACGATTGACCCAGGAATTGCCACAAAATACGGCGATGACGGTCTATGAATTTATTTCAGAAGGGTTGGCTGATACCGGAAAATTATTAGCCGATTATCATGCGTTAACGCATAAGCTTGAGTCAAACTATGAAGAAAAAGATTTAGTGTCGCTCGAAAAATTACAACATAAAATGGACGTGATGGGCGCATGGCAATTTGATCATCACATGAAAAATATCTTAACTAGGCTTGACTTAAATGCGGATCTTTTGTTGTCCCAATTGTCAGGCGGCTGGCAGCGACGTGCCGCGTTGGCAAAAGCGCTGGTCGCATCACCCGAGTTATTGTTACTGGATGAACCGACCAACCATTTGGATATCAATGCCATTCAATGGCTTGAAGATCAGTTGATGGCATGTCAGACAGGATTATTGTTTATTACGCATGATAGAGCCTTATTACAACGTTTGGCTACCCGGATTGTGGAGCTTGATCGCGGCCAACTGACTTCCTGGCCAGGGGACTATCAGAATTTCTTATTAAGAAAAGAAGAAATGTTGCACGCGGAGCAGAAACAGCATGCCGATTTTGACAAGAAACTGGCGATTGAAGAAACCTGGATCAGGCAGGGGATAAAGGCACGGCGTACGCGTAATGAGGGGCGAGTTCGCGCTCTGGAAGCCATGCGCGAACAACGCGCAGCACGTCGTGAAATGCAAGGAAAGGCAAATTTTAATGTGACGACAGGCGAGAAATCTGGGCAATTGGTGGCAGAGCTGACACAGGTGTCCCATGCTTTTTCTGATAAACCGGTGATTCGGGATTTTTCATTACGGGTGATACGCGGCGACAAAATTGCCCTCATTGGTCCTAATGGTGTGGGTAAAAGTACCTTGTTAAATATTTTATTAGGAAATGTGCTTCCTGATCAAGGCACCGTCACACGAGGAACAAAGCTGCAAATTGCGTATTTTGATCAGTTACGGATGGCGCTTGATTTAGATAAAACCGTGATGGAAAATGTGGCTGAAGGTCGTGACTTTATTGAGGTGGGGGATAAAAAACGTCATATTATTAGCTATCTTGGTGATTTTCTATTTACCCCTGAACGTGCCATGACCCCCGTGAAGGCACTGTCTGGCGGAGAATGTAATCGTTTGTTATTGGCAAGATTATTTAGCCAGCCAGCCAATTTATTAGTCATGGATGAGCCCACGAATGATCTTGATATTGAGACACTTGAATTACTGGAAGAGTTATTAACGGATTACCAAGGCACTTTATTGCTGGTGAGTCATGATCGAGCCTTTGTGGATAATGTGGTGACCAGCACGCTTGTTTTTGAGGGTCAGGGAAAAATAAGCGAATACATGGGTGGGTATCAGGATGCCTTGCGAGAAGTGAAGGGGGCGCCGGTTGCGATCACGCGCACAGCAAAAGTAGTTAAAAGTACTGCTCGTCAGTTAAGAGGATTAAGCTTTAAGGAGCAACAAACGTTAACGGCATTGCCTGTTGAAATTGAGCGTTTGGAGAGTGAGCTTGCTGATAGACAGCTTGAGATGGCGGAGGCTTCGTTTTATAAGGGCAGTGAGGCGTCCATTCAGGCGGTGCTTGGGCGAATCAAGGAGATTGAGGCGGCACTTGAGGCGGCTTATCAAGCCTGGCATGAATTAGAGACGCGCCAGAATGCGCGTCGGGATTCATAGCTGGCGGAATAGTTTTGAGGTATGCTTTTGGACTGGATCAGTCTTAACAAGGAGTGACTTAATGAAAAACATTTTTACGGAACACCCAGATAGCTTGAATGAAAGTTACTTTCACCATTTTTATTTTGCCTGGAAATTTGGTTTTCAATTGTTAGGGTGTGGGTTGGCCTGCATCTTACATGGCATTTTTCCATTTATTTTTCAAAAAACGGGCAGTAATTTAATATTTAAGATGACACATGATTTTGTAAACCGGTCAGCCGTGGTGGAAGACAGGATGTTACAATTATCAAAATCGCTTGAAACGAAAATTTCAAGCTGCCAAACGAATGCAGCAGGGAGTTGATATGAAAAAAAAGGAACCCATTGATTCAACCACTGAATCAAAGCTTGCTTATGATTCGATAGATGAAGCCTCTAAAGAAACCTTTCCCACCAGTGACGCGCCAGCATGGACGTTGGGAGCCCCCCTTGATGCGGCATTGAAGGCAGACTATCAAAATTGTGAAATTGCCAATATTTTATCAAAGGAACATCAACTGGTTCGGAAAGTGGTTGCCTCCATTCATGAATATATTGAGTTAATTGAAGCGGGCAAAAAGATTCATGTGGATGATTTGAAATGTATCAATGAATTTTTGTTGCACTTCCTCGATCATTGCCATTATAAAAAAGAACAACTATTATTTCCCCTCTTAACACATGGGGAGGGTCATCCCACAAACTATGTGCTAAATGATTTACAGCATGAACATCAGCTCGGACATGACTTATTGCATGAATTGGAAGTTCAATTAACTCATTACATGAGTAAAACGCCGCAATCAGAGAATGCGCTCGTTGCCATTCTGACGGAAATTAAGCTTTTTCATTTGAATCATCTTGCCAAAGAAGAGAGCTATATTTTTCCCGCCATTGAAAGAATTCTTGATAAAAAAGAACATGCCGTTTTATTAAAGCAATTCAGATTAATTGACGAACACTTGGATTTGCTGACCCTTGATAATTTACGAGCATTCAGCCATGACGAGCCTACCAAGCCATCCAGCGATTGAATGGCCGCCAGCCTATAAAATCAAACGTCATCGTCTTGCGCGCAGTGTGAAGCTCCGTGCAAGGCGTCCTCATGGTCTGGAAATTACAGTTCCACCAACATTTAATGTTAAGCAGATACCTGGCATTTTAGATGACAATAAAGAATGGATCATCAACCAGTTAGTGGATCTGGCAGCTAGATTGCCTGAGAAATTGCCAGACAGAATTGATTTGCCCGCCATGAAGGAGCAATGGAAAATTATCTATATGCCATGTCGTTCGCGTCTTGAAATCATCGAACGTTCCTTACATGAGCTGGTATTAGTCGGGATGATTCCGGCCGATGGCGTTTGCCGCAAGCGATTGACATTATGGTTGAAAAAGAAAGCCAACATTTTTTTGCGAGATCAATTAATTCATTTAAGTAAGACGATCGCGTTGCCGTTTTCAAGTTTGGCCGTTCGAGATCAGAAAACGCTATGGGGGAGTTGTAGTTCAGCAAAAGCCATTCATTTAAATTATAAATTAATATTCCTTCCATTGGATTTGGCTCATCATGTGATGATTCATGAGCTCTGTCATACCAGACATCTTAATCATTCAATCGGCTTTTGGCGCTTGGTTGCAAAGCATGATACAAATTATTTAGAAAATCGTCAGCGATTACGACAAGCCGAACAATTTGTTCCCACATGGGTTCTTTAATGACATTGGTAAGGCGAAAAATAAGAGGCATAACAAACGGCATTTTTCGCGGTAAACGCCGCAATTCCTTTTTTAGAAATGCGATTGCGAGCAAAGTTGACTTCTGTAATGATATGGTTAATGTAAGCAAACATGGCAAGCCCTTTATCGCTGATATTATTCCCTTCAAAATTGACTTGTACAATCACTAAATTGCGTTCCGTGAAATCAGCTAAGCCCTGATCCCCGATATGATTCAGGGAGAGATCGAGGGAGCGAATGTTGGGGTGATCCAGTAGAAAGCGCGTAATCTCAGGCATGTCTTGATCTGTCAGATTTTGTTGCGACAGGTTTAGGCTGTGATCAATGAGGTGTTTTAAAAATGGGTGAGCAATTTGTCCGGTTTTTATCACTTTTTTGGCGCACATAGGTTACCTCGAATGGGTGGGGTCAATTTAATTCTGATGCAGCTATATTGCCTTAATATTGCTCAATCTGGTGGGCGTTACCTTGTCGAAAAGCGATCATACTGTTATTTCATCGTCAGGGAAAGGTTTCGGTTAATATTTGTTCTGTACAGGACAGTTTTTATTCAGGTACAGAGTCATATTTGTCAACCCTGATGCGTGTATAATTAAATGAAGAGAGTCGTATGCGGAGTGCCATATGCCTTGTTGGGTGAAGAAGATCATGGGTATTGGGTTGTCGTTTGGATTTGTCTGTGCAATGACGGCGAATGGTCAAACGATTGAGATTAGCGGTTCTCCTTTTGACACGCAAGGCGCGCCCTTACCCGACTATATCCACCCACTTCATGAAAAAGTGATTATTGTGGATCCTGCACAAAATGTCTGGGCGGCTTATCAGCCAAATGGGAAAATGGTGCGTTGGGGAATTGCGACAGCCGGTGCCACTCGTTGCCAAGGTAAAAATACATCTTGCCGAACCACGGTGGGTGCTTTTAGGATTTATTCATTAGGAAATCAATATTGCATGTCACGTACTTACCCATCGCCAGGTGGTGGTGCCGCCATGCCTTATTGTATGTATTTTAATGAGGGCGAGGCATTGCATGGCGCTACCAATATTCAATTTTCGAATATTAGTCATGGCTGCGTGCGAATTCATATTGCGGATGCCAAATGGCTGCGCTATCAATTTGTGGAGAAACCACAGGCAAGTAATCATTTTCAGGGTACCAAAATAATCATAAAAAAATATTAGGGGCTGTTGACATTTCACCGGCGTCATCCTGAGCAGAGCGAAGGATCTTCTAGCAAGCCAAGCCCAACGATAATAATAAATCAGACGCTATGTCATGTGGCCAATGCTGCTTGGCGGGATGTTATGCAATGTGCGCCATGATGTCTGTTAGGGATTCTTCTTTTCTTAAGGTTAAAATATCAAACCCTGTTTCAGTCACCAACAGGGTGTGTTCATACTGGGCAGACAATGAGTGATCTTTTGTGACAACGGTCCAGCCATCCTTAAGGACAGACACTTCTTTGCGGCCAACATTAATCATAGGTTCAATGGTGAAGGTCATGCCCGCTTGTAAAATGAAGTGTTCACTGTCTCGGCTGTCATAGTGCAATACCTGGGGGGCTTCGTGCAGTGATTCGCCAATGCCATGGCCGCAAAAATCCCTGACGATGGAATAGCCATATTCGCGTGCTTTAATGGAAATAGCGCGGCCAATGTCTCGTAAGCTGATGCCAGGTTTAACGATGGCGATGGCAGCGTAAATGGCTTCTTGGGCGCATTTCACAATGCGCTTTGACTGAATGCTGCATTCACCTACCAAAAACATTTTGCACGTGTCGGCATAAGCACCGTCTTTGGAAAGCGAAATGTCAATGTTCAAGATGTCTCCGCTTTTAAGGGGTTTGTCGTCAGGGATGCCATGACAGACCACCCGGTTTAATGAGGTGCAAATGGATTTGGGGAACCCATGATAGCCGAGTGGTGCAGGCACGCACTTTAGTTCATGAACCATATAGCGATGGCAAATATCATTCAGCTCATTGGTGGTAACGCCTGGTTTGACGTGCGGCTCAATCATTTCAAGGACGCTGACGGCAAGGCGCGCTGAAACGCGCATTTTTTCAATGAGTTCTTGTGATTTGATTAAATGGGACATGATGACTTCATTTCATGACTCGATTTGCTAGGAAAAAATTCACGTCAGATTAGCAACGCGCTCACCCTGATAGGGTCAATTCAAGATTTTAATGGGAGAAGTGTAGCGAGTATGTGGGGGTTTAGTCAAGGAAAAGCCACTTTTTAGAGGGATTAAAATGGCTAGATTAAGACGAGGATTATCAGCTATATTATCGCAACTTTATGCCGGCCAAGGAATTAACTATGTGGTTTAAACAGTTACAAGTTTTTCATTTATCAAATCAGGTGCCAACCTCGCCAGAAAAATTAATGGAACAGTTGCAGGCGCTTGCTTTCACACCGTGTCCTCCCTCCATGCCGTTTAGCATGGGGTTTGTCTCGCCGGTGGATGAAGAGGGCGCGTCATTGGTGCGAACCTTCAATGGCCGCATGATGTTTTGCTTGCAAATAGAAGATAAAATTTTACCCGCCAGTGTGGTGCGGCAGGAATTAAAAGAAAAAATTAAAAAAATGGAACAGGCAGAAGACAGACGGTTGCGGCAGTCTGAAAAAAATACTTATAAAGATGAATTATACATGACATTATTGCCCCGCGCTTTTTCACGTTTTACGCGTCTTTATGCCTACATTGACACAGCCAAAAAATGGCTGGTAGTCAGCACCACCAACGTCAAAAAATATGAGCAGTTTATTTCCATGCTGGTGAAAGCAACGCAACTGGAAGTGTCTCCAGTTTCTGTGCTTGACCTCTCGCACAAAATGACACGCTGGTTAAAAAACCAGGATTATCCGGCCCATTTTTCAGTGGAAACCTCGGGTGTGTTGATGGATCCTGATCAAGTGTCACGCGTGATCCGTTGTCAACATCAGGATTTATTTGCGCCAGGCATTCAAACACTGATTGGTGATGGATGTGAAGTCACACAATTAGGACTCTGCTGGCAAGATAGAATCAGTTTTGTATTGCAAGATAATTTTACTTTGCGTTCCCTTAAATGTCAGGAAGAGCTGGTTGCTCAGATGAATGAAATGGAAGCCGAAACGAAACAGCAACGATTTGACGCGGATTTCATCATCATGAGTGAAACCTTTAGTCAATTGTTAACGGATTTATTAACCTGTTTATGCGCTGAGGAAACGTCTCTGCCGGTTAATAGGATGAGTGCCGCATAATCGGTTTGAGGAAAGTTTTTTAGCGATCATGTGATTTTTGATTGTAATATAGGCAAATCTCACTTAGAATAATAGAGATCAATTTGCCTGACATGGCTTTTTGGTAACAGAGCTTTCTTGACTAAAAATAATAATTAAATTTAAACGCATAGAGGAATGGCATGTTAACGTCACGTGAACAACGAATCTGTTTTGAATCCAGATTGGCGAGTTTGATTTTAGAAAATCCTGGCTACTTTATGCGGTCAATACATAAGGTTTCCTTAAGTATCATTGACCTATTAACGCATCCCGTTAATGAAAAATTGCTGCAGTCAAAAACCATTGTAACGGATGAGGTGATTCAGCAGCTTTATACCGATACTCATTTTGGCAAGCTGGGCGGAGTTATCAATTTTTGTCCTTCGCAGTCTCATTTTATTCAAACGCTTATTAATGCCTTATCTGAAAAGACTCACATTAATTTGCCGAGAATTTTGCATATTCATCATATTTTCATGCAATCCATTTTTGACAAACTGGCGTATCAATCGGACGACCCTGATTGGCGCGCTGAGAAGGACAGGTTAATTCGTGTCTTATTTAGCAATGAACTTTTTAATCATATTCGCATTAAAGTGAATCCACAAGGTGGGGAGTTGACCACGACAGTGGGCATTGCAGATCAGATAAAATGTGTTGGCCTAGGTGAAACTGAATTACATCAAAATGTAATAGGTGTTTTTGCACCAAATGCAGCGAATCCATGGGTTAAAGCACTTGATACATATCATCTCCCTTTTGTTGCTGGGCCATCCGGTCACATTGGGTCTGCCATTTTACAAGCAAGAATTGTTACAAAATTAAATTCGGAAGAATTAAAGGAATATGTCAGTTCTAATATTGGGATTTTAACCGGCGGTGGTTTTCATAGTTTTCATGAAATTATGTCTGTTGCTAATCAAACAGGTGTTCCTTATGTGATAGGGGAGTATCATCATGTTCTGCCTAATGCTTTTTTGAAGTCCGAAGAAGTAAAAAAATTGGGTCATGATTATCCCCAATTCCTGCCATGGGACGTGACTGGAAAGGATGACTTGAGTCATCCGGATGATTCCATTGGCACGATCATGAGCGCGGCAAATCATGGGTTGATTCGTGGTGCAACAAATGTCCTTGTTAACGTTGCCGTGCAAAACGGAATGCCAGCGTGCATGGCAAACACGTTAACGCAATGTTTTTATTACGGCACCTTATTTGGCATGAAGTGGAGCAAATATGATGAATTGCAAAAAACGGGTGATTGTTTTAATGCAATGTATCAAGCAGCCGTTGAGACCGGCACTTTGTTTATGGTGGAAAAAACATTAAGCACGATTTCTTTTTTATCAAAACAAATGGCCGCCATCCTAGAAGCTAAAACATGGCGTAAGACAGGTGCCGGTTTTAAGGCTGTCGGTAATCTGTCTAATATTGGCATATTTGCTTATGCAGCAGCAAACCAAGGGCTTGGTATCGTTTTGGCGTCAACGGCAACGGGTTCAATCACGCAAGCGATGACTGAGAAAGTGGGGGGCGTTATAACCCGTTAGTGCGATATATCGCTGGAAGAGTAGCAATTGAGCTTCCAATGAGCAGATAATTTATTTTCAAGGTGTGCATAATCTTAAAGGAGTTATTGATGGCGAATATTCTTTGTGTTTTATATGATGATCCAGTTACCGGTTACCCGGATTCATTTTTACGTGATACCTTACCTGATATCAAGCGTTACCCAGATGGGCAAACCTTACCTCAACCACGTGCCGTGGATTTTATACCCGGACAGCTTTTGGGAAGCGTGAGTGGTGAGCTTGGATTAAGACCTTATCTGACCACCCTTGGACACACTTTCACCGTCACCTCGGATAAAGAGGGCCCTGATTCAGTCTTTGAAAGAGCTCTGCCTGCGGCCGATATCGTGATATCGCAACCATTTTGGCCTGCCTATTTAACACCCGAACGAATCGCAAAGGCGAAACGCTTAAAACTTGCCATTACAGCAGGCATTGGCTCGGATCATGTGAATTTGCAGGCAGCCATCAAGCACCATATCACGGTCGCTGAAGTCACTTATTCCAACAGTATCAGTGTGTCTGAACATGTAGTGATGTTAATGCTGTCGCTGGTGCGTCATTACATTCCTTCTTATCAATATGTCGTGCAAGGCGGGTGGAATATTGCCGATTGCGTTAAAAATTCTTATGATTTGGAAGGAATGGTGGTCGGTTCGCTGGGCGCAGGTCGTATTGGCATGGCTGTCATGAAGCGTCTTAAGGCATTTGATGTTAAGCTGCATTATACGGATCGTCATCGTTTACCTGAAGCCGTTGAGCGGGAACTCGGGCTGACTTATCACGCTGACCTGCCGTCCATGCTGCCAACGTGTGATGTCGTCACGATCAATGTCCCCCTGCATGCTGAAACGGAACATTTATTTAATGACTCATTATTACAAAAAATGAAGCGTGGTGCTTATTTAATTAATACGGCACGCGGCAAGATTTGTGAGGATGAAGCCATTGTGCGCGCATGCCAAAGCGGCCAATTAGCGGGTTACGCAGGGGATGTATGGTACCCACAGCCAGCCCCCGCGGATCATCCCTGGCGTACCATGCCAAGGCATGGCATGACACCCCATGTGTCAGGGACAAGCTTGTCTGCTCAAGCACGTTATGCAGCCGGTACAAGAGAGATACTGGAATGCTGGTTTGAAGGACGGCCCATTCGTGAGGAATATTTGATAGTCAATCAGGGTAAGCTGGTTGGCGCAGGCGCACATGCTTACTCAACCGCCTGAATTAGAAACATATCAGTGAGTTCAGGGGTATTAAAAATGCAGATTTCTTTATCTTTCATCTGACATTTCCACGATCATTTGGGGAATTTTTTAATTTTAAATCTATTAACTATGTCATTCTCTATTAACTGTGTCATTCCCTATTAACTATGTCATTCCCGCGCAGGCGGGAACCTATTCTAATTTTACTTCTGTCGCCTATTCAAAATGGGTTCCCGCCTGCGCGGGAATGACACTCCAAACGGGAATGACACTTCAAACGGGAATGACACTTCAAATTGTACATTTTAATCAAATCTGATTTTCATAATTTAATAATTTGCAAAAAGATCGTGGCTATGAAATGGCTTCCATCTCATCCTGTGGCGGCGACTTTGGTGTAAAACGTTTTAATAGACAGGCGGTCAGCATGGAAAGGGTGGTAATCAGTGCGACGGAAAGGATGGTACCATTGTATATATGGGCGCCAATATAACTGACAATGGCCAGTGCCAGCATTAAGAACACCGTAAAAAAGGCAACACGTATCCCCATCGGTTCATCACTCGCTTCAATAATCATGCGATTAAGCGGTGCAAAGCATAGCGCGGTTCCAAATGAAAAAAAGGAAAGTGCCAAAATGTAAGGGTAAATATTCTGCGGAAAAAGCACAGCAAACACGGACATGAAAATTGCACCCAGCATACCGATGCTTAACCCCAAACGTATTAACAGATCAATGCCTAAGGTATCCATTAACGGATCAACTAATAGATTGCCGATAAAGTAAAATGCAAAGACAAAAATCTGAAACAGGCCATATTCCATGGCGGTAAAATGAAAGCTTTCCATGACGAGTAGCGAGCCTGAAGAAATCCAGACAATAAAGCCGCCAAACAGGCAGCCCAAGATACACATTTGTAGCATATACGCTTTGTTCGTAATGACCCGCCAGTAACTTTTAAACAAGACGGGTAGCTGGATGGGGTGACGTAAAGCGGGTGCATGTGTTTCTGGCATATAATAAAATAAAAAAATCAGTGTCAGAGAAGACCAGATGGTAATGACCCAAAAAATATCACGCCAGTTGGCAACATACAAAATGATAGCGCCCAAGAGTGGCCCAAACGCAGGAGCGAGAATGGTGATGGCACTCATAAGCGCAAGAATGTTGATGGCTTCCTTATGATCATATAATTCATGAATGCTGGCATAGCCCGCCACCATCATGGTTGGGATGGCACAACCTTGAATAAACCGGACCCATAATAAAAATGTAAAGTCAGTGGCGAGCGCACAGGCGGCACTAGCAATGACATAGACCAATCCACCCAGCAATAAAACCGGACGACGTCCAAAGCGATCTGACAGCGCGCCAAAAATAAGTGGCGTACAGGCGAGACCTGCAAACCAGATCATCAAGGTTAATTGCACTTGCTGTGTCGTAATATGCAAATCACGCATCATATCCGGTAACGCAGGTAAATACATATCGTTGGATAAATAGGTGGATATCTCGTACAGGACGAGTAAAAGTGGAAAAATAATCTGTTTGAGTTTGAGGCGGCTCATATCATGCTCAGTGATTCTTTCAGGATTGGGAGGGTTGCTTCTGGTAAGCGTTTTAGTTCATTTGATCCGCGAGTAATTTTGGCAATGCTGACATTTAATGCTTTCGCAATCAGCGTTGTTGCATAAATTATTTTTGGAGCAGAATCGTCGTTGCGAGGAGCGTTTTGTGCGACGAAGCAATCCAGAATGTAATGTTGCATAAGTACAGCCTTCCTGGCAAGAAATGATTGTTTCTTGCTATTTTTACCCATCTGACCTAGCATGTTTATTAGCTTCTAGGATGATGAAATAAATGGATTTTCTTCAAAAATTGAGGCATTTTGTATACTTTTCAGGCGTTTCTGCCCTTTTGTCAGGCTGTATGCTTGGGCCAGATTTTCATGCGCCAGCCGCACCCATCACCAAACGTTATACTGAGACCCCCTTGCCCCCTAAAACCGTGAGCGTGACAGGCGCGGGCAGTGCCGGAAAATCGCAGCAATTTGTCACGAATAAACGCATTCCTGCCGATTGGTGGTATTTGTTTCATTCCCGCGAGATCACGCGCCTGGTCGAAGCGGGGTTAGCAAATAGTCCAAATTTAGCGGCTGCCAAGGCTTCACTCAGGCAGTCTGAAGAAAGCTACCATGCCCAGGTTGGCAATTTGATGTATCCCGCTTTTGGTGCAGTGGGATTAGGTCAACGACAACGATTTGCAGGAAACAGTATTGGGGATTTAGCGTCAAGTAGTATTTTTAATTTATTTAATGCCACTGTCAATGTTTCTTATACGCTTGATTTTTTTGGCGGCAACCGTCGTCAGCTCGAATCATTGAAAGCCCAGGTTGATTATGCCGCATTTCAGTTAATGGCAGCGCATTTAACATTAACGGCAAATATTGTAACCAGTGCGATAAGCGTTGCTTCACTGGAAGAACAAATTCGTATTACCCAAAAATTAATTCATGGCCAGGAAACGCAGTTAAATATTATTCAACAAC
Organism: Gammaproteobacteria bacterium RIFCSPHIGHO2_12_FULL_45_12; assembly: GCA_001801665.1. Classification (GTDB taxonomy): domain Bacteria; phylum Pseudomonadota; class Gammaproteobacteria; order DSM-16500; family DSM-16500; genus Aquicella. The sequence goes on along the minus strand of MGYH01000050.1, from coordinate 7,675 downwards.
AATATCAACTGGGTGCCGTGTCAAAGGTAAATGTCTTATCACAGCAAACGTTACTGGAGCAAACGCGTGCCACCTTGCCGCTCTTGCAAAACTCGCTGTCCCAGGCCTTACATACCTTATCAACACTGGTAGGTGACTACCCCAGCCAATCACTGCCTAAAATATATCTGGAAAAATTACGCTTACCTGACAAAATTCCGGTCAGTATGCCCTCCAATCTAGTTAAGCAACGACCTGATATAGGCGCAGCGCAAGCCTTATTACATGCCGCGAGCGCAGAAATTGGTGTGGCAACAGCCAATTTGTTTCCCAAATTCAATCTGACGGCTAATGAGGGTTGGTCAGCATCCACACCCGGCTCATTATTTCAGGGCAACAACAAGGTCTGGAGTTGGGGGGGGGAGATAATACAGCCCATCTTTCAGGGCGGCTCCTTGCGGGCGACGCGACGCGCAGCGATCGCGGCCTTCGACCAAGCAATGGCGGCCTATCGACAGTCAGTGTTGCAGGCATTTCAAAATGTTGCCGATAGTTTGCGCGCCATCGAAACGGATGCCAGAAATTTTAAAGCCAATAAGTTGTCTGAGCGTTCTGCTTATCAGAATTTTGTCCTGACCAAAGCGCAATATCGATTGGGCGGTGTAGATTATCTCAATTTATTAACGGCGGAAATACAATATCAGCAAACCAGTTTAGCACGCATTCAGGCGCAAGCTGCGCGGTATGCCGATACAGCCGCACTGTTTCAGGCATTAGGCGGCGGCTGGTGGAATCAAACACATCAAAAGGATAAAGAGAAAACATGAAAAAAGTGATTAAACAATTCCAGCAATTAAGCAAACCCATGCGAATCATGCTGCTGGTTGTCGGCCTGTTATTTGGAAGCATTTTTATTTACAAGGGAATCAGCCATCTTCTAATGAATCTTTATTTTTCATCGCATGGGAATCCCGTGGTAACGGTTTCAACAGGAAAAGCGGTTTACTCAACCTGGCAGCCGCAACAACAAGTCGTCGGAAGCTTGAGAACAACCTTAGGTGTGAATGTCACCGCACAATTAGCCGGCATGATACAAACTATTTATTTTAAACCAGGTTCCTATGTAAAACAGGGAGACAGATTGATTCAGCAAAATGCAGATTCTAATATTGCTCAATTACACGCATTACAAGCAAACGCAGAATTGGCAAAAATAACCTATACACGCGATAAAGCGCAATATCGAGTGCATGCCGTTAGCAAACAACAAATTGATACGGACGAACAAAATCTTAAAAGTCTCAATGCACAAGTTGCGGAGCAACAGGCCATTGTGGATAAACTAGCCATTCAAGCGCCGTTTTCAGGGCGGCTTGGCATATCCAAAGTGAACCCTGGTCAATATTTAAATCCGGGCGATAACATCGTGACCCTGCAAAATCTTGACCCGATTTTTATGGACTTTTATATGCCGCAGCAAACGCTGCCCCACCTTAAAACAGGCGATATCATTACCTTTACAACGGACGCTTTTCCTGGCAAAACATTTAGCGGAAAAATTACCACCATTGACCCCATGGTGGATATTTCAACTCGCAATGTTGAAATTGAAGCAACCATTCCAAATCATAAACAAATTTTGGTTCCTGGCATGTTTGTTAATGTCAACGTTACAACCGCTAAACCACGCTCATTGATTACCGTGCCTCAGAGTGCCGTGACCTATAATCCCTATGGTGATATTGTGTATGTCGTAAAAGGAGTCCCGGAAGAAGAGGGCCAACCATCCACCTTAACGGCTCACCAGATTTTTGTCACAGTCGGTCTGACCCGCGGTGATCAGGCAAGCATTCTATCAGGTATAAAAGAGGGTGACATCATCGTCACCAGTGGGCAATTAAAGTTAAAAAATGGCAGTCGAATTGCGATCAATAATACAGTTCAGCCGTCTGATAATCCTGATCCCGCTGTCACGAATCAACATCAAGGATAGTTGCCATGCAGATTACCGATCTATTTATCAAGCGGCCAGTTCTTGCAACGGTTGTCAGTTTACTATTTCTAACGCTAGGATTACGCTCCATTGGCTTGTTGCCTGTTATGCAATATCCTTTTACGCAAAATGCCATGGTAACCGTGACCACCACTTATACGGGTGCTGATCCAGCCGTTGTGGCTGGTTTCATTACAACACCACTCGAAAATTCAATTGCGCAGGCAAGCGGAATTGATTACATGACATCAAGCAGTACGCAAGGGACAAGCACCATTAATGTGAATTTGTTATTAAATTATGACCCACTGAAAGCCCTGACCGACATTAATACTAAAATTACTGCCGTCACGAATCAATTGCCTACAAGCTCCCAAGTACCCGTCATGACCATATCGGTTGGTCAGACAATTGATTCCATGTACATAGGCTTTTATAGTGATACCCTAGCGATTAACAAAATAACCGATTATTTAATCCGGGTGGTACAGCCAAGATTACAGGCCATCAATGGTGTTCAACAGGCGCAAATTTTAGGTAATCGGCAATTTGCCATACGCGCTTGGTTAAATCCTATCAAAATGGCAGCCTATCAGTTGTCGGCTCGGGATATTGCAGCCTCAATGCTTAACAATGACTTTATTTCTGCTGTTGGGCGAACCGATGGCAACATGTTTGTGGAGAATCTGACAGCCAATACGGGATTGACTGATACCAATCAATTTAAAAATTTAATTATTAAATCAGAGAATGGCGCCATTGTTCGGTTAAAAGACGTCAGCACCGTCGATTTGGGGGCGCAAAATTACAATACTTCTGTTAGTTTTGATGGAAGAACCGCCGTATACATTGGTATTCAGGTGGCACCCGCTGCCAATCTGTTAACCGTCATTGATGCTATCAAGGAAATTTTTCCATCTATTCAAACACAATTACCACAAGGATTAAATGCCAATATTGTTTATGATGCCAGTCAATACGTTGACAGTTCCATTCAGGAAGTCATGAAATCCCTTTTTGAGGCATTTGCTATCGTTTCAATCGTTATTTTTATTTTTTTAGGATCACTACGTTCCGTTATTATTCCACTCATTGCCATTCCGCTTTCCATTATTGGGACCTTTTTTGTCATGTTAGTGCTGGGCTATTCTATCAATTTATTAACGTTGCTGGCATTAGTGCTGGCCATTGGTCTCGTGGTTGATGACGCCATCATTGTGGTTGAAAACGTTGAACGCCATATGGATGAAGGCAAAAGCCCGCTGCAAGCGTCCCTGATTGGCGCGCAGGAATTAGCAAATCCCATTATTGCCATCACCGTTGTTTTAATTGCCGTCTATGCGCCCATTGGTTTTATGGGCGGGTTGACAGGCGCCTTATTTACGTCATTTGCCTTCACGCTGGCTGGGGCTGTGACTGTCTCTGCTGTCATTGCTTTGACACTGTCACCCATGATGTGTTCAAGGTTTTTAAAACCTTCTGTTGGAGAAAAAAATAAATTTATTACCTTATTTAATCAGGCATTTTCGAAATTAGAAAAGTCATACCAATATACTTTGCATCATGCGCTAGATTTTTTAAATGTGGTCGCTGTTTTTGCCGCCATTATCTTATCCAGCAATTATTTTTTATTTATTACCTCAAGGTCTGAATTAGCCCCACAGGAAGATCAGGGTATTATCATTTCCCAAGTCACCGCGGCTGCCAATGCCGCCTTATTACAAACCGAGCTATATTCAAAACAGGTTTATAATATTTACAAACACTATACCGAAACAGCGCATATATTTCAGATTGACGGTGCGAATGGTTTAAACACGAGTCTGGTTGGCATGGTTTTTACCCCGTGGGACAAACGCACTAAAACAACCAACGAGTTACAACCAATTATTCAAAAAAAATTGAATAGCATCGCGGGCGCAAAAATCGCAGCATTTCAATTGCCTTCCTTACCCGGTGGCGGCAGTGGATTACCCATTCAATTTGTCATTAAAACAACCGATGATTTTAACCGTTTGAATATTGTCCTGCAAAACGTGCTGGATCTAGCCTATCAAAGTGGTATATTTGCTTACATTGATCCAGACCTTAAAATTGATCAACAGCAAACGACAGTTCAATTAGACAGAGATAAGGCATCTGAGCTCGGTCTTGACATGCAAGACTTAGGGAATATTCTGGGTGCGTCATTAAGTGAAAATTATCTTAATTATTTTAATTATGCCGGTCGATCTTATCAGGTGATTCCCCAAGTGGTACGGCAGGAACGAATCAATGCCAGCAAGCTGTTAACTTATTATGTTAAAACCAGGTCAGGTACCGCCGTGCCACTTGGAACCGTGGCAACGTTGAAGCGAACCATCGTACCTGAATCAATTAATCATTTTCAACAGCTTAATTCCACCACCATTTCAGCCGTTGCCTTGCCTGGCATTACGATGGGCGAGGCACTTGATACCTTGAGCAGGATTGCAAATCAAATATTGCCGCAAGGTTACAGTATCGATTACGCGGCGCAATCAAGGCAGTTTATTCAAGAAGGATCCTCATTGATAGCAACCTTCTTTTTTGCGTTGATTGTCATTTTTCTGGCATTGGCTGCTTTATTTGAAAGTTTTCGTGACCCTCTCATTGTATTAATTAGTGTGCCCATGTCAATTTGTGGCGCCATGTTGTTTGTCAGTTTAAATGTCGGTGGCGCCAGTCTTAATATATATTCTGAAGTTGGATTGGTGACGTTAATTGGATTAATTAGTAAACATGGCATTTTGATTGTTCAGTTCGCTAATGATTTACAGTTACAAGGAAAAAACAAACGGGAAGCCATTGAAATGGCGGCACAAGTTCGCTTTCGTCCTATTTTAATGACAACCGCCGCCATGGTGTTAGGTGTCATCCCTCTGATTCTCGCAAGCGGTGCGGGTGCTTTAAGCCGCTATAATATTGGGCTTGTCATTGCAACAGGCATATCAATTGGTACCTTATTCACCTTGTTTGTCGTGCCCGCCATGTACCTGTTAATTGCCGACACCCTGGAGGCCGAGCCAGCACCGGATGCTGTTTCGCAACCCGCGCGTTAATAGGGTGTTAATAGGGTCGATTAACCACCCTTGAATGTGCTACAATATAGATATAAAACTACAACAAATCATAAATAAAAATCAATAGAATGAGATGGTTACGAGGGCGGAGAAAAGCCATGGGTATTGGTGATGAAGATTCTAAAAGTTTAAGCCAAGTTGCAGAACCATTATTAATCCCAAAAGATAGGCTGGATTTTGATGTTTGCTTAGAATGGGTTAGACAAGATGGCGATGCATTACAACATTTAGAAGATTATAAAGCCATCAATTTAACCGATGAGCAATTTAACAAAATTTACTTACAAGCTGTCATTCAGAAGCCAACCGCTATCCAATATATTCCTGTATCAAGGCGAAATGAAGAAATATCATTAAAGGCAGCTCAAGGCGACATTCATGCGCTTGTATATGTTCCAGAAGCATTTTTGGATCGTGATGAATTTAAAGAGGTAATCAAAGCATGGCAGTCATTTGCATTAGATGATATAGATCTTTTAAAAGGAGTTTCTGAAAAATTATTTACCCATGCATTTTGTGATGCTTTAGTACGACTAAATACAAATTATACAAATTCATTTAAATATATACCAAAGCAGTATCTAAGCCACAGCGTGTTTAAAGCAGGTATTCACTCTCCTTATCAAGCCTTACGAGCTATGCCATTCCTTCAATGCTACAAACAAACAACCTCATTAACAGAGGAAGAATACAGGAGTCTTATCCGAGCGATAGTTAAAGATTATTTTAGCGATAGTTTATTTAGAGGCACCCCGTCTGACATGCGGCATGATATTTTAACTGAACTTGTCAATCAGGATAAATGGGTTGAATTAAAGTGTATTTTGAGAAATCGTAAAGCTCATATTTATTCCGATGAGAGTATTTTATTAACGTCACAGGAATATAAAATAGCTTGCTTAACTGCCGTACGAAAAAAAGGAGAATTTATAAAAGATATTCCTACTCAACGCTGGGATCCTGAAATATGCTCGGAAAGCATCAAGCAACGCCATGATATGATTGACTATATTGTCAAAACCTTAGGCGCATCATTTAACAGCGATCAATACAGAGAATTTAGTTTGGAGGTCGTTAGACAGAATCCAAAAAACCTGGCGCATATTGACGATCAATATAAATCGTTTGTGATTGATACACTAGACCCTGAAAAAATCCTAATGACTGATTATGATTTTATTAAGCACTTCCCTCCCCATTATCCACTCCAAGCTGTGCTTGAAAAATTGCTACCAAACATAGTCCACGTCGTCGTGACTGGAGATGGTCATTATGATTGTAGTGAAATAAGAGATTCGTTCGCCGTTTATGCGAATGCGCCTGCAAGAAAAGGAAAAACATTACATATAAGCGCCATGAATTTGAATCGATTGCTAGATGATATTATGAAATATCAAGGCGGTAACGGTCACCTCAATTTGGTGCTGCTAGGCCATACCAGTATTGGTTCTGAATCTATCGCTGAAAAAAGTGTTAGCCAAATTGTTGATTTGCTTGCAGACCATGCTGTTATTAAGAGGGTAACCTTGCTTGGATGCAACACAGTACGCGCAAAACCGTTAGAGCAAGAAATTGAGATGGGAAAAAAATACCGTGAATCGCTACTTGTACCTGAAAAAAATACTTATTCAGGTGTGATACTCATGTCGGATTATCCTGATAAAGATATGCAGAATATTCTATTTAAGAAAACGTGTAGTGATAAGGATAGGGATCAGACGGATACCGTATTTGTATTCATCAATAATAAGCCGTCTCTAATATCCTATGTCCTTTTATTGAAAAAAGATGAGATCACCGGACATATTTCTGAACAACGATACGACCTAAATGATGTGAGAAAAATTGGAATTGGAAAACTTATTGGGAAACGGTGGGACAGATTACCTTTTCCATCCATAATCAAGCCGCCTATTTATTATTTCGGCGGTATGTCTAGGGAATTTCTTTCGCCTAGAAAAACTGAGAAATTGGTAGAAATATTAAATTTATCCGAACCACGTTTTAGCAAACGTCATCCTCAATACAAATGGGACAAAAAAAGATTCCCCTTTATGAGGGGAGTTGCGATGAATGAGGCGGAACAAGATAAACTTGATACTTCTTTACTCAAAAAATTGGTTGACGCGATTAAAGCAGAACCCAGGGTGAAGCGAGAAGTAGAGGTCAAAGGGTATACAAGATCACTACATGTCGATATGGTTGAAGAAGGATTTCGAGGGTCTCGAAGCAATATATATGAAAAAGAATATAGATACAGAACGCCTGATAGTTTTTTTGGTCGATCATCAGTAGAAATTAAGCCAAATATAATCTACAAACAAATGTATGCGGAAATAAAAAGCGAAATGGACAGAATGGCTAAAGGCGTTGAACAACCTGAGTCATCAGCCAAATCAATTATAGTCACTGTCACGCCCAAAAATCCGTGGAATAAACGCTAAACCAAAATAAGTAAATTACAACATAAGATCAGACATTTCACGATATTTTGCGAATTATTAAATTATAAAAATCAGATTTGATTAAAATGTACGATTCGAAGTGTCATTCCCCCTTGAAGTGTCATTCCCGCGCAGGCGGGAACCTATTGTGCGCCAGG
>MGYH01000049.1:5184-5312 GCA_001801665.1 Gammaproteobacteria bacterium RIFCSPHIGHO2_12_FULL_45_12 | reverse complement strand
GGCGTTACTGGTGGTGGATGACGCGCATGGGTTTGGTGTGCTTGATACTGTTTTGACACAGCAAGCCGTGCCTTGTCTGATGGTGCCATTTGGAAAATCACTGGGAAGTATGGGCGCGGTGGTTTCAG
>MGYH01000049.1:3332-5135 GCA_001801665.1 Gammaproteobacteria bacterium RIFCSPHIGHO2_12_FULL_45_12 | reverse complement strand
TTATAGCACAGCGCTGCCGCCAGTAACGCCTGATATTGATCAGCCAATTGTGACCATTTTTTTAAATCTGTCCGATCACCTGACATACTGAACACACTTTCAGTCATCAAGATGACAGGATGATCGCGATATTTTTCCAGCAGCCGTTCAGCCTGTTCACTATCCTGATGTCGATAACGTAGACAAGTCGCACGAGATAATACCGCACCATCCATCATGGAGGCATGACATGCCTTATCGGCAATCACGATGGCATGCCGGTTTGCAAAACAGGTGAGGATCGCTAAATTGGCATGATAACCGGAATTAAATAGCAGTGTTTTTTCCCGTTTTAACACCTTGGAAAAAACCGCCTCCAGCCGCTCATGCGCCGGAGAGTGGCCTGAGATCAGCGCCGAAGACCCACTCCCCAGTCCATAACGTTTGACGCCTTCAATCGATGCTTGCATCACCTCATGATGTTGCGCCAAACCCAGATAATCGTTACTGCAAAAGCTCAATAAAGACTGACCATTCACCTCTACCTGATTGTCAGTCACCCGATTCACCACAAAACGCTGTCGAGTGAGCGACTCAGCCGCGTTTTTTTCTTTTATCCGCTGACAGTAACGCGCGTACACAGCCGACACACTCATCTCATCCCGACCTTGACAGACATCAGGCAACCTCTGCTGATTGACAACGTGACTTGGCATGCATGCCAAGCTTTTCCAATAATTTTAAATCCTGATCCGTTTCCGCATTTTGCGAGGTCAGCAATCTTTCTCCATAAAAGATGGAATTTGCACCTGCCATATAACACAAGGCATGCATTTCCTCTGACATGGTATCCCTGCCAGCAGACAACCTGATCATGGAAGCGGGCATCATCAATCGCGCGGTTGCAATGGTACGAATAAACTCAATATTGTCGATCACCTCAACCTTCTCAAGCGGCGTACCCTTTACCGGCACCAGCCGATTAATTGGCACGCTTTCAGGGGGCGTTGGCAAATTGGCCAACTGCACCAGTAATTCAATTCTATCCTCCCGCGTTTCACCCATTCCAATAATGCCGCCACAACACACATTGATTCCCGCGGCTCGCACATGCTGAAGCGTATCCAGTCGCTCTTGGTATGTCCGTGTGGTAATAATTTCCTGATAGTAATCAGGCGAGGTATCCAGATTATGATTATAATAATCCAGTCCCGCCTCATGCAGTGCCTTTGCCTGCTGTTCATCCAGCGTTCCCAGCGTCACACAGGCTTCCATTCCCATTTTTTTTACGCCCGCAATCATTTCAAGCACCTTGGGAAATTGTTTTTTGGGCGGATGACGCCACGCCGCCCCCATACAAAAACGGGTGGCGCCATTGGCTTTGGCGCGTTTAGCTTCTTCAAGGACTGTCTCAACTGTTAATAAATTTTCTTTTGCAAGACCTGTCTCGAAATGACCGCTTTGGGGACAATAGGCACAATCTTCCGGGCACGCACCCGTCTTAATGCTTAACAGGGTGCAAAGCTCCATCTCATTTTGTTCAAAGTGCTGCCGGTGAACCGTTTGCGCCTCAAACATTAACTCCATAAAGGGCAATGAATACAAATCATTAGCTCGCGTAAAATCCCATTTCAACGTCGTCATATTGCTCTCTTTTCAAGATTGTTGTAGCACAAAATATATGTTAGCTTTTAAAATCAGTCAACCCTTTACCAAATCAAGGTTCACCGCATGCACGACCCAACAACGACTCGCTTAATTCAACGTGACCTTGAACATGTCTGGCACCCCTGTTCACAAATGAAAGATTACGAAGTCTTCAAG
>MGYH01000049.1:0-3322 GCA_001801665.1 Gammaproteobacteria bacterium RIFCSPHIGHO2_12_FULL_45_12 | reverse complement strand
CATCCCCAATTAAAACAGGCGCTACTCCGTCAGCTTGATAAATTTGAACATGTCATTCTAGCCAACACCACCCATGAAACGATTGTGAACCTGTCGGAACAACTGGCAAAACTGTCTCCCTCACTCACGAAAGCCTTCTATGCCAGTGATGGTTCATCGGCGGTTGAAATTGCCATGAAAATGAGCTTGCATCTCAGGCAAATAAAAGGGGAAAGCAAGCGCACGCATTTCATTGCCCTTGAAAATGCTTATCATGGTGAGACACTCGGCGCATTGAGTGTCAGCGATGTCGGACTCTATCGCAAACCTTATGAATCGGCCTTATTCAACACTCACTTTATTTCGCCTTTACCCTATGTCGCAAGCACACAGGATCCACTCTGGCATGACTGTGAAGCGCATTGGCAAGCGATTGAAACGCAATTACAGCCCCTGCGCAAAACCACCACCGCCATTCTGATTGAACCCATCATACAAGGCGCGGGGGGCATGAGACTATACAGCCAGGATTTTTTGAAACGTTTGCGCGCATGGACCCTGAAACACAACATCCACCTGATTGCCGATGAAATCATGACAGGAATAGGTAGAACGGGAAAATGGCTAGCCTGCCATCACGCCGACATTGAACCTGACATGCTATGCCTGTCAAAAGGATTAACATCAGGCTGGCTGCCGCTTAGTGTGGTCATGACACGTCCTTCCATTTATGACGTTTTTTATGCGGATTACGAGACGGGTAAAGCTTTTCTTCATTCACATACATACTCCGGAAATGCCTTGGCTGCCAGTGTGGCGCTTGAAGTCCTTGAAATAATGACGCAAGAAAACATTTGCCATCAGGTAACTCAAATGGAAGCACAAATGCGTCAATACATGCAGGAAATTGCGAGTGAAACCGGCAAACTTAGCCATATCAGAGGCATTGGCGGCATCATGGCGGCTGATCTCATGCCCTCTGAAAACCATCCGCGCATCGGATTTTTGGTTTCCCAAAAAGCCATGGCATTAGGCGCCTTATTGCGCCCGCTTGGTAACACGCTCTATTGGTTGCCGCCCCTTAATTGCAGCAACGAAACACTCACAGAACTAAAACAAATCACCCAGCAATCCATCGAACGTTGTTACGCTGCCATCTGACGGGGAGAACCATGCCAAAAATAGGGGCTGTTGACATTTCACACCTGAGCCTTCAACTGATAAAGCCATTCCAATGCTTCTTTGGGGGTCAACTGGTCAGGGTTAAGGGCTTGCAAGCTTGCTATCACCGGATGCCCTTTTTCCCTGCTGGCAAATAAATCTTGCTGCGCCAGTTTCACACCATCGGCTGCCACAGGGCGATATGCCTGCTCTTCCAGCAACTGCAATTTTTCTTTTGCCCGCTCAATGACTGAACGCGGCACACCTGCTAACTGCGCCACCTGAATCCCATAACTCTGATTCGCGGGACCCGATTGCACGGTATGCAGAAAAATAATTTTATCGCCATGTTCTGCCGCTTCCAGATGCACATTTTTCACAACTGGCATATCCTCCGCGAGCGATGTCAGCTCAAAATAATGCGTTGAAAACAAAGTATAAGGCCCCATTCTTTGAGCCAGATAATGCGCGCATGCAAAGGCGAGCGACAAACCATCAAACGTACTCGTACCACGACCCACTTCATCCATTAACACCAAACTGTTTGCCGTGGAATTATGTAAAATATTAGCGGTCTCAGTCATCTCAACCATAAACGTGGAACGGCCGCTGGCTAAATCATCCGCCGCACCAATGCGTGTAAATATCCTGTCAACCGGCCCAATCATCGCTGATGCGGCTGGCACAAAACTGCCGATGTGTGCCAGTAAAACAATTAAAGCGGTTTGTCGCATATAGGTTGATTTACCGCCCATATTAGGGCCAGTAATCATTAACATTCGCCGCTTGCTATCCAGATCAATATCATTTGGCACAAATGCCTGGCCTGAAACAGATTCAATGACAGGATGCCGCCCCGCCTGAATGTGAATGCCTGGCACATCGGTTAACTGTGGGCAGCACCAGTTCAAGTGCACGGCACGTTCCGCAAAATTGCATAACACGTCTAATTCCGAAAGCGCGTTTGCCGAACATTGCAAAGGGTAAACAGACGGCAGCAATTTTTCTAATAAGGCGTCATATAAATACTTTTCACGCGCAAGCGCACGATCACGCGCACTCAATGCTTTATCTTCAAACGCTTTCAATTCAGGGGTAATAAATCGTTCCGTATTTTTTAACGTTTGACGTCGAATATAATCTGCCGGAATGTCGGCTGCCTGCAAGCGGCTAATTTCAATATAGTAACCATGTACGCGATTATAACCCACTTTTAAGGTCGACAAGCCGGTGCGCTTTTTTTCTTGTTCCTCAAGCGCCATCAAATACTCGCCAGCATGTTCGCTCATCGCCCGTAATTCATCTAGCTGCGCATCATAACCTCGCGCTATCATGCCGCCATCTCGAATGGTCACGGGTGGATTATCAATCATGGCTTGCATTAACAATGTTAATATGTCGGGAAATTCACCCAGATCGTGTTTGATATTTTGCAGCGCCTCGGCCGTGAATCCGTGCAATTGCTGTTGCAAAACCGGTAGGCGCCGCAACGTTTCGCGCAAGGCAATCAAATCACGCGGCCGTGCCGTTTTTAATGCCACACGCGATAAAATGCGTTCAAGGTCCGCCACCCCATTCAAGGTAGATTGCAAAGGTTGATAGGCATGATCTGCTATTAATTGGTGAATACTTTTCTGGCGCGATGCCAGCACACTCATTTGCCGCAAAGGACGGTTTAACCAGCGTTTCAACAAGCGGCTACCCATGGCAAGGCGTGTGTGATCAAGAACAGACACCATAGTATGGTCACAACCGCCGCTCAAATTAGTTAGCAACTCAAGATTCCGTCTTGTCGCCGCATCCAGAATCAAACTATCCTCTCGCCGTTCGACCTGTATTGTACGAACATGCGGCATGGAAGCGCGTTGTGTTTCTCTGGCATATTGCAATAAACAGCCAGCCGCGGATACTGCAAGCGGCATGTCCTCACAACCAAATCCATCGAGGTCCCTGGTTTGCATTTGTTCTGCCAATAATCTCTCGGACAGGGACAAATCAAACGCCCAAGGCGCACGACGCCGATAAACCGCTTGATAGCCCTGTAAGGCTGGATGACTAAAATCCTCACTCACCAGAAGTTCCGCCGGATTCAAGCGTGCTAATTCGCCAATCAATGCTTCAACCCCCCTCACTTCCAACAAGCAAAATCGCCCCGCACTCATATCAAGCGAGGCGAGACCAT
>MGYH01000048.1:1724-15432 GCA_001801665.1 Gammaproteobacteria bacterium RIFCSPHIGHO2_12_FULL_45_12 | reverse complement strand
ATGGTGATTACCTTGATCGCGCCAGTGGCAATGGAAGAGGGTGTGCGATTTGCGATTCGCGAAGGTGGCCGTACGGTCGGAGCGGGTGTTGTTGCAAAAGTAGTCGAGTAACACTTGACAGTTAGGCCAGTAGCTCAATTGGCAGAGCGGCGGTCTCCAAAACCGCAGGTTGGGGGTTCGATTCCCTCCTGGCCTGAACTCTTGGAGCTTAGAAAAAGTGAGAAGCAACAGCGTGAAATCTAAAGCGAATATAGTGAATCTAAGAGAGAGCCAGCCAGAAGAATCACCCTTGGATTGGCTTAAGTGGTTGCTTGCGCTTGTTTTAGTCCTTGCGGGGATAGCCGGTAATCTATATTATGGCCACATTTCCATGCCTCTGCGCATGCTGGTTTGGCTTGCCATTCTGGTGGCGGCAGGGTTTGTTGCGTCAAGAACACGTAAAGGTAAGTGGGTTGTCGAGTTTTTGCGGGATTCCCGAATGGAATTACGCAAAGTAGTGTGGCCAACAAGAGAAGAAACCGTGCAGACCACGTTAGTGGTCGGTGGCATGGTGATCATTTTAGCCTTGATATTATGGGGTATGGATGGTGTTCTGGTTTGGCTGATTGGCTGGCTAACGGGGCAACGAGGCTAATAATGAACATTTTCCGGGGATTTTAGAAATGACAACAGATCAGACTGTACCAAAAATGCGCTGGTATGTTGTGCATGCTTATTCGGGTTATGAAAAATTCGTGATGCAAGCGCTTCAGGAACGTATCCGCTTGGATGACGTGGCCGAAAAATTTGGTGAAATATTAGTCCCCACTGAAGAAGTGGTAGAATTGCGCGCAGGACAGAAACGAAAAAGTGAGCGTAAATTTTTTCCAGGGTATGTGTTGGTCCACATGGTGATGGATGATCAAACATGGCATTTAGTAAAGTCTACGCCAAAAGTGTTGGGCTTCATCGGTGGGACCAGTGATAAACCAGCACCCATTACCCCTAAAGAGGCTGATAGAATATTGCAGCGCATGCAGGACAGCACAGAGAAGCCAAAACCCAAAATCTTGTTTGAGGTGGGTGAAGTGGTTCGCGTCATTGATGGCCCATTTGCTGATTTCAACGGAGCGGTTGAGGAAGTGAACTACGAAAAAAACAGAATGCGTGTAGCGGTATTGATTTTTGGGCGGTCAACGCCAGTTGAGTTACAGTTTGATCAAGTAGAAAAGGCATAGCGTTTAAAGACATTGGCGCGTTTCTCTGGATGCGAGGATGTGTTTTTGTTTGTGTGAAAGCAGTAGTTGGGTTGAAAGATTGCCCTGCAATCATGTCGTACGGGGAGCTGAAGAGCGTTTGAACCCAAATTATGAGGTGAAACATGTCATCATCGAGAAAGAAAGTAAAAGGTTTTATCAAGCTGCAGATCACGGGTGGCGCAGCCAATCCCAGCCCGCCAGTTGGCCCCGCATTAGGTCAGCAAGGTGTGAATATCATGGAATTCTGTAAGGCATTTAATGCGCAGACGCAAACACCCGAGAAACAAGGTAAGCCGTTACCCGTTGTTATTACGGTTTACGAAGATCGCTCGTTTACCTTTATCATCAAAACGCCACCCGCCTCTTATCTGGTGAAAGAAGCTGCGAAAGTTGCGAAAGGCAGTAGCACACCTAATACCAATAAAGTAGGTAAGTTGACCCGAAAACAGCTAGAAGAAATTGCCAAAATGAAAATGGTCGATTTAACGGCAGGGAGTCTGGAAGCCGCAATGCGTTCCGTTGCAGGATCAGCGCGCAGCATGGGTATTGAAACGGAGGAGGTGTAAGGTGAGCAAGCTAACTAAAAGACAAAGTAAAATTGCCGAATTGATGACACCCAATAAAGTGTATGTTCCGGCAGAAGCACTAGAACTGTTGAAGAAAATCCCAGCGGCAAAATTTAAAGAAAGCGTTGATTTATCAGTGAATTTAAACGTTGATCCCCGAAAATCCAATCAAGTGGTGCGTGGCTCGATTGTGTTGCCAAAGGGCAGTGGCCGCACTGTCCGGATTGCCGTGTTTACCTCGGCAGGTAACGTTGAGGCCGCGACCCGCGCGGGTGCAGATCTGGTTGGATTGGAAGATTTGGCTGAGCAAGTGAAAGCGGGCAAAATTGACTTTGATATTTTGTTGGCAACCCCGGATGCCATGCGGGTGGTTGGACAGTTGGGTCAAATATTAGGCCCGCGCGGCTTAATGCCGAATCCGAAAGATGGCACGGTAACAACAGATGTTGCTAATGCCGTTAAAAACGCTAAAATGGGCCAGGTTCGTTATCGAACAGATAAGGCTGGCGTGATTCATTGTGCCATTGGCAAGATCGATTTTCAGTCTTCTGATGTGTTGGAAAATTTAATAGCCGTATTGGGCGCCCTTAAAAAGGCAAAACCGAATACTGCGAAAGGTGTTTATTTCAAAAAAGTGACAATGTCAACGACGATGGGCCCAGGCTTGACCATTGATATTTCTGGTTTGACTTTGTAGTGCTTGAAATTCCACGGCAGTGATGGCGTGGTGCATGGATTTGACGCGGCTTTGCTTATACCAATGCCCGTCATAGACCGTAGGTGCGGTTGCTTAATCAACTGATTGAGTATTGAACAGGGTTGTGGAGCATTAAGAGGATTAATGTTTCATCTGATCGATGCAAATGACGTTAACCTACGCAGATGGTGATGCCAATGGAATGGTGTTGCTATTTATTTATACCCAATGGGTATAGTGAGAAATGGCAATGTCCGACTTGGAGGTAATAACGTGGTACTTAAGTTAGAAGATAAAAAAACCATTGTGAATGAGGTTTCGCTTGTTGCAAATCAGGCAATTTCGCTCATTGCGGCTGAATACAGTGGGTTAACGGTGGGTCAGTTAACTGAGCTACGGAAATCTGCGCGTGAATCAGGTGTTTATTTGCGTGTGGTGCGTAATACACTGGCACGTAGAGCGCTTGAGGGAACGCAGTTCGCCTGTATGCAAGAGACCTTGGTTGGGCCGCTACTTCTGGCATTTTCGCAAGAAGATCCAGGCGCGGCTGCGCGTCTTTTTAAAGAGTTTTCCAAGAAGAATGACAAACTGAAAGTGAAAGCACTGTCTATTGATAGAATGTTGCTACCACCTGAAGGTTTGAGTCAACTGGCAAGCTTGCCGACGCGAGATGAAGCGATTGCTCAATTAATGTCAGTCATGTTGGCACCTGCAACGAAATTGGTGCGCACAATGGCAGAGCCTATAGCGAAGCTGGTTAGAACCATGGCAGCTATTAATGATCAAAAACAGTCTGCAGCCTAACCTTTTTAGTCAATTAAATTTTATTGTGGGAGTTTTGGAAAATGGCCGTAAGTAAAGAAGATATTTTGGAAGCAATCTCAGAAATGAGCGTGATGAATGTTGTTGAATTAATTAAAGCAATGGAAGACAAGTTTGGCGTGACCGCCGCGAGTGCGGTTGCTGTTGCCGCACCTGCTGCTGCCGCTGCTGCCGTTGAAGAAAAAACGGAATTTAATGTTATTTTAGCATCCATTGGCGAGAACAAAATCAACGTTATTAAAGCTGTTCGTGAAATCACGGGTCTTGGCCTGAAAGAAGCCAAGGATTTGGTTGAAGCTGCACCCAAAGCCGTTAAAGAGGGTGTTGCTAAAGCCTTGTCCGATGAAATCAAGAAAAAGCTGGAAGACGCTGGGGCAACGGTTGAAATCAAGTAGGCTATTTGCCGTTACAAAGAGGTGTGTTTCATTGCCGGTGATGATAAATATCGCCGGCTTTTCCTTTATTTCGCTTTGTCGTTGATCACGCAGACACAACAGAGGTATTACACATGGGCTCAACCTACTCATATACTGAGAAAAAGCGGATTCGTAAAGATTTTGGCAAACTTCTAAGTGCAATTGAAGTGCCCTCATTGCTTGCGATCCAGATGGACTCTTACCGCAAGTTTCTAGAAGCAGATGGCGCATCGGAGCGTCTTGGTTCCAGTGGCTTGCATGGTGTTTTTTCATCGGAGTTTCCAATTGTTAGTTTATCTGGCTATGCCGCGCTTGAGTATGTGAGTTATCGTTTGGGCGAGCCTATTTTTGATGTGAAAGAATCTAAGATGCGTGGTATCACCTATGCGGCTCCTTTACGGGTTAAGTTGCGTTTGGTGCATTACGATCGGGAGTCGGGTGCAGCGCATGCCATTAAAGACGTAAAAGAGCAAGAAGTCTATATGGGAGAAGTCCCATTGATGACGGAGCATGGCACGTTTGTTATCAATGGCACGGAGCGTGTGGTTGTTTCACAGTTACATCGTTCGCCAGGTGTGTTTTTTGAGCATGATCGGGGTAAGACCCATTCATCGGGCAAATTATTGTTTTCAGCGCGCATCATTCCTTATCGCGGCTCTTGGCTAGACTTTGAATATGATCCAAAAGATTGTTTGCATGCACGAATTGACCGACGCCGCAAATTACCCGTGACCATCCTCTTGAAGGCCTTGGGTTATGGCGTTGAAGAGATTCTGGCTATGTTCTTTGAGAACAATGTTTACGATATTCGCAGCGGTAAATTTACCCTGCATCTGGTCTCAGAGCGTTTACGCGGTGAAATTGCAACTTTTGATGTTAAAAAAGCGGGAAAAGTGATTATTGAGCAAGGACGGCGTATTACAGCGCGTCATATTGCCCAGCTCGAAAAGGCCGCTATCAAGACACTGGAAGTGCCTGCTGATTATATTCTTGGAAAAGTGCTGGCAAAAACAATTTCCCACCCCGAAACGGGTGAAGTGTTAGGCAATGCAAATGACCTGATTGCCGCTGATATGTTGAACGCATTTGCAGAGGCGGGTGTGAAGCGTTTTGAAACGTTATATGTCAATGATATTGACCGCGGCGCGTATATTTCTGACACGCTGCGTATTGATCCTTCCTCTAATACACAAGAAGCACTGGTTGAAATTTATCGTATGATGCGTCCCGGTGAGCCACCCACCAAGGATGCGGCAGAAGCCTTATTCAGGAATCTGTTTTTTACGCCAGAACGTTATGACTTATCGGATGTCGGACGCATGAAGCTGAATCGGCGCGTCGGCAGACAGGATATTCTTGGCCCTGGTGTGCTTTCCAAAGAAGACATTGTGGATGTTTTAAAGACCTTGATTCGAATCAGGAATGGCGAGGACATCATTGATGACATTGATCATCTGGGAAATCGACGGGTTCGTTGTGTGGGAGAAATGACGGAGAACCAGTTTAGAATTGGTTTGGTACGAGTTGAGCGTGCCGTAAAAGAACGTTTGAGTTTGCCTGATATCGAAGGCTCCATGCCGCAAGATATTATTAATGCCAAACCTATCTCAGCCGCCATTAAGGAATTTTTTGGTTCAAGTCAGCTTTCACAATTTATGGATCAGAACAATCCATTGGCTGAAATTACACATAAGCGTCGCGTCTC
Source organism: Gammaproteobacteria bacterium RIFCSPHIGHO2_12_FULL_45_12 (assembly GCA_001801665.1). GTDB lineage: Bacteria > Pseudomonadota > Gammaproteobacteria > DSM-16500 > DSM-16500 > Aquicella. Next base: position 9,988 of record MGYH01000048.1, on the reverse strand, counting down.
TGCATTAGGGCCAGGCGGTCTGTCACGCGAGCGTGCGGGTTTTGAAGTGCGTGACGTGCACCCCACTCACTACGGACGTGTTTGTCCTATTGAAACACCGGAAGGGCCGAACATTGGTTTAATCAATTCGCTGGCAGTTTATGCGCGTACCAATGAATATGGTTTCCTGGAAACGCCTTATCGTAAAGTCGTTAACGGGAAGGTGACGGATGAAGTCGTTTATTTGTCTGCCATTGAAGAGGGCGATTTTATCATTGCCCAGGCGAATGCGACCATTGATGAGAAGAGAAAGTTGATTGACACGTTGGTGCCAGTCAGGCATCGCAATGAATTTACGTTTTCCACATCAGAGCGCGTTCAGTTTATGGACGTGTCACCCAAGCAAATTGTGTCTGTGGCCGCTGCACTCATCCCCTTTCTGGAACATGATGACGCTAACCGTGCCTTGATGGGTTCAAACATGCAACGTCAGGCGGTTCCAACGCTGAAAACAGAAAAACCGCTGGTTGGCACGGGCATTGAATATCTGGTCGCCAAAGACTCAGGTGTCACCGTTGTCGCAAAACGTGGCGGCGTGGTGGATTATGTTGATGCCTCCCGCATTGTGGTACGCGTCAATGATAAAGAAGCAGAGCCAGGTAGCACCGGTGTTGATATTTATGGATTGACAAAATACACCCGTACGAATCAGGACACGTGTATTAACCAGCGCCCTCTCGTTCAAAAAGGCGATATCATTGAGCGTGCTGACGTGCTGGGTGATGGACAATCAACTGATAAAGGTGAACTGGCACTAGGCCAAAACCTGTTAGTCGCCTTTATGCCGTGGAATGGTTACAACTTCGAGGATTCCATCCTTATTTCCGAGCGCGTGGTTCAGGAAGACAGGTTTACCAGTATTCACATTGAAGAATTAACGTGCGTCGCCAGAGACACCAAACTGGGACCTGAAGAAATTTCGGCGGACATTCCAAACGTGAGTGAGAGTGCTTTATCAAAATTAGATGAGTGTGGCATCGCCTATATTGGTGCCGAAGTCAATTCAGGCGACATTCTGGTTGGCAAGGTCACGCCAAAGGGTGAAACCCAATTGACACCAGAAGAAAAACTGTTACGCGCCATCTTTGGTGAAAAAGCATCAGACGTGAAAGATTCATCCTTGCGTGTGCCAACCGGCATGGAAGGCGTTGTGATCGATGTGCAAGTGTTCACACGTGAAGGAGTGAAGAAGGATGAGCGTGTACTGGAAATAGAAAAGAATGAATTAGCTAAAGCAAAGCGCGATTTAAGCGACGAAATGCGGATTAAGGAAGAGGACGTGTTCTCACGCATTGAAACACTGTTAATCAATCGCATGGTGTTAGGCGGCCCCAACAAGTTGAAGAAAGGCGCCAAAGTGACGAAGGCTTATTTGGCTACCGTGCCGCGTGAACAGTGGTTTGAAATTCAATTGAAAGACGCAGACGCGAGTAAGCAACTGGAAAATGCCTCCATCCAGATCAAGCAGATTCGGCTCGATTTTGAAAAAGCTTATGAGGCAAAACATTTAAAGATTACCCAGAGCGATGATCTGGCGCCAGGGGTGCTGAAAATTGTGAAAGTGTATATGGCCGTCAAGCGACGCGTTCAGCCAGGTGATAAAATGGCTGGCCGACACGGTAACAAGGGCGTTATCTCCATGATTGTGCCAGTGGAAGATATGCCCTATCTGGCAGATGGTACGCCGGTCGATATTGTGTTGAATCCGCTGGGTGTGCCTTCTCGTATGAACGTGGGCCAGGTGTTGGAGACGCATTTGGGCTGGGCAGCTAAAGGCCTGGGTCGTAAAGTGGCTCAAATGCTTGAAGCACAACAATCTGTGCGTCAGGTGAGACAACTGCTAGCGTCCATTTATAATGTTGGCAAGCATAAAGAAAGTCTGACCAGTTTAAGTGATGAAGAAATATTGACACTGGCGAATAATCTTCGTGAAGGCGTGCCATTTGCGACACCGGTGTTTGATGGTGCCACGGAAGAAGAAATCAAGACCATGCTTAAGCTGGCGGATCTTCCCGAGAATGGTCAAACCGTGCTGCATGATGGCCGTAGTGGCATGGCGTTTGATCGGCCAGTCACCGTTGGTTACATGTATATCATGAAGTTGAATCACTTGGTTGACGATAAAATGCATGCCCGTTCTACCGGTTCCTATAGTCTGGTGACGCAGCAGCCATTAGGCGGTAAGGCGCAGTTTGGTGGTCAGCGGTTTGGCGAAATGGAGGTATGGGCGCTTGAAGCATATGGCGCATCCTACACCTTGCAGGAAATGCTCACCGTGAAGTCGGATGATGTCGCCGGCCGAACTAAAATGTACAAAAACATTGTGGACAGTGAGCACTACATGGAATCAAACATGCCAGAAGCGTTTAACGTATTAATTAAAGAAATACGTTCGTTGGCAATCAACATTGATTTTGAATAATGAGTGTCATGGTACAAATGAAAAATGGGTTAATTTTATTGCATCGCGGCATTTAGAGGGGGATTCACCTTGAAAGATTTACTGAATCTGGTTAAGCAGCAAAATCAGCCACAAGAATTCAATGTTATTCGAATTGGATTGGCTTCGCCGGACATGATTCGCTCCTGGTCTTTTGGGGAAGTAAAGAAACCGGAAACGATTAATTATCGTACGTTTAAACCGGAGAGAGATGGCTTGTTTTGCGCTAAGATTTATGGCCCCATTAAAGATTATGAATGTCTTTGTGGAAAATATAAGCGATTAAAACACCGCGGCGTGGTTTGCGAGAAGTGCGGTGTGGAAGTGACGCTTTCACGCGTACGTCGTGAGCGAATGGGCCACATTGAGCTGGCCAGTCCTGTCGCGCATATTTGGTTTTTGCGTTCGCTGCCATCCAGAATTGGATTAATGCTTGACATGACCTTGCGTGATCTCGAACGCGTCTTATATTTTGAAGCGTTTGTCGTGGTGGATCCTGGCATGACACAGCTTGAAAAAGGCCAGTTATTATCTGAAGAAGCTTATTATGATGCCATAGAAGAATATGGTGATGAGTTTGAAGCGCGAATGGGTGCGGATGCGGTGCAGGAGCTATTGCGTGGCATTAATCTTGAAATTGAAGTGCCAAGAATTCGTGAGGAGCTGCCAAGAACAACGTCAGAAGCAAAACACAAAAAACTATCCAAGCGATTAAAAATTCTGGAAGCTTTTTTATCTTCTGGCAATAAACCGGAGTGGATGATTTTAACGGTCTTGCCCGTGTTGCCGCCTGATTTAAGACCGTTGGTGCCATTGGATGGCGGCCGATTTGCGACATCCGACCTGAATGATCTTTATCGACGTGTGATCAATCGAAACAACCGGTTAAAGAGATTGCTGGATTTGAATGCGCCTGACATCATTGTCCGTAATGAAAAGCGCATGTTACAGGAATCGGTGGATGCCTTGCTGGACAATGGCCGTCGTGGACGTGCAATCACGGGCACTAACAAACGACCTCTTAAATCGCTTGCCGATATGATCAAGGGTAAGCAAGGTCGTTTCCGTCAGAATCTGTTAGGTAAACGGGTCGATTATTCAGGTCGTTCTGTTATTGTGGTTGGCCCAACGCTCCGTCTCCATCAGTGCGGTTTACCCAAAAAGATGGCTTTGGAATTGTTTAAGCCTTTTATCTACAGCCGTTTGCAACTGTTGGGCTCAGCCTCCACGATCAAGGCGGCCAAGAAAATGGTGGAACGTGAGGAGCCTGAAGTCTGGGATATTCTGGAAGAGGTTATCCGCGAACACCCTATCATGCTGAACCGTGCGCCCACCTTGCATCGTTTGGGTATTCAAGCATTTGAACCCTTATTAATTGAAGGTAAGGCGATTCAGTTGCATCCTTTGGTCTGTACAGCCTATAACGCCGACTTTGACGGCGACCAAATGGCCGTGCATGTTCCATTGTCACTGGAATCACAACTGGAAGCGCGTTCATTAATGATGTCAACCAACAATGTGTTGTCACCAGCGAACGGCGAGCCAATCATTGTACCGACGCAAGATGTCGTATTGGGCTTATATTACCTGACGCGCTCCTGTGTTAACGCGCGTGGTGAAGGCATGTTGTTTGCGGACGTGGATGAAGTATTACGCGCGTACGAAGGTGGTTTTGTTGACTTGCATGCCAGCATTCGGACACGCGTGAAAGAGTATCCGTTAAACACGGAAACCGGCGAGTTTGAACTGAAAGTTCGGCTGGTAGAAACCACGGTTGGGCGCGCTATTTTATCAGAGCTGCTTCCAAAAGGCCTGCCTTTTGAGCTGGTTAACCGCACCATGACCAAGAAAACCATCACTAGCCTGATTGATTGCGCTTATCGTGAAGTGGGCTTAAAGGCCACGGTGATCTTTGCAGATCACTTAATGTATATGGGCTTTCATTACGCTACGCGGTCTGGCGTTTCAATTGGTGTGAATGACTTGTTAGTGCCTAAGCGTAAATCGGAAATCATTGAACAAGCGGAGGGTGAGGTGAGTAAAATCCAAGCCCAGTTCGCATCAGGTTTGGTGACTCAGGGCGAGCGCTACAATAAAGTGGTGGATATTTGGTCGCGCACAAATGATTTGGTGGCGCAGGCCATGATGGAAGAATTGTCTGCTGATATTGTGAAAGACAAGGAAGGCCAGAAAATCAAGCAAGAATCATTTAACTCTATTTACATGATGGCAGATTCGGGCGCAAGAGGCTCGGCCGCGCAGATTAGACAGCTAGCGGGTATGCGTGGTTTGATGACGAAGCCAGATGGCACTATCATCGAGACGCCCATTACGGCGAATTTCCGTGAAGGGTTGAATGTGTTGCAATACTTTATTTCAACGCACGGTGCTCGTAAGGGGCTTGCCGATACGGCGTTAAAGACAGCAAACTCAGGCTATTTAACGCGACGTTTAGTCGATGTTGCACAAGATATCGTGATTACAGAAGAAGATTGCGGAACACAATATGGGATTGTGGTGACACCCCTAATTGAAGGCGGTGATGTGGTTGAGCCTTTACATGAACGTGTTTTGGGTCGTGTGACGGTTCAGGATATTTATGATCCTAACTCAACAGAAGTCATCATTCCGCAAGGTACCTTGCTGGATGAAAACTGGATTAAACGACTGGAAGATGTCACCATCGATGAAGTCAATGTGCGTACCGCCATTACCTGTGAGTCACGTTATGGTATTTGCAGCGCATGCTATGGACGAGATCTCGCGCGTGGGCATCGCGCCAACATTGGCGAGGCAGTGGGTGTTGTCGCGGCCCAGTCAATTGGTGAGCCTGGCACGCAGCTGACAATGAGAACCTTCCACATTGGTGGCGCTGCTTCCCGTACAACCGCAGTTAACAACATTCAAGTAAAGTTTCCAGGTAAAGTGAAGTTACACAACGTCAAGTTCATAGAGCGGCAAGGCGGTAAATTTATTGTCGTATCCCGTTCCGGTACGCTGGCCGTTCAGGATGAGTACGGTCGTGAACGCGAACGCTATAAAATTCCATACGGTGCTGAATTAAGCGTGGTGGATGGGTCGATGGCTGATGCGGGACAAGTCGTGGCAAACTGGGACCCACACAGTCATCCGGTCATCACGGAGGTAGAAGGTAAAATCAAGTTCATTGACATGGTTGAGGGCATCACCATGCATCGCCAAACCGATGAACTAACCGGTTTAACCAGTATTGTCATTGCCGATCACAAGCAACGTGGTTCAAGTGGTAAAGAGTTGAAGCCAATGATTAAATTGGTTACCGCCAAGAACGAGGACATTTTTTTGGCCGGCACCAACTTAATTGCACAATACTTCTTGCCAGCGGATGCCATCGTGAACTTTGAAGATGGCGCAAAGGTAAAAGTAGGTGATGTGCTGGCCCGTATCCCACAGGAAAGCTCCAAAACCCGCGATATCACGGGTGGGTTGCCCCGTGTGGCCGATTTGTTTGAGGCAAGACGCCCAAAAGATTCAGCCATTCTGGCGGAAATTTCGGGCATCGTGAGCTTTGGTAAAGAGACCAAGGGTAAACGCCGCCTGATGATTACCCCGGCTACGGGCGATACCCATGAGGAGCTGATACCCAAATGGCGTCACATTACCGTATTTGAGGGCGAACACGTTGAACGGGGTGAAGTGCTGGTTGAAGGCGCGCTGAACTCACACGATGTATTACGCTTGCTGGGTGTGAATGCGTTGGCGAATTATCTGGTCAATGAGATTCAGGACGTGTATCGTCTGCAGGGTGTTAAAATAAATGATAAACACATTGAAGTGATTATTCGGCAGATGTTGCGAAAAGTCATCGTTGCGGACCCAGGGGATTCGAATTTCATTAAAAATGAACAAGTTGAATATAGCTTGTTCCGTGAAGAGAACGCACGTCTGAAGAAAGATGGGAAAATCTTGGCGAGACATGAACCCATGTTGCTGGGTATTACCAAGGCGTCACTTTCAACTGAATCGTTTATTTCGGCGGCATCCTTTCAGGAGACCACTCGGGTCCTGACCGAGGCGGCGGTGAATGGAAAATCAGATGAGTTACGCGGTCTGAAGGAAAATGTGATTGTTGGTCGGTTAATTCCGGCTGGAACAGGGTTCACTTACCACATGGATAGACGTTTGGCGCAAACGCGTCCGGACATCATGGGTGAGAGTACAGAAAGGGTGAAGTAAAAAAAACCGATTGGATGCAAAAAAAAGCCAATAAGTCCTTGACATAAAAGGTAGTGTTTTTTTAGAATCGCGCCTCTCATCTTGTTTTGTAAGAATGAGAGGACGTGATTTTTATTATGTAAAGGTTATTTTATCTTGTCCTTAGGTTGGGATGAGTTTGAATTGAAAGATGAAGAATTTATAACGGTTGGAGAGAAAGATTAGATGCCAACAATTAATCAGATGGTACGAAGCGGTAGATCACCTAAGATACTGAAATCAAAGGTGCCTGCATTGGGGCGTAGTCCGCAGAAGCGCGGTGTTTGCACACGCGTCTATACAACGACTCCCAAAAAGCCGAACTCAGCATTACGTAAAGTAGCGCGTGTTCGTTTGACCAATGGCTATGAAGTAACAGCCTACATTGGTGGTGAAGGGCACAATTTGCAAGAGCACTCTGTTGTGTTGATTCGCGGAGGTCGTGTAAAAGATTTACCAGGTGTTCGATATCATGTGGTTCGTGGAAGTCTTGATACGGCGGGTGTGGATGGCCGGCGTCAAAGTCGTTCCAAATATGGCGCCAAAAAACCTAAGCAATAAATAAAGGGTGGGAATGAGCAATGCCAAGAAGAAAAGCGGCGATAAAGCGGGAAGTGTTACCGGATCCACTTTACGGAAGTGATCAGGTAGCCAAATTCATCAACGTCGTGATGAGAGCCGGTAAGAAGTCCATAGCAGAAATGATTGTTTACGATGCCTTGGACACGTTAACAGAGCGTCTAAAAAAAGAACATAAAAAAGAAGACGGCGATGATGACAAGGGCGGAAAAACAGGAAAAGGTGGTTCGTCTGTCTCGACAGGCAAATCTAGGGCAAATGCTTCGCATGACCATCAAGAAGTGTTGGAAAATCTCCGTAAATCATTAACCAACGTTGCGCCCACCGTGGAGGTCAAGTCGCGACGCGTTGGCGGTGCGACCTATCAGGTGCCAATTGAGGTGGCACTCGATCGTGGTCTCGCGCTCGCCATGCGGTGGGTTGTCAAAGCGGCAAAAGCCCGCTCTGAAAAAACCATGGCATTAAGGCTCGCAGCCGAATTACATGAAGCACATATGGGGCGAGGCGCGTCAATCAAAACACGAGATGACGTACATCGCATGGCAAAAGCAAACCAGGCGTTTGCACATTATCGTTGGTAAGGTAGAGGTGATTTGTGGCCCGATTAACACCGATTGAGCGTTATCGAAATATAGGGATTATGGCCCATATTGACGCGGGTAAGACGACAACGACCGAACGTATCCTGTTTTATACGGGTGTGTCCCATAAAATAGGTGAAGTGCATGAAGGCACGGCAACCATGGACTGGATGGAGCAAGAACAGGAACGCGGCATTACCATTACCTCTGCTGCGACAACGTGTTACTGGTATGGTACGGGCAAGCAATTTCCTCAACATCGCATTAACATTATTGATACGCCAGGGCATATCGATTTTACCATTGAAGTGTTGCGTTCACTGCGCGTACTGGATGGTGCGTGTGCGGTGTTTTGCGCGGTGGGTGGGGTTGAGCCGCAAACGGAGACGGTA
>MGYH01000048.1:0-1691 GCA_001801665.1 Gammaproteobacteria bacterium RIFCSPHIGHO2_12_FULL_45_12 | reverse complement strand
GCGGAAGACCAATTTGAGGGCGTGGTTGATCTGGTCAAAATGAAAGCCATTTATTGGGATGATGCAACGCAAGGCACCACGTTTGAAGAGCGTGACATTGCACCTGAGATGCTGGATGAGTGTCAGCTATATCATGACCGGATGGTAGAGCAGGCCGCTGAAGCAACTGAAGCGTTAATGAATAAATACCTTGAAACGGGTTCCCTGACACCAGAGGAAGTCAAGCAAGGCTTGCGGATGCGAACCATCACAAATGAAGTGGTGTTAATGCTTTGCGGTTCTGCCTTTAAAAACAAGGGCGTGCAGGCAATGCTCGATGCAGTCATTGACTATATGCCATCACCCATCGATGTTCCTGCGGTGAAGGGTGTCAAAAATGATTTAGCTGAAACCGTCGTTGAGCGGCACCCAAGCGATACAGAACCATTTGCTGCTTTAGCCTTTAAAATTGCCACCGACCCCTATGTGGGCAACTTGACTTATTTTCGTGTTTATTCCGGCGTCTTGCGTTCGGGTGATACCATTTATAACCCGATGAAAGATCGTGAAGAGCGAATCGGGCGTATTCTCCAGATGCACGCTAATGACCGTACGGAAATCAAAGAAGTTTATGCGGGTGATATTGCAGCGGCAGTCGGACTGAAAAAGGTCACAACGGGCGATACCTTGTCTGATGCAAGCGATATTATTGTGTTGGAAAAAATGGTATTTCCTGACCCGGTTATTTCTGTTGCGGTTGAGCCAAAGACAAAGGCCGACCAAGAGAAAATGGGTATTGCGTTAGGAAAGCTGGCACAAGAAGATCCTTCGTTTCGGGTCAGAACGGATGAGGAATCAGGGCAAACCATTATTTCAGGTATGGGTGAATTGCATCTGGATATTCTGGTTGACCGTATGAAGCGTGAATTTAATGTGGAAGCAAACGTGGGCAAGCCACAGGTTGCTTATCGGGAAACGATACGGGGTTCGGTTGATCAAGAAGGCAAATATGTTCGTCAATCCGGTGGCCGTGGTCAATATGGCCATGTCTGGATTAAACTTGAACCCCAGGAAGCTGGAAAAGGGTATTTATTTGAAAATGCGATCGTGGGGGGTGTGATCCCGCGTGAGTATATTCCGGCTGTTGATAAGGGAATTCAAGAACAGCTTCAAAATGGTGTGATTGCGGGTTACCCCGTGGTGGATGTCAAGGTAACGCTCTATGACGGTTCATATCATGATGTTGACTCGAATGAAATGGCATTTAAAATCGCGGGTTCCATGGCATTCAAAGAAGGCGCCAAGAAAGCAAAGCCTGTTATTTTGGAGCCCATCATGAAAGTTGAGGCAGTTACGCCAGAAGATTTCATGGGTGATGTGATGGGTGATTTAAATAGACGTCGTGGTATTTTGCAGGGGATTGATGACTCGCCATTTGGAAAGTTGATTCATGCAGAAGTGCCCTTGTCTGAAATGTTTGGTTATGCGACTGACTTAAGGTCTATGTCACAAGGTAGGGCAACTTATTCAATGGAGTTCGCAAAATATAGCGAAGTACCGGCCAATATTGCTGAACAAATAATTGATAAGAGTAAGAAGTAATATCAGAATTCGTTAAGAGGGGATTACTAAATGTCTAAGCAAGTTTTTGAACGTTCAAAGCCGCACGTTAACGTGGGAACGATTGGTCACGTTGATCATGGCAAAACAAC
>MGYH01000047.1:16463-27907 GCA_001801665.1 Gammaproteobacteria bacterium RIFCSPHIGHO2_12_FULL_45_12 | reverse complement strand
ATTGTACATTTTAATCAAATCTGATTTTTTGTAAATTCAATCATTCGCAAAAAGATCGTGGAAATGTCGAATATAATGATTTTTGACGACGTTCTGGATTGCTTCGGCCAAAAAGCGGCCTCGCAACGACGAATAATGATGTAACAAAGCCACTTATCACCCTTAAGCCTAACTATTGAATTGATCATACGGCATGCAGAAACCATACCTCCGCCCTGTGCACACCAGAGAGGCACTGAACACCATCACCCTGCTTAAACCAAGTGCGCAAGAATAGCGAGACGCATTAGTATGTTATAAAGCCATCCCGCACGATACAGTTCCTACGATCACTTTTTAAAATATGATAGAAGTTGGTAATATGAGGGACATCGAATTTCAACACTTCGCCAGCGGGCCTTGCAACCGGCAACCCTATTTCATAAAGACACTTCAAATCCTGACTGTCGTATTGCTCAGGATCCAACAAACGATCAGATCCAATCGTTGCCAAGCCATCGCTCTTCGGCTGAATCACTAATGCAAGATTGCAAAATGGCGCGTCATTATCAGGAATCAAATAGCTATCCAATACGTTAAAACCAAGCTCTGCCACCAGTTTACGAATATTTTTCTCCACAAAATTGTGTTTATGCGCCATAAATAGCGAGTCCTGCCAATCAATTACTTTCCAAGCGATGGGAATTTCCAAATAAATAACGCCGTCTTTTTTCAACCAATTTTTGAGTGTTTTTAACGATCCAACGGGATCATTCAAATGCTCAAGACAATGAGCGAATACGATTAGATCGTAAGTCTCATCATTCGGTTTGAATTTATCTAGCGTACAACTGTGTGTTTCAATATCACATATCTTTCGAATGTATTCCGCCCTATCTCTTTCAGGCTCCAATGCTTCAACCTGAAAACCCCTCTCTCTGAACACCCGCGTTCCCGCACCATAGGCAGCGCCGACATCAAGCAATCTACCACTTCTTTTGTGCTTATGTAGCAGCCCATAGTACAATTCATAGCGTACACGTCTCTTTTCTTCTAAAGACTCATTGTACACACTCAACGTTCCCGTTGAAATTTGATCCCATCGAGCTACAAACCAGGCTTCATTTGGCGAAATAGCTCGGTAAATGTGTAGGCAATCCTGACAAATATCCGTACTAAAGAAAACTAACGATTTATTTAGCGACACCTCGGAAATTCGCAGCGTTTTATCACTGCCGCATAATGGACAATCAGACAAAATTAAAAGATCCGCCTCTGTCACGGGGTATGAATTATTTTCAATTTCTAATTTAATTTGAGCCAGCGTCTTGTTCACACAAACTGACAGTCTTTCATGCTCTCTTACGGCGTCTTTCATGATGATTCCCCATTTAAATCAAATTGTTTTTGACGATACAACAAACGCTGCTGCAACAACGAGTTGATAATTTCTCTGGCTTGTATTTTTTGTCTTGCGTCAGGCATTGATACGCCGGGTGGTAATGTGAATTTTTTTCGGTATAACACATCGATACCGGGTGACTCACAATGAACAAATTCGTTTCTAGGCTCTAGCGATTTTGCCTTTTCTACTTTTTTCTTTTTGAACTTCTGGTGACTAAAATACTTAATAAAATCGAGGGGCTTTTTATAACTGGCTGATAGCATTAGTGTTAATTGGCGCACCCTGGATTTCCATCCGCAAAGAGCTGCATCTAATCTATTAGATAATTGACAGATAAGGGAATTTAAACCCCTCCTAAAACTAAAAGGAAATAGTCGTCTGTAAGCAACTCTCATCCATCTGATGCCCTCAGATAAAAATTGCTTCGCAACGTAAAGAATGCTTATCATTAGAAAAAATAGTAGGTGCCTCACTCGTCTGACTGTCTTTATGATGAAGCTTTTTAGCATTGCCACGATACTGAACCTAGCACGCTTTGAACAATGATGCTTAATAAAATGAATAGGCTTTTGATAACTGGCTGATAGCATTCGTGTTAATTGGCGCGCCTTGGATTTCCATCTGCAAAGAGCTACATCTAATCTATTGCATAATTGACAGATGACGGAATTTACACCCCTCCTAAAACTAAAAGGAAATATTCGTCTGTAAGCAACCCTCATCCATCTGAGGCCCTCAGATAAAAATTGCTTCGCAACGCGAAGCATATTTGTCATTAGAAACAATAGTATGTGAATCACTCGTCTGACGGCCTTTATGTTGCGGCTTTTTAGCATTGCGAGCACACTGAACCTACCACGCTTTAAACGATTATGCTTAATAAAATCGAGGGGCTTTTTATAACCGGCTGATAGCATTTGTCTTAATTGGCGCATCTTGAGTTTCCATCTGCAAAGAGCTGCATCTAATCTTGTGAAAAATTTACAGATGGCGAAATTCAAAGCCCTCCTAAAAATAAAAGGGGATATTAGCCTATAAGCAACTCTCGTCAGAAAAAATATTAAGTGCCTCATTTGTCTGACGGCCTTTATGATGAAGCTTTTTAGCATAGCGAGCACACTGAACCTACCACGCTTTGAACGATAATGAAGCCTGTATTTATCAAAAAACCCCATTGCGGACATTTTAAATTGTTGAATCGTTCGAGAAGCCGAAACCAAGTGCAAGGTATTAAAATCACGCACAAAATTTTGAATGTAAATCACACTTGGCTGCAGACGATAAGAAACCTCTCTTAGCACGCTGCCATCAGAACCAACCACCATCACTGTTTTCTTGGATACATCCGCTATTAATGTAAATGATTTAATCTTGTTCTCATTTGCCCAGATATAGCAAAAAATGCGGCGCGCAAGGTAACTAAAATTCTCTTGCATTTGATAAGTGGTTAGGCGACGCCATTCTCTCAAATTACGTATTTGACGCTCGCGTTGCATTGCCTCGCTCACACCAACGCCAAACTCCAAACCACCCATTTCAATATTATTAACAGGGACATCACGGCATAGAGATCCTTCCCGATAATAATTAAAGTATCCACCTGGCCCGAGCCCCAAATGAAATGCCACACATTGCTGATAAGCATCAGAGCCCCAACAATCTCCGGTTCCCTCCGTTAACTCCAACCAGCGTCTGGTATATATTGGGAAACTGTCACATCGAAAGGTACACTCATAATGGGAAGCATAGTTGTTGTGCTTCATAGTAGAAAGCCGTAAGCGAAATACATGATCCGAATAAAAACCAATGTACCCGCGTAAGACTTCGTCCCAATTGGGTGTCATGAAATGCGGCTCATCTGATAACACTTGTACAAAATAACTTGATCTATCCGATAACCCAAAGAGTTGCTCCACCGCAATCCAGAGTGAAAATGTACCTTCAACGCGTGGAGTAATGATATATTTTATTTGAAATGGACGTTTTTTAATCTGATCTTCAATAAATACCTGCGCCTCCTCATGGTCATCATCAAATTTCACCAAAAATTCGATGGCTGACGGGTCGGCAGTATTTTTTTCAAATGCGTCAAATTGCTGATTAAGGTGCTCCAAACAGCGAGAAGGAACTAAAAAACTGATTAGCCTATTCATTTACTTTCCATTTTAAACAAAATTCACAACGCCTCACAGATGGGCTTCAAAGGCAGCCCTTAAACCAGCATCCTGCCACATATAGTAGGTAACCTAGCATAGCTTACAACTGTCATCCAGAGGAGCTGTTTTTGCGACGAAGGATCTCGTGTTTTTTAGGAGATTCTTCGCTTCGCTCAGAATGACGGGCTTCGCTCAGAATGACAGCTCATTTTTGCAACCTAAGCTAGGTTACCTACTATACAGGCTATTTTATAGCACTTTCATCACACGTTTATGTCAATTAACAACCTATCAGGTATTCTAATCAGTCCTTGCTAAATGTCAAACAAACCAGCATTTGACATCCGATTAATGCTCGATTAGATTCCATAAGCTTAACGCCACTTTCATTGTAAAAGGCATCCACTATGTCTAAGCTCGTCAGCTTCATTATACCCTCCCGCTACCCAGAGAAGGTTAAAGCGTTTTTTGATAACCTGCAAGAAACAACGCAAAACCCAACAGACGTGGAGGTACTGGTAAAATTCGATGCTGACCAACTTGAAACTCAAAATTGGCTAATTGAAGAACAAAAAAACCGCCCTTTTAGCATAAAGTATATACACACACCACGCTTGGAAGGCGTCTTCTCATCGAGTATTGCGGCAGAACAACTCTTCCATTTATCCGATCCAAATGGGTACTTTGTCTCCATTATGTCTGATGAACCCCGTTTCCTAACCTTTCACTGGGACAGTATCCTACTCCAATACAAACATTTCTTTCCTGACGACATTTTTCGTTTGCGCATCTCCAACTTTAAATTTAATAACTACTCTTCCAACTATCAATGCGCCATTCAACCAGATAGCTTCCCCATCTATACCAGACGTTGGCTAGAATTAACTGAGGGAACGGGCGATTGCTGGGGCTCCGATGCTTATCAGCAATGCGCCGCGTTTCATCTATCATTAGGGCCGATGAGCTATTTAAACTTTTTTCACGAACACAGTCTCTGGCGTGATATTGTGGTGCATGACATCGAAATGGATGGGCTTGAATTTGGCGTGGGTATTTCCCTTCAAGAGCAGATTGAACGAGATCGACGTAATTTAAAAGAATGGAACCGACTGAGCTCCCACCCAATGCAAGAGCACTTCAGTTATCTCTCTACCAGACTATATTGCGCGATTCTTGCCTACCAACATCATGTTTCTGAATTTCGCCTCATCAAACAACCAAACAGGAAAACCGTCCAGCTCATCGACTCACACAACAACGAGCTAGCTGAAATTTCTTACGCCGTTCCAAGGATAGTTGTTTACACACAAAATCTTTTTCGAAGGATATACACCTTTCCACGTCTTCTGGCGTCCCGTCTTATAAAAAAATCTCAACTCTGGCACATCAAACGCGCTTTGAACCTTGTCAAGCCGTTTATAGGAAAAACCAAGGAAGCACTCAATCCAGATACCCTGATCGCAAAGCATCAGTCTTTGCGTGAAAGAATGAACAGAGCCTATCGGACAATTAAAACACCCTACTATTTTATAACTAACCACATTGACAAATGGCTCAACCCAACACGACCCGGCATCTCCTTATTGTTTAGCAAAAAACCTTATCTAGCTGACCCTACATCGAAATCGACTAAAGAGGACAAGCTATGGCTTGAAGAAGAATTAAAATCTCAGCACCATCACAAATCTCTGCTGCAAACAAAAAAATTCAAACACCCTGTCATCCACCAAAAACAATTAAGTCAATGTAGGGTGGATTAGGCGATTTTTGCCGTAATCCACCAAAAATCAATTAAGTCAATGCACTAGAGTGTCTTTGGTAAAGGTGAAACGTTCAATGTATCATCATAGTCACAATATGGCCGGCGTTTATCCACAAAACCACCTACAGCAACATTCACCCACTCTGGGTTCTCTTTCACGGTATTAACCAATTGCAGTAAATCTGCCGATGTTTTCTTAGTGCAATTTCGTGAAACCTGCTTTATCAGCTGCTCAATTCGCTCAGCTTCTAATTTATCACTCTTTAGCAACCAAGTTGCATACGCTAATTCTAATGCATAATCATAAAACCCTAATAAGAGTGCAATAACAAATAAGGCATAACACCCCCTTGGGCTAATCAAATCAACATAGCCTCCAGGCAAAGGATCTTTTAAAAAAATGGCATCGGTGTAAATTAATCGCTCTCGTGTCGCATAGGATTTTTTATTCAACAATTTTTTAGACCTAGTGTGCAGGTTTGTAAAACCATAAAATGAAAAGCCCTGGTCACGCATAAAAGCTGCCACATCAGAAAATAGCTTCTGATCTTGATACAGTTCACAAAATGCAACCTCTGTAACAACACCAAGGGTTTGCTGGGCTAGCACTTTTTTAGAGCCGCACAAAATTTCATATTCAGTTCCCTGAGTATCAATTTTAATAAACTCACCCCATGAAAAATCCTTCATATCATCAGAATACAAAACAGCATCCAGTGTGTCAGTTTGCAACTGACACCTACCAACCTCTTCCCATTTTGTCATCCCATAACGCTTTGTAAACTTAACGTTAGGAGACAACAAAGAATGGTTTGTGCTAGCTGATAATAACTTCAATTCAGCCTCACCCTTTTTGTCAGCAAGTGCCACAGGTTTTAACACAAAATTCGCCCAGGGTTGATACACGTCAGGATTCTTCATTAAGCGGACACATTCTTCTTGATCAGGCTCAAAACCTAATACAGCCGTATACTTGGCTATCGGCTCAACAAGATCATGCGCGCCACCTCGAGCACCGATATCAATAAAGCCTAATGGTCTCTCTATCAGTGATTGACCGGGCTGACTTTCCGAAAACAGCTTATTCGCTGCTAGTACATTCATACCATTTAGAAACATAAGGCTACCTCATCGTTCAATTATCAGAAAAGCTTTTTAGTAAATACTCATTTGACTGCTTACTCGGAACAATACCCAGATTTTCCAATACTGCCATAACTGGTTCGTGTTTATTCAAAGTATAAAAGTGCAGACCTGGCGCGCCGCCTTTTAATAGTCGCTCACATAACTCATGCACAATGTCATACCCTGCCGCTTGAATGGAAGGCATATCGTCTGCATACATTTCAAGCCTTTTTCGAATCCAGCGCGGAATTTCAGCACCGCACATCTCTGAAAAGCGCACCAATTTGCTATATTGCGTGATCGGCATAATGCCTGGCACAATTGGCATATGAATGCCCAATCTAGCACATTCATCCACATACCAGAAATAGGCATCGGGATTAAAAAAATATTGCGTGATCGCGCTATTTGCGCCTGCTTCAAATTTACGTTTTAAATTTAACAGGTCATCCCGTGTGGTTTGCGCTTGCGGATGAATCTCTGGGTAAGCCGCGACCTCAATATCAAACTGATCGGCCGTTTGTTCCCTGATAAAAGCAACCAGCTCTGATGCATATTTAAATTCACCAAATTGCCCCATGCCAGACGGCAAGTCGCCACGCAAGGCAACCACTCGCTGCACGCCCATGGTTTGATATAGTTGTAATAGTTCAACCATTTGCTCTCTTGTCGCACCCACACAGGCGATGTGCGGCGCCAATGGAATAGGGGTCCGCTGCTGCAACAATGTCACCGCCTCTACCGTCCCGTTTCGCGTGGACCCTCCAGCACCATAGGTCATTGAAAAAAAATGGGGCCTTAATGTCGCCAATTCGCTTGCCGTTGATGCCAGTTGACTCATGCCTTCCACTGATTTAGGTGGAAAAAATTCAAAACTAATACTTCGCGATGTCATAACCATCCTTATTCTCTACCCTGATAAATGTGTGGACAACCACCGCTTGACCTGATCCATATCCTCCTTTTTGCGGCGACTGTAATCTTCCACCTGATCCTCTGCAATCTTGCCAATGCCAAAATAACGCGAATCCGGATGCGCAAAATAAAATCCACTGACGGAGGATGCCGGTAACATGGCAAAGTTTTCTGTCAACGTGATGCCGATATGCTCCGTGACTTTTAACAAGGAAAACAAGGCGGGCTTTTCACTGTGATCAGGACAGGCTGGATACCCTGGCGCCGGACGTATGCCCGTATATTTTTCTGCAATGAGCTCTTCCCTGCTTAAGTTTTCCTCAGCCGCATAACGCCAGAAATCTTTTCTAACCTGCAGATGAAGACATTCAGCAAACGCTTCAGCCAGTCTATCCGCCAACGCCTTCAACAAAATAACACTGTAATCATCATGATCCGCCTCAAATATCGCTAACTGTTTTTCAATGCCCGCGCCCGCTGTGACGGCAAAACCACCAAAATAATCTGCGACACCGGATTCCTTTGGCGCAATGAAATCAGCGAGGCACAGGTTTGCCTTATCCTTTTGCTTGCGTGTTTGCTGTCTTAGCATATGAAACGTAGCGACCACTTGCTCACGATTTTCATCCGCATAAATCTGAATGTCATCAGCCACACTATTCGCCGGAAAAAATCCAATCACCGCCTGCGCGCCTAACCATTGCTGACTGACAATCTGATGCAGCATGGTTTTGGCATCATTAAACAGGCTGGTCGCTGTTTCACCCACCACGGCATCTTCCAAAATATCAGGAAAACGACCCCCCAACTCCCAAGTACTGAAAAAGGGCGTCCAGTCAATGAACTTTTCAATCATTTTGAGTGGATACGTGTCAAACACTTTGATGCCTAAAAAACTAGGCCGTCGAATCGGATGTCGCGTCCAGTCAATCTTGAATTTATTATCACGCGCGAGGGCGAGGGGCACCATGCCAGTTTCGGATTTTTTATGTTGATGCAGCGTTCTTAACGCGGCATATTCCTTTCGAATGCCCGCAACATAAGCCTCTTTTGCGCTTGCACTCAGTAACTGGCTAACCACACCCACCGCACGTGAGGCATCAACCACATGAATGGTTGGGTTTGAATAATGCGGTTCAATTTTTAACGCGGTGTGCGCGCGCGAGGTTGTGGCACCGCCAATTAACAAAGGAATCTGATATTGCTGTCGCTCCATTTCCTCTGCCACATGCGTCATTTCTTCAAGTGAAGGCGTAATTAAGCCGCTTAAGCCAATCACATCGACTTTTTCCTGACGCGCCTTCTCCAATATTTTTTCACAAGGCGTCATCACGCCTAAATCTATAATTTCGTAGTTATTGCAACTCAACACAACCCCTACAATATTCTTTCCAATATCATGCACATCGCCTTTGACCGTTGCCAACAACACTTTGCCCTTTACTTTGGCGGTTGCTTTATCAGCCGCTAAAAACGGTTCAAGGTAAGCAACCGCCTGCTTCATGACACGCGCGCTTTTAACCACCTGCGGCAAAAACATTTTGCCCACGCCAAATAAATCCCCGACCACGTTCATGCCGTCCATTAACGGCCCCTCTATCACTTGCAGCGGATGACCCAATTGTAAACGCGCCTCCTCCGTGTCCTCAATAATAAATTGATTCATGCCTTTTACCAGGGCATGGGTTAATCGCTCAATCACGGGTAGCATGCGCCAGCTTAAATCTTCTGTTTTGGATTTTTCCTGGCCTTTCACGGAGCTTGCTGCTTCAAGCAACCGTTCCGTTGCTTCTGGATGCCGATTTAACACGACGTCTTCAATTAACACTAATAAGTCGGCTGGAATATCGGCATAAATAGCAAGGTTTCCAGCATTCACAATACCCATATCCATGCCAGCGCGAATGGCATGATATAAAAATACGGCGTGTATGGCTTCACGAATGGCATGATTCCCGCGGAAAGAAAATGAGACATTACTGACACCACCGCTTACCAGCGCATGCGGCAAATTTTCTTTAATGCGCCGTGTTGCGTTAATAAAATCCACGCCATAACGATTATGTTCTTCCATGCCTGTTGCAATGGCAAAAATATTGGGATCAAAAATAATATCTTCGGGTGAAAACTGCGCCTGATTCACCAACAGATCATAACAACGCTGACAAATTTGAAATTTCCTTTCTTCCGTGTCAGCTTGTCCCTGTTCATCAAAGGCCATGACCACAACCGCCGCGCCATAGTGACGCGCAAGCGTTGCTTTTTGTAAAAAAGCTTCCTCGCCATCTTTCAGGCTAATGGAATTCACAATGCCCTTACCCTGAATGCATTGCAAACCTGCCTCAATCACGTCCCATCTGGATGAATCAATCATAATGGGAACGCGTGCAATTTCAGGTTCTGACGCCACTAAGGATAAAAACTTCACCATGGCGGCTTTTGCATCCAGCATGCCTTCATCCATGTTGATATCAATGATTTGCGCCCCATTGATCACTTGATCACGCGCGACAGCCAGCGCAGTTTCATAATCGTCATTGCGAATTAATTCAGCAAAACGCAGCGAGCCTGTCACGTTGGTGCGCTCACCGACATTAACAAATAATGACTGCTCATCAATGGTTAAAGGTTCAAGACCGCTTAAGCGGCAAGCAATGGAGATGTGCGGCACTTTTCGCGGCTTCATATCCGCCAAGGTGTCAGCTAGCGCCCGAATATGCAGCGGCGTGGTACCACAACAGCCGCCCACCAGATTAATCAAGCCATCGCGCGCAAACTCACCAAGGGTTGCTGCCATCTGTTCAGGCGTTTCATCATATTCCCCAAATGCGTTCGGCAACCCTGCATTGGGATAAAGGCTGGTATAGGTGTCGGCAATTTTAGATAGCTCATGCGCATAGGGACGCAACGCTTCTGCCCCTAACGCGCAATTCAGTCCCACGCTAATTGGTTTTGCATGCCGGATAGAATGCCAAAATGCTTGCGTTGTCTGACCGGATAAGGTGCGGCCACTGGCATCGGTGATGGTGCCTGAAATCATCACCGGCAATCGCCGTCCTGATTGACCAAAGAAAGTTTCCAACGCAAAAATGGCGGCCTTACTGTTTAGCGTGTCAAAAATGGTTTCCACCATGAGTAACTGCGCACCACCCTCCACCAAGCCCCTGATCGCCTCATGGTAAGCGCATACCAGCTCAGTAAAGGTCACATTTCTAAATCCAGGATCATTCACATCAGGTGATAAGGAAGCCGTACGATTGGTTGGACCCAAGGCACCGATCACATATCGAGGTTGATTAGGCGTTAATCGCGTGACTTCATCCACCACCGCACGCGCTAATGTTG
Organism: Gammaproteobacteria bacterium RIFCSPHIGHO2_12_FULL_45_12; assembly: GCA_001801665.1. Classification (GTDB taxonomy): domain Bacteria; phylum Pseudomonadota; class Gammaproteobacteria; order DSM-16500; family DSM-16500; genus Aquicella. Next base: position 17,220 of record MGYH01000047.1, on the reverse strand, counting down.
CCGCCGCAAAATTAAACTCATAAGCAAGCTCACTCATGCCATAATCAGCGAGTGCAATGGAAGTGGAATTAAACGTATTGGTTTCAATAAAATCCGCGCCTGCCTCAAGGTAGGAACGATGTATCTCCCGTATGAGCTCAGGCTGCGTTAACGTCAGTAAATCATTATTCCCTTTTAAGGCACGATCAGCGTCCTTAAAACGCGCACCACGAAAATCCTGCTCTTTCAGACAATGGGACTGAATCATGGTGCCCATCGCACCATCTAAAATCATCACGCGCTGGGCCAAGGTTTTTTTAATGACGTTTTCCATACACCCCTTCATCCCAGACAATTTCCGCTCGCCCATGCCCTTAAGCGGAAAAGAAACCTGATCAATTCACTGAAACCATTTTAAAATGGGCCTTTAAAAGCATCAATTTCAGTTTTTGCATCCACCGCTGGCTCCCAACATTGGCCTTTCCCTTTAACCATCTCATAGGCTCTCTCAGCAATGGTGCGGCTATTTGGATAAAAAACATCTTCCAACGGTCTTGTCGTGGGGCAAGTCGTGTGCGCGAATCCCATCCGTACCATCTCAGGGACAGGCTCACCGGATTGTTGGCAAGTTTCATAAACTTGCGTCAAAATTTCGCTGCTAGCACCGCAAGTCAGCCAGCCATTATCCACCACCAGCAATTTCCCTGTTTTACGCACGGACTGCATGATCGTCTCCCTATCTAACGGCCATAAAGAAATTGGGTCAATAATTTCAGCC
>MGYH01000047.1:11930-16407 GCA_001801665.1 Gammaproteobacteria bacterium RIFCSPHIGHO2_12_FULL_45_12 | reverse complement strand
AGGAACATAGCCATCGACGGCATACAACAAACGATGCTCAATGAAAATAACCGGATTATTATCACGAATGGCGGCAATCATGCAGCCCTTGGCATCATTGGCATTCGAGGGTGCAACGACTTTCAAACCAGGAATGTGCATGAATAGGGAATGCAGGGCCTGGGAATGTTGTCCCCCTTGACCCCAAGAGCGGCCAATCATGGTACGCACCACCAATGGCACCTTGACCTGACCGTTATACATATAATGTGCTTTTGCAGCCATGTTCACGAGTTGATTCATGCAAAGCAGCATAAAGTCCATGCGTATGTGCACATGAATGGGACGCAATCCCGCCATGGCAGCACCAATCGCGACACCGGTCATAGCATCTTCCGATAAAGGCGTGCCAAAGACGCGGTCTTTACCAAATTTTTCCTGCAAGCCAACGGTTGAACCCTGAATACCTTTATGATCATCCACATCCAGCCCAAATAAAAAAACAGACGGGTCTCTTTCCATTTCCTGAATAAAGGCTTCACGCAGTGCGTCAACATAACGAATCAAACGTACCCCTTCGCGAGAAGGGATGTCCTTTGTTTTGACAACTTCAGTTTGCATAGACATGGGCAAACAACTCCTCTGCGGCGGGGTAAGGGCTTTTTTCAGCAAATGCCTCGGCGGTGCTAATTTCCGCCGTTATTTCATCTTCCAGTTGTTGCAAGGTTGCCGCATCCAGCATCTTCGCGAGACGCACAATCTGGTCATTCTCTTTCCAGTGTTGATATTCTTCCAGATCACGATAAGGATCGTCATGGTCATCTCTTGGCCCCACATGCTCTAACCAGCGATAAGTCGCGCATTCCAGAAAAATGGGGCCCTTACCCGCGTGACGTAACTGATTCACGGCTTTGGCAACCGTATCGCGCACCTCAAATACATCTGCCGTCGTTATTTTATGCGTTTCAATGCCGTAAGTTGCCACGCGTTCACATAATTTGTCCGTCGCCCAGCGTTTTTCAAGCGGCGTGTGAATGGCCAGACGGTTATTTTCACACACATATAAAATGGGTAATTGATGCAGCGCCGCGAAATTCATGGATTCGTAAAAACAACCTTCTTCCGTGCCGCCATCGCCAAACACGGAAACCATGATGCGTTGATGCCCCGTGGTTTTGGCTTCACGCTTCAAGGCAAGCGCATAACCGGTTGCGACAGGAATGGTGGTGCCAACCACCGCCGAGGCACCTAAAATGCCTTTTTTGATATCAACTAAATGCATGGAACCTGCTTTGCCGCCCGCGCAACCCGTTGCCTTGCCATATAGTTCCGCCATCATTTCATTGAGATCACCGCCTTTTGCGATGTAGGTGGCATGACAACGATACGTATTTGACACCATGTCGCCCTGATCAAGCGGGTCGCACACCGCGGCTGCGATGGATTCTTGGCCAACCGATAAATGCACAGGGCTTTTAATCGCGTCTGTGTGATAAATTTCCGCCAAACGCAACTCAAATCGACGTATTAAGGACATCCGTTTATAAAGCCTAGCAACTAACTCTTGAGTATACATATCCACATCCTATCTTTTGACCTTGGAAATCTATTCAAAAAATGCGTTAATATCAAGTGTTAATTTTCAAGGATGCGTTTTATGGAACCGAACAGCAAAATCCTGGTCACTGGCAGCACCGGCATGGTGGGCAGTGCTTTAATCAGACAACTGGAGGGCCAGCCCTACACCCTGTTGACACCCGGACACGGTGAACTCGATCTTCGCCATCAAACGGATGTGCTCGCCTATTTCCGCACGCATCAACCGGATTATGTGTTTCATCTTGCCGCGATCGTTGGCGGCATTCATGCCAACCAGACTTACCCCGCCAAATTTATTTACGACAACACCCAGATGCACTGTAACATCATTCAGGCGTGCCACACACACGCCATTAAAAAACTATTATTTCCCGGCTCCGCCTGCACTTACCCCAAATTGGCACCGCAACCCATTCAGGAATGTTCTTTTTTAAACGGCATGATTGAGCCAACCAACCTTGCTTATGCGGCTGCCAAAATAAACGGCATTGTCATGTGTCAGGCCTATGCACGTGAACACGGCCTAAACGTGGTCATTCCCATGCCAACCAACGCCTATGGGATTGGCGACAACTTTGATCCCGCTGCTTCACATGTGATCCCCGCCTTAATGAAACGCTTTCATGACGCAAAGATGGCCAAACGGGATGCGATCACGCTCTTTGGAACCGGCACGCCCTTACGGGAATTTATTTATGTGGATGATTTGGCAAAAGCCCTGTTATTCATCATGCAACGTCATGATAACGCTGACATTTTGAATGTTGGCACCATGCAGGAAATCTCCATTCTCGCGCTGGCCCAAAAAATAGCCGGCGTCGTTGGCTTTGAAGGTGACATCTTGACTGATGCCAGCAAACCAGACGGCGCACCCCGCAAATGCCTGAATACTGAAAAATTATTTTCATTGGGCTTTCAACCTGAGACATCACTGCCTGAAGGATTAAAGAAAATGTACCACCATCATTTTATCTCAACAGGACAAAGCAGACGAGAACAGGCATAAAGCCGATGACTGGCTCGCCAGCATTTTTTTCCGATAATTTTTAAAACGATCACCGGAAAAATGGCAGGCCAAACAGGGCCATACCGTTTCACGCCTTTCAACGCCTCTATAACGGCCGCTTTAAACTGACCGGCTAAAAGTTCAAAAAGAAACAGTCGAACAGATTGATCCAGATACCAATAATGAAAAAAATAACGCTGCCTGACAGACAGTGTCTCTTTTTGCAAATACACATCAATCAGTTGCCTATGCTCCACACACAATCTGAGAATATTCTTTTGATGCTTGCCAAAAGTGGAAGATAAGGGACTTGCCAGATAATGATGGCCAACATAGTCCACATAAACATCTTTGGCACCATATAGAACAGCACGAATTAAAAATTCCTTATCGTTACTGAGCATATACTTGCCATCCGGAGCGAGGCACCAGTAATCCCCAATTTTTTCATACAAGGTACGCCGAATGAATCGGCAGCAAATAGCCGAGGTGACATCTAAACAGATATTTTGCAAATTGAGAGCCATGCGCTTTCTGGAATCATAAACAACCGTCGGCACATATAACCCTGACTGCGCGTCAAAACGAACAATTTGGCCGCCACACGTGAACATATCCGCTTCAGGATGCAGCTGATAGGCCTTTCCAATCCGCGCTAAAATGTCAGGCTCATACCAATCATCCGACATAAACAATACGACTAAATCGCCTGTTGCTTTTTGAATGCCTAAATTCACTGCGCGCACAGGGCTACCATCCGGCTGACTATGCCAATAGGCCAAGTGTCTTTCGTATTGTTTGATAATACTGACGGTGCCATCGGTTGAGGCACCGTCTAAGATAATAAATTCAAGCTTGGGATAGTTTTGCTGAATGACACTCTGAATTGCCTTCTCAATGGTTGCCTCACGATTCAACACCGGCATAATAATCGAAATCTTAGGCAATCCCTCACTCATACGATACCAGCCTCGCCTGCCAATAACTCTGTCTGCGCACGCTGATAATCCTCTGGAACACCAATATCAATAAAATAGCCCGCGCTTAAATAATAATGCGGTTTCAGCTTCTGTAAATTAGGGTAAATAAAATCTGACTCAAAGGAAAACAACGCCGGCATGTCATAGTTCGCGAATAAATCTGATTGAATTAAATAAACGCCCGCATTAATGCGGCCGCGACCCACTTCGCCCTTTTCAGTAAAGGCGACAATATGTTGATCATCGATCACGACCTTACCATATCGAGTGCAATCTGCCATGTCACATAATGCAAAGGTTAGCTGGCTATTTTCAGCCGCATGCTTGGCATACATCTGCCGATAATCAAGCGCCACAAACGTGTCGCCATTCAAGACAAACACAGGCTCATTCGTTCTGAATGATGACAACGCAAGACGCATCGCGCCGCCTGTGCCGAGTGGCGTCGCTTCCATCACATACTCAAGTGTCATACCGTTAAAGTGTGTGCCAAAATAGTGTTGTATTTGCTCTGCGCGGTAATGCACTGACAAAATAACGTGATCCACACCCTGAGCCTGCAAGTGACGTAGCAAATACGCAAGAAATGGCCGACCTGCAATGGGCGCCATGGGTTTTGGCACATCGCGCAGCACCGATTGCAAACGTGTGCCGAATCCACCTGCCAGTATGATGGCCTTCATCAGGCAACCGCAGCCGTTGCCTGACGCAGAGGATCATACTCCGCACCAAACATCACATCTTCTACTATCGCGCAAATAATATGTCCAAACATAATGTGGCATTCCTGGATTTTAGGCGTTTCTTTCGCTGGTACATTCAATACCATATCGCAGCGTTCAGCCATCAAGGGCGCGCTCATTCCCGTCAAGCCAACTGTCATCATGCCACGCCCACGCGCCGCATCTAATGC
>MGYH01000047.1:4443-11905 GCA_001801665.1 Gammaproteobacteria bacterium RIFCSPHIGHO2_12_FULL_45_12 | reverse complement strand
GAAGTGGAAATACCCACCAACACATCACCCGTCTGTCCAATGGATTCAACTTGTTTTGAAAAAATGTTTTCGAATGCATAATCATTGCCAATGGCTGTTAAAGCAGAGGTGTCGGTTGTTAACGCGATGGCCGCCAAACCCGGACGGTTGTATCGTAGCCGACTCACCAACTCCGCCGCCAAATGCTGCGCGTCAGCCGCACTCCCGCCATTACCTGCGAATAAAATTTTATGACCAGAACGCAAAGTCTGCACCATTTTCTCAGCCATTTGGTTGACCGTTTCAAGTAACGCGGCATCTTGTTGAATGTACGCCAGCAAATCTGCTAATTTTTTAATTTCCTGTTGAATAAGATAGTGCATTACAACCTCCTTCTTAATTAAACGTCACCTCACCAGACAAGCTTCCTGTTGCGCTACTTTTTCACGCCAGTAATTCAGCAAATCATCCATTGTTTTCTCAAACGGAATTTCCGCCTTCCAGCCCGTGTGTTTTTCAAATTTCGACATATTGGGCACTTGCAAATCCGCATCAATGGGACGAAGCCGTTCTGGATCAACCACGACCTTGATCTTGTCCTTTGCAGGCGATCGTGAAATGAGGTAATCCAGTATCTCGCCCACTGTGCAGCTAAAGGTGCCGCCAATATTATAATATTCACCGGCCACCGGATGATGCGTTACCAACAGGTAGTAAGCGCGCACCGCGTCTCGCACATCCGCCACGGTTCTCAAGGAATGAAGATTGCCCACCTTGACAACCGGCGGTATCAACCCTTCCTCAATCATGGCAATTTGTTTTGCAAAGGTTGACTCCGCAAACACATCGCCGCGCCTTGGGCCTGTGTGCGTAAACATGCGGGTCGTCATCACGGTCATCTGATAGGCTTCGGCGTAAAAACGCCCAATCAGGTCTGTGCCCACTTTTGAGATGGCATAGGGTGAGGCGGGATGAAAAGTACACTCTTCATCAATGGGAATTTTTTCTTTCGGAACACGGCCAAACACTTCAGAAGAGGCACAAACGTGAATCATGGCGTCTTTTTTATATTGACGCAGTGCTTCAAGCAGTCGGGAGGTTCCCTGAATGTTGGTTTCATACGTATCAAGCGGTGCGGTGAAACTGGTCTGCGGGAAGCTTTGCGCCGCGAGATGGAAAACATAATCCGGCAGCGCGTCACGCACCACGTGATCCATTGAGGTTGAATCACGCAAATCGCCGTAGACCAGACGGATACGCTCTTTTTTATTTATCCGGTCAGTAAGATGTCCAATATTATCAAGCGGGCTGCGCCAGCGGCACATGCCAATCACCTCCCAATCCGTCTTTGCCAGCAGAAAATCGGCCAAATGAGAACCAACCATACCCGTTATGCCGGTGATAAGCGCGCGTTTTTTTTCCACAATGACCTCTCTCTTACCAATCTCAATCCAGTGAGTTCACGGCTATTTACCGTCTTTATTTGATGGGTTACTCTAGCGCAACCGCCCTTAAAGTCAATTAAAAGCTGAGAAAACATGCGCATCTTACTGATCACTGATCACCACAAACCAACAGGCGGCGCTGAGAAATATTTTTTTGAGCTGAAAGAAAAACTGCAAATTGAGACCTGCCATGACGTGTTTTCGCTCGGCTTTGATACGACTGACAAAAAAGGGAAAGATTATCAAACGCTAGCCATCGCTTCTTCCAACTGGTCAAAGCTATTATGGCAACTCCTGCCGCATCCGCGGATCACATGGCGCTTGAAAAAAGCGATCCGGCAATTCAACCCAGACGTCATCCATCTGCACAATATCAAGCAACAAACTGCCGCCCTGTTGCGCGCGGTGCAAGGTTATCCGGTCATTCAAACCGTACACGATTATCATCCGGTCTGCCCCACCTCCCATAATATTCACAAAAATTTTCAACCGTGTGAAACCGGCTTTCAACGGGCCTGTTTCTGGCAGCATCAATTAAAATTTAATCGACTCATTTACCTTGCCCTGACGGCCTCATTTCTACTCAACCGAAGGCGTCTTAAAAAAACAATTCGGCAATTCATCACCGTCTCACCCCCACTTGAAAGACAAGTGAAAGCACATTACCCGCAACCCGTCACGTATATTCCACCCTTCATCCAGAAAGACCATGACAACCGCGCCATCACCCCGATGACTGGCCACTTTTTATTTGCGGGTGTGTTGGACAAACACAAGGGGGTTATCTTGTTACTGGATGAATTTGCATTAGCCCTTAAAAAACGACCTGATTTGCATCTCACCCTAGCGGGCACGGGGCCTGAGGAAACCCGATTAAAACGCCTGTCAGCCACCTATGGCATCCAGCAACAGATCACGTTCGCTGGCTGGCAAACCGACCTGACGCTGCTTTATCAAACCCATTTTGCCGCCATTGTGCCAAGCATCTGGATGGAAGCGTTTGGATTAGTCCTGACCGAGGCAATGGCGCATCAACGCCCTGTCATTGGCTCAAATCGAGGCGCCATTCCCTGGTTGGTGGCGGATGGGCAAACGGGTCTGATTTTTGATCCGGTGAAAAAAGGGGATCTAGCCGCGAAGATGCTGACGTTAGCAAACCAGCCTGAATTAGCGCGGCAATGGGGTCTTTGCGGTCAGTTAAAACTTCATCGCATGATTAATAATGAAAAATCGCTGCAACACCTCCTTAAATTGTATGAAACAACCCGATTGAACACCCCTGACGCACTCAATCTGGTCACATAAAAAAGGGCGCATGGAGCGCCCTTTTCACCGCGTCACCTGAAGCACCGTTACTCCTACTCCACCGTCAGTTGAGCTTCAATTTGCTTCATCTCATCTGCTTTCACTTTTTTAAACCCTTTCACCTTTGCCAACGCATCAATCGATTTAAAGTCACCCTGTTTTTTGCGATAAGCCACAATCGCTCTCGCTTTTGACGCCGTCAGCCCCTTCACCTGCATCAATTCTTTTGAAGTCGCCTTATTGACATTGATTTTAGTATCCGCACCATTGGTTTGGGTGACTTGCTGTGACTGAACGGCTGCCTTAGCAGATGAATTATCATCTGCAAATGCGGGTACCGCCAACACCATTGCCGCCATTGCCGCTAAACACATACGATAAACTGACATAACTTTACTCCTTAATAAATGAACCATTTCCGGATACACAGCTCGCCCTAAACACCGCACTAAAACCACTGCGTTGCTTATTGTCCAGACTGTTTTGTTTGAGCTTACCGCCAAAGGACAGGCACTGTGATGAGAGAGCATACTGGCCGCCTAAAAAAAAAACCATACCGGAGTATACAGGTCTCGTGCTTTTTTTGTTAAACTCAGGCGACACTTAAAAAGTGCGGTGATTCCCGCTTTACATGTCGCGATGGGGGATTCCAAAGGGGGAGATCGCGGTTCTCCCCCTTTTAGTGCAAGCAAAAGCATGGCTTTTGCGCAGCATCGAAACAAGGAAGCCTTCCCGCGTTTTTTAGCGGGAATGGCTGTAAAAAATGACACTTCAACTTATCATTAGGGATACACTGACATGCTCATACTCTCCAGATTCAGGCACCAGGTTGTGGTATTTTTGACCACCCTTGCCCTTGCCGCCCCCTTGCTAGCCAATCCCATCATCCCTGTGCCAACCCAACCGCAGCAATTCGCTTTTAGCACCCCAAGCGCGCCCAACCTAAATGCCACCAGCTACATCCTAATTGATGCCTTAAGCGGAAAGATTCTGGCAGAAAAAGACGCCAACAAACGCTTGCCGCCTGCAAGCCTCACCAAGCTCATGACTTTATACGTCGCCTCAAGCGCCCTTCAAAACAACTCCATCCAGCTAACGGACAAAGTACGCATCAGCACACTCGCCTGGAAAGCAGAAGGTTCACGCATGTTTGTCAAGGCGGGCGAAGAAGTGCCCGTCAAAACACTCATGCAAGGTGTGATTGTTGCCTCAGGAAATGATGCCGCCATTGCACTGTCAGAACACGTCGCAGGCTCAGAAGATGCCTTTGCCGCCATCATGAACCAACAAGCGAAGCTGCTTGGGATGAATGACAGCCACTTTGTCGACAGTACTGGCTTGCCGAATAAAGAGCATTACTCAACCGCCCACGATCTCGCCGTGCTCACTCAAGCCTACATCAAGCACTTCCCGGAGGATTACGCTTACTATTCTGAAAAATGGTTCACCTATAATGGCATTCGACAACCCAACCGCAATCGCCTGTTGTGGCGCTATCAATACGCTGACGGTTTAAAAACGGGTCATACCAGTGAAGCGGGGTATTGCCTTGTTGCCTCCGCCAAAAAAGATGGCATGCGCCTGATCAGCATTGTGATGGGCGCACCCAGCGATGCAACACGCACCGAAGATTCCATTCGCCTGTTAACCTATGGTTTCCGCTTCTTTGAAACACACAAACTTTACAATAACAAGACGCCGCTGGTTCAGGCATCTGTATGGCAGGGTACAAAATCCCAAATCCCGTTAGGTGTGGCAAATGACATGTATGTCACCGTGCCAACCGGCCAATACAAAAAACTGCAAATCAGCACCCAATTAACCAACCCGCTGAAAGCGCCGATTACCCAAGGTCAGGTTTGCGGCACATTAAACGTGACCTTAAACAATGAGGTGATCGCCTCAAGACCCCTGATTGCGCTGGACAGCAGCACAAGAGGCAACCTCTGGCGACGGGCAGCCGATGCCGTTAAATTTAATTTTCATAAATATTTTTCCAAACCAAATGACAAACTGAATACAGGCTAGCCTACCTCATGACTGACCAACTCAATGGGGAACTGTTAACGTTCCCCTGTGAATTTATGATTAAAGTATTTGGGCACACGTCGCCTGATTTTTTGCCGGCTGTCCGGACGATTGTGAAAAAACATATTTCTGATTTAACGGAAGAAGCGTTCATCCAGCGTCCCAGCAAGGACAACCACTATGTTGCGCTCACTTTTACCGTACACGCAGAGAGCAAAGAACAACTGGACAACCTTTACCGCGACTTGACCGCTTCACCCTTGGTACTCATGGCATTATGAGCGCCTCCTCTGTCACCGTACGCTGGCTGGGTCAACAAGATTACTTGACGTGTTGGCGGCGCATGCAGGATTTTACCCAACAGCGGCTCGATACCACGGAAGATGAAATCTGGCTGCTTGAACACTTTCCGGTCTTTACACAAGGCCAAAACGGCAAACCGGAGCATGTGCTGCGGCAAGGCGACATTCCCCTCATTCAAACTGACCGCGGCGGACAAGTCACCTATCACGGACCAGGACAATTAATGGTCTACTTTCTGGTCGACCTGAAACGCAAAAAATTAACTGTTCGTGAATTTGTCACACACCTCGAGCAATCTATCGTGGACTTGCTGGCGGCTTTTCAGATTGTCGGCACGTCAAGGCGCGAGGCACCCGGCGTTTATGTGGCTGACAAAAAAATATGCTCCATTGGCCTGCGTGTGCGCCGCGGCTCAACCTATCATGGCATGGCGTTTAATGTCGCGCTCGACCTGACACCCTTCACCCGCATTCATCCCTGCGGCTACGCCACACTCAAAATGACCCAGTTTTCCGAACTAGGGGGCTTAAGCTGCACAAAAGCAACCGGGCATGAATTAATCGCTTATTTAATGAATCAGTTAAGTTATACTAGCACCCAATTTACAAGCTCGGAATAATCTCATGGATATGAAAGCAAGCAAACAGCGTGGTGCGGACAAATTATCCCGCATTCCTGTCAAAATTGAAGCCACTGACTCCCCATTACGTAAACCGGACTGGATTCGTATTCGCGTGCCCGCCTCACCCGCTGTCAGTGATCTGAAAAAATTACTTCGGGAAAACAAGCTGGTCACCGTCTGTGAAGAAGCTGCCTGCCCCAATTTACCGGAGTGCTTCACGCATGGAACCGCTACCTTCATGATCATGGGTGACAAGTGTACCCGCCGCTGCAGCTTCTGCGATGTGGCTCATGGCCGCCCTGATCCGCTTGATGCAGATGAACCACGCCACCTTGGCAAAACCATTGCCAAAATGAAGCTGCGTTATGTCGTCATTACCTCCGTGGACAGGGACGACTTGCGTGATGGCGGCGCCAGCCATTTCACGGCGTGCATCAATGCGATTCGTGAGCAAAGCCCCGCCATCAAAATTGAAATTCTGGTGCCTGATTATCGCGGCCGCCTCGAAGTGGCCTTGGTCGAGACGGGTAAAGCACTTCCGGATGTATTTAATCACAACATTGAAACCGTGCCGCGTCTCTACAAACAGGCTCGTCCAGGCTCAGATTACGCACATTCACTGCGCCTGTTAAAAGAATTCAAACAACGCTATCCCCACATTCCGACCAAATCAGGCATCATGCTAGGCTTGGGTGAAACCAACGATGAGATTATCCAAACCTTAAAAGACCTGCGTGCGCATGACGTGGAAATGGTCACCTTAGGTCAATATTTACAACCCAGCCGTTTCCATTTGCCCGTCTCACGGTATGTGACACCAGAGGAATTTAAACAATTTGGAGAACTTGCCAGGGAATTTGGCTTTACAAATAGTGCCAGTGGTCCTTTGGTAAGGTCTTCTTATCACGCAGATAAACAAGCTGCTGGAGAAGAGGTTACCTGATGTCAGACCTTGTTAGCACCTTACTACAATGGCTAAACGCCAACCCCGAATGGGCACTGTTTGCCACTTTTATTATTTCCGCCGCAGAATCCGTTGCCATTATTGGGACCATTGTGCCCGGCTCTGTGACCATGACGGCCATCGGAACACTCGCGGGCGCTGGCATTATTCCCTTGTGGGCGACCATTTTCTGGGCCATGCTCGGCGCGATTGTGGGGGATAGCATCAGCTACTTCATTGGGCATCATTTCAAGGCACGCCTACATCAATTATGGCCTTTTAAAAACAACCCGGGCATTCTTGAAAGAGGTGAACGTTTCGTTCACAAATACGGTGTCATGAGCGTGTTTATCGGCCGTTTTGTCGGCCCAGTGCGCGCGTTGGTGCCGCTTGTCGCGGGCATGTTTGGCATGAAACCTCGGCAATTCGCCATCGCCAATATTGCCTCTGCCATTGGTTGGGCGCCTGCTTACATGCTGCCTGGCATTTTGCTTGGGGCAGGCTCACTGGAACTACCGCCTGATATTGCCTTGCATGTCATTTTAGTCTTATTCCTGATTATTCTTTTTATTGTCTTATGCATCTGGTCCATTTACAAAATATTACAACTCATTCACCAGCAAACTTTTCAAATACAAACCTGGATGTGGCAACACCTTAAACGCTCACCTCTATTGGCACCCGCCACCATTCTCCTTAAACACCATCAACCGGATAAACCCAATGGCCAGTTGAATTTATGCTTATACTTTCTCCTGACCAGTACCTTGCTAATTTGCCTTGCCCTTTATGTTAAATATACAGGTGCCGCGAACCTCGTGATCAATGATGCCCTAT
>MGYH01000047.1:0-4399 GCA_001801665.1 Gammaproteobacteria bacterium RIFCSPHIGHO2_12_FULL_45_12 | reverse complement strand
ATGCTGAACCTGTCCCTGCTTGGGCAAAAACAGGTTATCTTGCCCGTGGTGGTCATTTTGTTTGGCTGGTTGCTCTTGTGCAAACGATGGCGTCTTGCTGTGCATGTCATCAGTTTGGGCATATTGGCGGCTGGCAGTGTGTTTGTCATGAAACAGTTGATTCAGTCACCTCGTCCCTGGGGCATTGCATTCAGTCCCGAGACATTTTCCATGCCAAGCGGGCACACCACCTTAGCGACCACACTCTATTTTGGATTTGGCTTTCTCCTTGCCTCCTCCTGCCGCCCTTCCCGTCGGTGGCCAATCTACTTGCTGACATCCCTCCTTGTATTTGCTATCGCACTTTCCCGTTTATATTTAAACGCACACTGGTTTACCGATGTGTTAAGCGCATGGTTATTAAGCGCCTCTTTATTAATCTTCATCTGCATTGCCTATCAACGCCACGCTGAAAAACCCATTAACCCGATTAGCCTGTTCCTAGTCTGTTTCCTGGGGTTAACGGCTACCTTTTCCTTTTATCACCATCAATACTTCAAGCAATTAACCGCGAACTATGCGCCAATCCACCTGCCGACCACGGCATTATCCCCCGATGTGTGGTGGAAAAATAATCACTCACTGCCCGCCTATCGTACCAGCTTGTTTGGCTTCCCATCCAATCGTATCAATCTTGAATGGGTGGGCGAGCTTGAGAAAATAAGGAAAACGCTGGTTGCCGCAGGATGGACCAAGCCGCCCGTACGCAACTGGGTCAGCACCTTGCATCGCATTGCAGATATTAGCAGCACCCAATATCTCCCCCTGATATCGCCCCAATATCTGGATAAAAAACCCGCGCTTATCTTGACAAGAAGCGCGAGCGACGGCAAATATCTCTTTGTCATCCGTTTATGGGATTCCAACTGTGTAATGAAGGATGCAGGCACACCACTTTGGGTAGGCATTATCAGTCTTGTTCCACGCTCCTATAGCTGGCTCACCAAAAAACACACCGGAGAAATTGTGGTCCACCAGGACTTCATTTTCCCCGACCAAAAAGCCTTGCAACGCTGGGAAACGAAACTTGTTACGCTCAAAAAAATGACTTCCAAAAATCGCCTGATTGAACAAAAAATTATTTTAATCAAACAAAAATAGGATGCCCAACATGATCTCTGATGCGTTATTTGCACTCATTTTATTTGCGGCAAAAGCCATGATGATTGTTTTAATGGTTTTATTAATTTTACTCGTGTTTTTTGGACTCCTCTCAAGGGCAAAAGAAAAGTTAAAAGGGCACTTGCAGGTTAAAAACCTGAATCATAAATACGCGGAGATGACGGAAACCATTCTGACAGAAACCTTGCCCAAGAAAGCCTTTAAACAATATCTCAAAGATAAGAAAAAGGCTGAAAAAGCATGGCAAACCGAAAGTGAACAGGCAAAACACGTTTATGTATTAAACTTTCAGGGCGACCTAAACGCTTCAGCCGTCACGTCATTGCGGGAAGAAATTACAGCCATTCTCAATGTCGCCAACCAAGGCGATGAAGTGGTATTGCGCCTTGAAAGTGCGGGCGGTGTGGTACATGGATACGGATTGGCAGCCGCTCAACTCATGCGCTTACGCGCACGCAACATTCAATTGACCGTCACCATTGATAAAATGGCAGCCAGTGGTGGATACATGATGGCATGCATTGCGAATAAAATTCTTTCTGCGCCATTTGCCATCATTGGCTCAATTGGGGTGATTGTACAATTACCCAACTTTCACCGCCTCTTGAAAGAGAAAGACATTGATTTTGAACAAGTCATGTCCGGGGAATATAAACGCACACTGACCCTGTTTGGCGAGAACACTGACGCGGGGCGAGATAAGCTGCAAGCGGAAATTGAAACCATTCATCAACAGTTTAAACAGCTCATTGCCGAACATCGTCAAGGCCTAGATATTAACCAAGTGGCAACGGGGGAACACTGGCTGGGCCAGCAAGCACTGGCATTGAATTTGGTGGATGAACTAACCACCAGCGATGACTATTTGCTGGAACAAAGCAAAACAGCCCATTTATATGAAATGCGTTACGAAATGAAAAAATCCTTCCTGAGCAAATTAACGGCCACCGCTCGTCTGACACAACAAACCTTGCGACCGTTCCTGTTAATGCGCCCCGACTGACATTTCCCTCTTCTGCGCACAAGAGAATCCTAAAAACGCTCCTTTCCCAAACTGACAACCCTGTCATGCCCGCGCAGGCGGGCAACCATTTTACTTGGTGGATGACGACGCAAAAAGCACGTCTAATCCACCCTACATTTGTATCAGATCCCTTGACGGGCGCTGTTGCATCAATCCAAACTTGGTGAATGACGGCTATGTACACTTCAAATTGTACATTTTAATCAAATCTGATTTTTTTATAATTTAATCATTCGCAAAAAGATCGTGGAAATGTCGGATATGAGAAACTTACGTATGAAAATCACTCAAAACAAGTAACCCAGTATTCAAAAAAGACATCCGAACCCTCCGGCATAGGGTTGGCCCCAATATTGAACCCGACTCAAAAGTGGCATACTAAATTATATGACGAAAAAACAGAATAAAACGCCAACAGCAAAATGTGTCACTGATAAAAAATGATTTCCGGACGAAATCAAATAACTAAAAAAACTAAGCATTTGCTGTTGGTTGGATCCAAGCCTACTGTACCCCTCGCGGTAGGCTGATGCCGATAGGTGCTATTTTCTCGTATCTATTTCAAACTAGCAATTAGCTAATTCCCCTGGCAACTCAGGAGTATTACCTAGTTGTGCGTCGCGTTGGCGTTTGACGCCGGTGATATTGTAACGGCATAAGTTTTGGCAAGTTTGATGTTTTTGCTCGACATAAGTTTTGCAACGAAGGTGGTGGAATCGAAAAACGAGGCGTGACAGGCGACGATCGCGCCCCCGTAATGAATATAAGCATAACTATTAACGCCAAGATCAGGATGAAAAAAAGAATAACCAGAGTCGTCATTAAACTCTAATGAACGCGCGAGTTTCACCTTATGTTGATGAACGAAACCCATGCCCTCACAAGCCGCCTGTGCCAGGCAACTGGTAAAGTGGCACTCAATACCACCAATCACCTTGATCGCTGCTAATCTATTCTTTGGGTTATTGAGGCCACCGAACAGAAAAACATGTTCATTGTAAAGTTTAACTGCCTTTAAAAACAGCTGGTCATTAAAATGAAATCCTGTTCTCACCACGTTTTCCTTTTGTCTCGCGAGGTAGGCATTAAATGCATTGACAGCGATTGCCTCCTCTTCAGCCGTGCTGGATGCACCGAGCGCACTAAATACTTCATTCAGTGCCAGAGAATCTGCCTGTTTGCGTGCCTCTTCTTCCTGCTCCCAGCCTTCCGGAAATTGCGCCGCTATCTGGGTTCTTATTTCTCTTTCGCCATCAGCTAGTGTTTTCAAATAATACTCAAGCATCTCGGCCATTTCTTCATGCTCACCAATGCTCACGTCTTTCGCACCAAGTGCTAACTGTAACGACGCACCTTCAATTCTTCGTCCGGCAAAATCAGTCACGATGGCCTTGGTGGTGAGCAATGCTCGCAGCATGGCGCGATTGTCTTTGTTGTCTTTTAACATCTTTTCGGCTTCTTCCATTCCGCCATGGATGACATGCTGCAAGAAGGCTTTCACTTTTGGATGCACATAGGGTTTAAAAAATCCTGCTTGGCTAATTTGAGTGACTTCTGCTTTCTCATTCAAATAGTCTGATATAGGCTTAATATTCATTTGAGCGTGGCATAAGCCTTGCAGCCTGTTATCCTCTTGTAATAGCTGACAGCCTTTTTTAGAATAAAGCAGCAGCTCACCAACTGTCTCGCCCTGATGCTTCCCTTCAGGGATATGGCTATTCATGCCAGTTTGTGTGATTTTATCACGCAGCTCAGGGTGCTGATGCAGCCACCACATCGTCTCATATTTGGCTTTAGCAAATAACAAACCAAGCTCAGCATTCATATCAGCACCTAGTTCACTCAAGACTTGAACTTTTTCAACATCGCCAGCCTCTGCTGCAATCCTCAAATACATAGGTTGAAAAGCAAGCATGGATTGCAACTTAACTGTTATAGCTGGCAGTGCGCTCAATCTCATTAACCTATCTTTTTTCTCATCTGGGGTCTGATGTAAAAGGTAATAGGAAACCAGAGACACTTTCTTTTCAGTCGGCCACTCTTTGAAGAAGACGAGGGATTGTATGAATTCATCCGGCGTGGCAAAGAGTGGCGATGCTTCTTGTCGCTGTTGTTCGAACGTCATGTCATCACTCAGCATAAAAGCGATCAGTGAATTTTCTTGCGGTGAGAAATCAAAATAATGTTCTTCTTTTAATTTTGCTAATAAAGCAT
>MGYH01000046.1:33863-43853 GCA_001801665.1 Gammaproteobacteria bacterium RIFCSPHIGHO2_12_FULL_45_12 | reverse complement strand
CTTGTTGGCGGCGTGGATGCTGCTCACCACTTATTTTTTTGTTTTTTGGGCGCGTACCAGCAGCGCAGACATGTTAAACATGGCGGGGAGCTTGTTCGCCGTGTCATGGTATTTTGATAAAAAACAACAGGCGAGCGGGATGGATTATGCCGTGTTTTTTATGATTTTGGCACTCACATCCTTATGTAAGGGCTTGGTCGGCGCCATGGTGCCCTTATTGGCCGTCTTCGTGGATATCGTGTTGCAACGATCATGGCGGCGACACTTGCGTTGGCCTTTGTTGTTTGCCGTCATACCTGCCCTCACGGTGTATTTATTGCCTTTCTGGCTGTCCAGCCATTTTGGGGGTGAGCAATATGGCGAGAGCGGCTTATATCTGGTGTATAAGGAAAATGTTTTACGGTATTTTAAGCCGTTTGATCATCGCGGCCCCCTTTATACTTATTTTGTCTTTTTGCCCATTTACACCTTGCCTTGGGCGTTTTTCTTGGTGCCCGCTTTATTGGCGCTTAGGTCGCGGTGGACATCCCTGTCATTAAATGTGCGTTGGTTAATCTGGAGTCTGCTGGTCATCTTTTTGTTTTTTACCGTCAGTGGTTCACGCCGCAGCTATTATGTCTTGCCCTTGGTGCCATTTGCCATCTTGCTGACGGCTGAATGGATCACCGCAGCACCCTCATTGGCATGGCGTCAGTGGTTAGCGACGGTTGTGCTGATCGTGACTTATGTCATCTTGTTTTTAGGAATGGATGTGGTGCCTGCATGGTATTACTCACAAGTGGGTGTGGAAAAGTTTGCGGTGCAACTTAAAAGGGAAGCCGCGAAACAGCGCCCATGGCCAACCTGGCAGGTGGTGATGTTAGATGCTGAGACTAAACTCGATTTTTATCTGCAGTTACCGCCTGATACGCGGCATTATTCGGTGATAGGGGAGAGAGAGACACTAGATGCCTCCACCATCACCGCCGCCTGGCCAATCCTTAATGATAAGCCGAAAAATACTATTTTTGTCACACGAGAGCAATATGTGTCAGCGTTGTTACCTTATTTTCAGCATTATTTTATGTTTAAATTAGAGCAGCCTACCCATTTTCTTTGGCAAAAAAAGGCTGTCATCAATGCGCCGGTGGCGTTTATTCCGATTGAAAAAAAGTCCTGATACGGTAGGATAGAGTTTAAATTGATTTTCAAACGGGAAGACGAGTGATGACGGAAAACTTATTGCAAAAGCTTGAAGAAAAAATGATGATGTTATTGTCCGAGGTGGAAACGTTAAGAAAAGATTTACGGATGGTGCTTGAAGTCAATGCCTCGTTAAAAGCAGAAAGAGAAACACACGCCAAAAAACTGCAAGATTTACTGTCGTTACTGGATGAGGTTGTTGTGACGGAGCAAGTGGCGTCAAAGGCAGATCTGTCGCTGGTGAGAGCGGAATATGCTTCCTGATGGGCTTTGTTGCATCATTCGTCGTTGCGAGGCCGTTGTTTGGCCGAAGCCATCCAGACCGTCGTCAAAAATCATTATATTGGATACATTCTGGATGGCTTCGTTGCACAAAATGCTCCTCAATGGGATTTGCTGAGCACCGAGCACTGAAGTGTGCCGACAGCCAAACGCAGATTTAGTTTGTCACCAGGGGAAACTTCATTGACGTGACGCAACACTTGTTGGTTTGGCAGGGTTGCAATGGCAAAACCCCGTTCCAAGGTTGCAAGCGGGCTTAAGCCATCCAGTTTGGCAGCGGCATTGCCAAGACGTGTTTTTAGCTGGTCAATCAAACGGCGTTGTCCTTGAACCAAGGCGAGCTTCATGAATTCCAGGCGTTGTCTTTTTTCAGTTAAGCGGCGTTTGGGATGTTGATTGAGTAAATGTTTCTGCATCCAGATGAGTTGTTGCTGGGACTGCAAAAATGTTCGTTCCATCTGGCGCGTGAGTTGCTGTTGTTGCCGTGATAAAGCAATCAGCAAGTCATCTATTTTTGGGGTGGCGAGTTCGGCGGCGGCAGAAGGTGTGGGCGCACGTTTGTCAGCGACAAAATCGGCAATGGTAAAATCAATTTCATGTCCCACCCCGCTAATAATGGGCAGGGCGCTTTTGAAAATGGCTTGCGCGACCATTTCTTCATTGAAAGGCCATAAGTCTTCCAGTGAGCCGCCACCGCGCGCCAGAATGAGGACATCGCATTCGTGACGTTGATTGGCCACTTGAATCGCGTTTGCGATCTGCGGTGCGGCCGTGTCTCCCTGCACAAGGGTGGGGTAAATAATGACGGGCACACAAGGGTAGCGGCGTTTTAAGATGGTCAGGATATCGCGAATGGCCGCGCCGGTCGCTGAGGTGATGACGCCAATTTGTTCTGGAAAAGGGGGCAGCGTTTTTTTGTGTTCCGGTGCAAACCATCAGGCAGCTCCCAGTTTCTTTTTCAGCAATTCATAGGCGCGGCGCAACTTCCCTTCACCGCGTTCTTCCATGTCATCGACAATGAGCTGATAATCACCGCGATTGGCGTACAGGCTTACCCTTGCTTTGAGTAAGACATGGCTGCCATCTTTGGGGGTGAATCCGGGTTTGCGCTGGTTGCCGCGAAAGAGCGCGCAGCGAACTTGAGCAGCCGCATCTTTGAGTGAAAAATACCAGTGTCCGGAATGCGGTGCGATAAAATTCGAGATTTCGCCTTCAACCCAGACGGTCTGGAAGCTGTCTTCCAGCAAAAAACGCACTTCATTATTGAGGCGGCTAACCGTATAGACTGCTTCTGTTTGCTCAATGCCAGTTGTTTCCATGACGAAGAATCATATCATGGGCGTGGCGCAGTCGCCAGGGGGAAAATAATGGGATAAGGGTGGTGCCTGAGCGGGTTTTTGTGTACTATGGGCGGTTAATTTTAACCTGCTATTTGTGCAAGGGGGAGTTAACCATGATTCGTCTCATCCAGAAAGAAGCTGCCCTGACGTTTGACGATGTCTTGCTCCTGCCAGGAGAATCGTCCGTTCTGCCTAAAAATGTTGATCTTAAAACCTCGCTGACACGCCATATTACCCTCAATATTCCCTTGCTGTCCGCTGCCATGGACACCGTGACTGAGTCAAGGTTGGCCATTGCGCTGGCGCAAGAGGGGGGGATTGGCATTATTCATAAAAATATGCCGATTGAAGAGCAAGCGGCTCAGGTGCGCAAGGTGAAGCGCTATGAAAGTGGTGTGGTCAAGGATGCGGTCACCATTTCGCCTCAAACGACCGTGCGTGAGGTATTGGAATTGAGTAAACGCTATCATTTCCATGCGTTTCCTGTGATTGAAGCGGGTCAAAGAGTGGCGGGTATTGTGACGAGTCGGGATTTACGCTTTGAAACCAATCTGGACCAACCCGTTGCCAATTTAATGACACCGAAAGAGAGATTGGTCACGGTAAAAGAATCAGCAGACCGCGAATTAGTGAAAAAACTGTTGCACAAGCATCGCATTGAAAAAGTATTGGTGGTGAATGATCAGTTTCAGTTGCAGGGGATGATCACGGTAAAAGATATTTTGAAAGAGCAAGCCAAACCGTTGGCTTGTAAAGATGAGCAGGGTCAATTGCGTGTGGGTGCGGCTGTCGGCACCGGTGCGGATACGGAGGCACGGGTGAAGGCGCTGGTTGTCGCTGGCGTGGATATCATTGTGGTTGATACGGCGCATGGGCACTCCAAAAATGTCATAGACTGTGTGCGCAGGGTAAGAAAAGCTTTTCCTGGTTTAACCATCATCGGCGGCAACATTGCAACAGCCGAAGCCGCAACAGCATTGGCGAAGGCCGGTGTGGATGCCGTGAAAGTGGGGATTGGGCCTGGCTCTATTTGCACCACCCGAATTGTCACCGGCGTAGGCATGCCGCAAATTACCGCCATCTCCATGGTGAGTGACGCATTGGCAGGGACGGGTGTGGGTGTCATTGCGGATGGGGGGATTCGCTATTCAGGTGATATTTGCAAGGCATTAGCGGCAGGGGCATCGGCAGTCATGGTGGGTAGTTTGTTTGCAGGAACAGAAGAAGCGCCTGGTGAAGTGGAGCTTTTTCATGGCCGTTCATACAAATCTTATCGTGGGATGGGTTCGCTTGGTGCCATGGCGCAGCGTCATGGCTCAAGCGACCGGTACTTTCAGGATGGCACAATTGATACGGAAAAATTAGTGCCGGAAGGGATTGAGGGCCGCATTCCTTACAAGGGCACGTTGGTCGGTATCATTACGCAGTTAATGGGCGGCTTGCGTTCGGGAATGGGTTATGTGGGTTGCGCTGATATCAATGAATTAAAAATGAAACCGAATTTTGTACGGATCACTGCCTCAGGTTCGCGTGAAGGCCATGTACATGATGTTCAAATCACCAAAGAAGCGCCCAATTATCACATTGACGAGAAATATTAATCATGATGGATATTCATGCGCAGCGAATTTTAATCATTGATTTTGGTTCCCAATATACACAGTTAATCGCACGGCGTGTCCGGGAAATGGGCGTGTATTGTGAAATTTTTCCTTATACCGTCAACGAGGCAGCTATTTTAAAGTTTGCACCCGCCGGCATCATTCTTTCCGGCGGCCCTGAAACGGTGACCGCCATGACCACGCCGCGCGCGCCTGACGTCGTGTTTTCAATGGGGTGTCCGGTATTGGGCATTTGCTATGGCATGCAAACCATGGCATTGCAATTAGGCGGCAAGGTTGCGAGGGGCGAGAAACGCGAATTTGGTTATGCGCAAGTGGCCATACGGACACCCTCTGCTTTGTTGCAAGACATTGAGGATCATTTGACTGAAGATAATTTGTCATTACTTGACGTGTGGATGAGTCACGGTGATCAAGTCAGTGCCTTGCCAAGATTATTCACGACCATCGCCAGCACAAGCAATTGCGCTATGACGGGCATGGCGGATGAAGTAAGAAAATTCTATGGCATACAATTCCATCCTGAAGTCTCCCATACGCGGCAAGGCAAGCGAATTCTGGAGCGGTTTGTGCTGACTATCTGCCAATGCCAAGCGAACTGGACGGCAAGCAATATCATTGAAGAGCAGCTTGCCTTGATTCGTGAAAAAGTGGGTGATGAAAAAGTGTTGCTGGGTCTTTCTGGGGGCGTGGATTCATCTGTTGCGGCAGTGTTGTTGCATAAGGCACTGGGCGATCAACTGACTTGCGTCTTTGTGGACACGGGGTTGTTGCGGCTGAATGAAGCCGAACAAGTTCAGTCCGTGTTTGGCGCGCATTTGGGCATTCAATTGATTTGCGTGAACGCAGAAGACAGATTTTATCAGGCATTAGCCAATGAAGCCGACCCTGAGGCGAAGCGTAAAATCATTGGTAAAACCTTTATAGACGTGTTTGAAGAACAGGCGCAGGCCATTAAAAATGTCAAATGGCTGGCACAAGGCACCATTTATTCTGATGTCATCGAATCAGCCGCCACCAAAACGGGAGAGGCGCATGTCATCAAGTCACACCATAATGTGGGTGGCTTGCCAGCAGAAATGAAATTGAAGCTGTTGGAGCCATTACGTGAATTATTTAAAGACGAAGTGCGTGAAATCGGCATTGAGTTGGGTTTACCTTATGAGCTCATTCATCGTCATCCCTTTCCAGGGCCTGGTTTGGGTGTGAGAATTTTAGGTGAAGTCAAGCGTTCTTACGCGGAAAAATTGCGCTTGGCGGATGCGGTGTTAATGGAGGAATTACATAAAGCAGGTTTGTACTACAAAACGAGCCAGGCATTTGCTGTCTTTTTGCCAGTTAAATCGGTGGGCGTCATCGGCGATGCACGCCAATATGAGCATGTCATTGCCATTCGCATTGTTGAAACCGTTGATTTTATGACGGCGAAATGGTCTCGGGTGCCTTATGAATTTTTAGAGTCTGTTTCCAGTCGGATCATCAATGAGGTGCCTGGTATTTCGCGAGTGACTTATGATATTTCAAGCAAGCCGCCTGCGACCATTGAGTGGGAATAAGTGAATTTCATGTTTGATGAAACGGATGTGCAATTTATGCAGCAGGCACTTAGTTTAGCGAAGCTGGCAGCCGCGCAAGGCGAGGTGCCGGTTGGCGCGATCTTGGTGTTGAATAAAGAAGTCATTGGCGAGGGTTATAATCGCTCCATTTCAGCCAATGATCCAGGTGGTCATGCGGAGCTTGTTGCGCTTCGGGCGGGGGCGCAGGCCATATCAAACTATCGTTTGTTAAACACAACACTATATGTCACCCTTGAGCCTTGCATGATGTGTGCTGGCGCCTTGGTGCACGCACGCATCAAGCGTTTAGTCTATGGCGCGGCAGATGCTAAAACAGGCGTGATTACTTCCCAGATGGGTGCTTTAAATGCCCCTTTTCTTAACCATCACGTGCACCATGAGGGTGGTTTGTTAGCACCCCTTTGTGGTGAAATAGTAAGCCAATTTTTTAAGGAGCGCCGCCATTAGGGGTTAGTGCGGCTCATGCCTGCTTGATTAAACGGTTCAGCGATTCCCGCTTTACATGTCGCGATGGGGGATTCCAAAGGGGGAGATCGCGGTTCTCCCCCTTTTGGTGCAAGCAAAAGCGTGGCTTTTGCGCAGCATAGAAACAAGGAAGCCATTCCCGCGTTTTTTAGCGGGAATGGCTGTTAATGGTTGCATACCCAGAAGAGTTTCTAGTATCTTGGCATGATGGACACTCCTATCTCTATGCGCTCCCTGCAACGGTGCGTTTCCTTCTGTACAGCAGGTAGCTATGACATTTTGGCGTTGGCGCACTTTTTGAAAAAAAAGGGATTTGTCACGCATGTTTCTCGTGATGTGTTGCATGTGACCAATAATAAGCGCGGCGGGGATGTTTTTTTCTTTAATCACGGCTGTATGGTTGCCTGGGGCTTTACCAAACATTTTGAAGATAAGTTGCTTGAGTTTGTCAAGGATGTTTCCGTTAATCCGTTAATGACAATTGAAATCGATCAGTTTCACTATCACTATGGTGATCAGACGACAGTGAATACGCATGAGCAATTGCGTGTGGATATCGTGACACTTGAATCGGAGGACTCGCAAATCAAGTTAGGCATTTCTTATGCGCTGGCGCAATCCATTAAGCTTGAAGCCTTTGAGGAAACGATCAAGGATGCCATTAAAAAGAATAGTGCCTTGCCTGAAGAAATTGCTTCATGGGGTACGGTTTCTTTGTCACATAATGCCATCTTTAAGCGTATGGGTGAGATTTTTATTACTCGGAGTTCCATTAACCTGAACATGGAATATCTGGATGCGCCGGAGTTTTTTTGGCGCAATCCGAGCCTTGAGCCCTATTATATTATGATGAAAAAATTTCTGGATATTCCAAGTCGTGTGATGGCGCTGAATCAAAAGCTGGATGTGTTGCAAGAGTTGCTGGACATTTTAAATAGTCAGGTTCAGCACCGTAATTCCAGTTTTCTGGAAGCCATTATCATTGTACTGATCTCTGTCGAAATTATTATTAGTTTGTTTCAGTTCCATTTGGTCTAACGTAAGTGTTTGGCAGGTCTGCGTGACACTTCAGACTACTAGCCGTTAACCGGCAGCCAAAACAATAAGCATCAAATACAGTTTTTTTAATACTCTTTTAGGTATTATAAGCGTACAGGGCCTGCGTGATAACATTATGAAAACAGGGCGTTGAAGGTGAAGGTGAGTTTTAGTGCGACTAGCGTTAATAAAAAATATTATTAATCAATACAATGAAGAGTGTTGCAAATAATTATATTATAATTATAATGTAATTATGGATAGCATATCTTTTGATTGGCATGCTTCAAAAGCATCATCGAATAAGAAAAAACACGGTGTTAGCTTCGAAGAAGCAAAGACCGCCTTTTTTGACGAAAACGCTCTGGTAATCCATGACCCAGAACATTCTGATGATGAAGACAGATTTGTTCTTTTGGGGCTAAGCGCAGTGAGCGGTTTATTAGTGGTTTGTCATTGCTATCGTAAACAAGATAGTGTGATAAGAATTTTATCTGCTAGGAAAGCAACGAAGAAAGAATCATTTAAATATTACGGTGGCTGACTATGAAAAATGAATATGACTTTTCAAAGGCCAAAAAAAATCCTTATATTAATGCTTTAAAAAAGCAGGTTACTATTCGGCTTGATGCTGAAACAATCATGTATTTTAAACAACTATCGAATATTAACGACATTCCCTATCAGACCCTTATCAATCTCTATTTGAGGGATTGTGCTCTAAAACACAAAAAGCTTAATGTGGAATGGATATTAAAAAAATAGTTATATTTCAGAGAAAAAAGGTAAAGCAGCACAATGCTTGATATTAATAAACAGACTCTATCCTTTAAGATTGGCCTAGGTGGTGGGATTATCGGGCGGTTACAAGCTAGCTTACCTATTATAAGTAAAAAAAATAAAGCTCTTTTCTCTTAAGCATTTTAAGTGTAAAATCTAGCGCTCTCCACATGACGAGAGGTCAAATGATGCGATCCGGCCGAGGGATACCACGCCGCTAGAGAAGCGGTGCCGACTGCGAGGTGTTAGATCAATGCGTCAATCAAGCATTAAGCCTCCCGTCCGCTGACGCTAATGCGTTTTTTATTAAAGAAAATGCGTTGAAGGTAATTGAGTGTCTGAACCTAGTATTTTTCAGCCTTTTAGTAGTAATTATATGATAAATTTGCCTGTTGTAGATAACTTATTAAAAGAAAATCAGCATCTTTTAAGACAAGAACCCCTTAAAAATACGGTTATTGTCTATGTTCATCATGCACTTCAAACCTCAATTAATGTTATTAACAGTCTATTGATGTTAGGCGCAAAACCCGCTTTTATTTATATTTTAGGAAAAAGTTATTCTGAAAACAAAGCGGTTGTGCAGCATTTAAAGGCATTAGGAGTGACTTATATCGACTCATCAGCTCAGATTGGATTTGGTGAATATAAGCGCGCTTTTAAATCAGATATAAATTACTTATGGATGCTTGTTGAAAAACATCTGGAAGATCGCATTAGTGATATTTTGGTTTTAGATCATGGTGGTCATGCAATACAGTCAATACCACAAACAGTAAAAAACGCTTATAAAATAATTGGCGTTGAAAAAACAACAGCTGGAACCATGGGGTATACATCAGAGAACAAACCTGATATCCCCATTATCAATGTCGCTGGTTGTGCCGCCAAACGCTTACTAGAGTCACCTTTAATTGCTGATGCGGTTTCTTCCAAAGTAGAGTCAATTATCAAAACCATTTCTAAAGAAAAAATTTGCGCGGTTGTTGGTTATGGTGCAATCGGTAAATCAGTAGCAGGCGTGCTAAAAAGCCAAGGTAAACAGGTTTTGGTTTGCGATAAAAATTCTTTGATTTCCGATAATGATTCCCTTGAGGATATTATTGAAAAGTCTGATTATATTTTTGGTTGTACGGGAACAGATTTAACGCATAATATTGTTCATTCAATTGTTCAAACACAAGGATCAAAGGTTTTTCTAAGTTGTTCCTCGGAAGATAAAGAATTTTTATCTTTATTAAAAGAAATAACAAATGGTAAGGATTTTTATCAGAATAAACTATTTGATGATGTATTGTTTAATACCAAAGCTGGTGGTCAGATTGTTCTTGTTAATGGTGGTTTTCCAGTAAATTTTGATGATAGTGGCGAGTCAGTTCCAGCCAGAGATATTCAGCTAACCAGGGCTTTGATTGTTGGTGGGGTTATTGATGCAATAAAAATGCGTCAAGGCAATAATGATTTTCAAAATAATTTATTTAAGCTTTCAGCTGATATTCAAAAAACAATTGTTTCCAGTTGGTCAAGTGAACGTTTATCTGAATGTGAAATACCAGGATTGTTCAAAAGCATTAAATTAATCGAAAAGGAATCCTTAGGTGTGATGCCAATGGTTTCTGGAATTAAGGCTGTACCAGTGGGAAGAAGCGGTCTTCGTAAATTTGGGTAAGTCGTTCTTTTCGTGCTTGCGGAATAACTGAGCCC
>MGYH01000046.1:6080-33855 GCA_001801665.1 Gammaproteobacteria bacterium RIFCSPHIGHO2_12_FULL_45_12 | reverse complement strand
GATGTCCCGCTGCGTTTGCCAGCATAACCGCCCAGATGGTTGGCGGCAACAACGCGATGGCAAGGGATAATGATGGGTAAGGGGTTTGCCTTGCACGCCTGGCCAATGGCGCGCGGACTGGTTTCGAGCGTGTGTGCTAGCTGTCCATAGCATTGCGTGGAGCCGCAGGGGATGGCGTGTAAAGCCATTCGCAAGCGGGTTTGAAAGGGTGTGACGGTTTGCGTTAATGGCAAATGAAAGCGATGGCTGGCATCGGTGAAATAGTCATGAAGTTCGTTGGCGACATGGCGAGTAACGGGGTCATGCGGTGTGATTAAGGGGTGGTGATCGGGCAAAAAGCAAATTGTGTTGAGGCAGTTATCCTGAAGGCTGATGCCAAGATGCCCCAGCGGTGAGTCAATGACAGCTTGAAAATGTGTGCTGGTTCGCATGGGTCACAGTAGGCCTTAGGTCCTCTGGTGCCACTTGTCTTTGGGGGTAAACGCATTCAAGGACAAGTGGCCAGCAAGGTGGTTTTACTCGGTGCTCGCTGCCTGATCGTCGGCTGAACCATCTGATTGTTTGAGGGTGCCTGTTTCGGCATTGGTGTCATGCAAGCGGGTAGGTAGCTTTTCTTTAATTCTGGCTGCGCGTCCACTCAGTTCACGCATGTAGTAAAGTTTGGCACGACGAACGGCACCGCGGCGTTTCACTTCAACGGAGTCAACCGTTGCGCTATAGCTTTGGAAGACGCGTTCAACACCCACACCGTGAGAAATTTTGCGTACAGTGAAAGATGAATTGTAACCGCGCTGACGTTTTGCAATGACAACGCCTTCGAAGGATTGTAAGCGCACGCGTTCACCTTCCTTGACTTTTACCTGAACGACAACGGTGTCGCCTGCATTGAAGGCGGGTAAGGTTTTGTTCGCAGCTTGTGCGAATTCAGCTTCAATGGATTGTATAATATTGTTTCTCATTCTCATATCCCCTAACAAGTCGTGCGATTTTATACACATTTTGAAAATATTTCGAGGGTTATTTTTGTGGAAGCGCATTTATAAATTCGGTTAACAGCGTCATGTCGCTTTCAGAGAGCTTTTTTTGAGCTAAAATATCGGGACGCTTCAGCCAAGTGCGTCCCAGCGACTGTTTTAAACGCCACTGTGCAATGTGTGCATGATGACCGCTTAGCAGGATGGGCGGCACGTTTTGGGTGTTAAAACAGTCTGGGCGGGTATATTGAGGGTATTTTAACAGGCCAGAGGTGTGCGAGTCAGTGGAGACAGATTCCGCATCGCCGATGGCCCCGGGAATGAGCCTAGTCATGACGTCAATCATCACCATCGCAGCTAATTCACCACCGCTTAAAATGTAGTCGCCAATAGACCATTCCTCATCAATATCTTGTTGAATGACACGCTCATCAATGCCTTCATAGCGTCCAGAGACCAGAATGAAAGCGCGATGCTGGGCGACTAATTCAGCGGCGGCTGCCTGGTTAAAGGGTTTCCCTTGCGGGGAGAGGTAGATCGTTAACGGCGGGGTGGGCGCGGCTTGTTTGGCGGCATGAATGGCTTTGTGCAGCGGCTCTGCCATCATGACCATGCCAGGGCCGCCACCATAGGGGCTGCTGTCGACGGTTTGATGTTTATCTAGCGTGAATTGACGGGGGTTCCAGTGCGCTAGGGTTAATAATTTGTCTTTGAGTGCCCGACCCGTGATGCCATGGTCTAGTGCTTGAAACATGTCTGGGAATAAGCTGACGATGCCTAACCACATGAGCGGAAAGTCTTGGGAGGGTTAACGTGGGGATGCTGAAAACAGCATAAGACGGGTGTCATTTACAGGTCATCCCAGTCTACGTGAATTTCACGCTGTGTCAGGTCAACTTTTAAGATGACGTGCTTTAAATAGGGGATGGCGCGCTCTTTTTCTCCCTTCACGACTAACACGTCATTCGAACCTGTTTCTATCAGGTAATTGACCGTGCCCAGTACCTGGCCACGTTGATTGATAACCGTCAGCCCTTCAAGGTCAGACCAGTAAAATTCATCGTTGGCCAGATCAGGGAGTTGTGCGCGGGTAATTGCAATGTGTTTGCCGGTTAGGAGGCGGGCATCCTCAGGGTTGTCGATTCCAGGGAATTTGGCGATGATGCCCTTACCGTAGAGGCGACCCTGTTCAATTTTTACGGATGTCCAGTTTCCACCCGCTTGCGACAAATACCAAGGTTCATAATCAAGAAGGCTGGCACCGTATTCTGTATAAGAGACAATTTTGAGCCAGCCTTTTACGCCATAAGCGGCACCGATTTTACCGACGGTGAGGTAGGTGGTTTCTGCATGCTTCATGGCAGCCAAAGGGCGTTACGCGACTTGGGCGGACGTTGTGTTGGCAGCGGCTTCACGGTGCAGCTTGATCAAATGTTTAACGCGGTCAGAAGGCTGGGCACCTTTGCTAATCCACTGTTCTGCGCGTTCGACATCGAAGCTTAAGCGTGTTTCTTGACCTTTAGCAATGGGGTTGAAGTAGCCTAGACGCTCAATGAATCGACCATCGCGCGCGCTGGCTTTTTCAGTAACAACAATATGATAAAATGGGCGTTTTTTTGCTCCGCCGCGGGTTAAACGAATGACAACCATGAAGTTTTCCTCTGTAACAAATATAGGTATTTTGTGCAATTGAAGGCGTTGGATTATACGACACTTTTGCTCACATGCAAACTTTAAAACGGCATGCCAGGCGGAAGACTGCCACCGCCGCCAAATGGAAACTTGCCTTGCATGCCGCGCATGAGCTTCATCATGCCGCCTTTTTTCGACATTTTCCCCATCATTTTTTTCATTTGGGAAAACTGTTTTAGCAGTTGATTAATGACTTGAACCGTCGTGCCCGAACCGAGAGCAATACGACGTTTTTGTGAGTTCCGGATCAGATCAGGGAAGCGGCGTTCTTTGGGTGTCATGGAATTAATGATGGACTCGATTTGAGTGATTTTCTTGTCATTGAATTGCTCTTTCACATTTGGCGGCAATTGATTCATGCCAGGGAGTTTGCTCATGATGCCCATGACGCCGCCCATGTTGTGAATTTGTTTCAGTTGCTCCCGAAAATCTTCCAGATCAAAGGTTTTACCTTTTTTCATTTTTTTGACGAGTTTTTCGGCTTTTGATTGATCAAAATGGCGTTCAGCCTCTTCAACCAGGGTGAGTATGTCGCCCATCCCTAAAATGCGGGAAGCAATGCGGTCAGGGTGGAAGGCTTCAAGCGCATCGATTTTTTCACCTACCCCCATGAATTTGATGGGTTTGCCGGTTAAGTGGCGAATGGACAGCGCGGCACCTCCTCTCGCATCACCATCCGCTTTGGTTAAAATGATGCCTGTTAGGGGGAGCGCATCGTGAAACGCTTTTGCCGTATTGGCGGCATCCTGACCAGTCATGCTGTCAACCACAAACAAGGTCTCAATGGGGTTGATCGCCGCGTGCAGGCGTTTAATTTCATCCATCATGGCGTCATCAATATGCAGGCGCCCAGCCGTATCCAGAATGACCACATCAATGACTTTGTTTTTGGCCTGTTGAATGGCGTTTTTAACAATGGCGATCGGGTCATCTGAGGTGGTGCTTGGGAAAAAAGCAGCACCGGCTGCATCAGCCAGCACTTTTAATTGCTCGATGGCGGCGGGGCGGTAAATGTCGGCACTCGCAAGCAAGACGGATTTTTTATGTTTATCCTGTAAGTGCCGCGCCAGTTTGGCGACGGTCGTGGTTTTGCCGGAACCTTGCAAGCCAGCCATCAAGATGACCGCAGGCGCGGCAGCCTTAAGATTGAGCGCTTCGTTGTATTCACCCATGAGCGTCACTAATTCAGTGTGTACCAATTTAATCAGGGCCTGGCCTGGCGAGAGGCTTTCGATGACTTCTTTGCCAATGGCTTTGTCTTGAATGTGGGCGATGAAATCGTTTGCAACCGGCAGCGCGACATCCGCTTCCAGCAAGGCAACGCGGATATCGCGCAGGGTATCCTTGATGTTTGCTTCTGTCAGTCGTCCCTGACCGGTGAGGTTTTTAATGACTTTATTTAAACGTTCGGACAGATGATTAAACATATTTTTCCAACCAGATGAAGAGAGTAATGAGTTTGAAGTATACCTAAAAAATCAAGCTTGTCATCTTAAGCGCAACAAAACACAGGCCTTTACATGCCAAGATGCGTTATAAAATGGAGCAGCGAGTGCGTGAGAGGCGAGGCGGTTGTGCAACCAGTGCGGTTTGCGCGCGATTAAAAAAACGGTTGGGATTTGAAGCGGGTGCAAGGGGTGGTGCAGCGAGGGGAAGGGGGTCGTCATCCCAAAAGGCCGCATTAACAATGTTAACGGCGTAAGGGTTTGGGTTGGCTGGTATCATTGTTTCATTCAGTTCATCGTCAGTGTCCTCCTGCTCCAGGGCGAGCAGGGGAACGGTGTCAGGTAAAATGGGCGGGTTAAGACAGTCATGGATTCTGCGCTTCATTGCCAGCATGCCTCTCGTGCCGTATTGGGTTAAACTCAAGATGGCGGGAAACAGTTTGTTTAAGGTGATGACATATTGGCTAATGGCCATGCCGATGCTGCTTGCTTCAACAAGCGGGTTGGGATGCGTGGATGAATCCATATCGAAGCGAACTAGGGCATCGTATATCATTAAACTCATTAAACCTCGCCAGGCGGCAGCGACGATAATGGAGGCGATGCTGCAGAGGGTAAAGGCAATGACAGGTTCGGCGGGTGGTAAACGAGCGTTGTTTTTGAGGTCAATGAGATAAGCAAACATTTGATTGATGGCATCACGAATGTCACGCCCATTTTGCGTGTAATCGGATAACCCATTTAACAGGCTTAAAGAAGAAAGGGCAATGACTTGAGACTGGTTGCCGGGTTGCAAGGTGTCAATAATATAAATGCCGCCAATGGTGTCACCTAATCCATGCAGTGCGCCTAACATGGAGCCGACAAGATTGCTAACCCATTTGCTGGGCGTGTTTGTGTAAGCCACGTTCTGGGTGGATAGAAATTCACTGATGGCTTTGTAAGTGGAGATGCCTTCACTGAAAATGTCTCCTAATCCTTGTGTGCAAGCTAGCGTGATACAAAAGGCAATGAATAAAGGTTGTGTGGGACGGATGTCAAGCTCAAGGTCGAGAGGCAGCTCTTTGGCAAACTCATACGTCAAGATGGTATTTGAAAAAGCAGCATAGCCCGCAATGAGCGCGCTTGCGATCAGGTTGATAAAGCGTTTGCGTTGGGATAAGGGCAAACTGTCTGGCGGCAAGCGTCCGGTTTGGGCCAGTGCGAGCAAGTCACGCATGCCGTCAAAAGTGAACCCATGGCCAAGCCCCAGCTCAGAAGTGAATGAGAGTAACGCGACCATGATAATGGATCTTCGTTGCCAGCCAATTGAGCGGGCACCCAGCATGGATTGACTGGCGGCACTTAAGGCATTAACAAGGGGGATAAAGTAGAGGGTTTTGACCAGCCTAGTACGCAAACGTATTTTTCGTTGGCGTTTTGCTTCGGCTAGCAAGGCGGTCTGTGATGGGTGGGTTGTGCGTGGTCGCATGTGTTTAGTCTCTCCTGTTATTTGTTTGATCTTGCCTGATACCCGATATTTGCTTGACAGAGTGATTGGTTAGACGCTAGAAAAGAGTTTTCGCATTATCTTTGCTTAAGGGATTAACTTGAGTCATTTCCAGCTGATGATATTCAGTTTCATTTTAATTGTGTTAATTATGCTCTCCTCCTTTTTTTCTTGTGCCGAAACGGGGTTGATGGCAGTTAACCGTTATCGTTTGCGTCACAAGGCGCATCTCAAGAAGCGTTATGCGCTGCGATTGCTTCAGTTACTTAAGCGCCCTGACCGTGTGCTGGGTGCTATTTTAATTGGCAATACCTTCGCCAATATGCTTGCTTCGTCGTTGGCCACGCTACTGGCATATCATTTTTTGGGAGACAAGGGAGCCTTGCTCTCAGTCATATTGTTGTCGTTGCTGGTTTTAATCTTTGCTGAGATTGTGCCAAAAACTTTCGCGGCAATCTATCCTGATAAAGTAGCACGTTTAGTCGTTTATCCTATCATTGTTATATTAAAAATACTCTACCCGCTGGTTTGGCTGGTGAATGCGATTGGAAATGGGTTGTTGCGTAGTTTACACATACGAGTGGGAGATTATGCCGCTGAACCTTTGTCGCGGGAGGAACTGCGCAGTATTGTGTATGACACGACAGGAAAGATGTCGCGTGAATATCAACACATGTTATTGACCATTTTAGACCTGAATAAAATGACAGTAGATGATGTGATGGTGCCAAGGCACGAGATTGTGGGAGTGGATATTGATCTGCCCTGGGAGGCCATTATTGCTGGCATCAATGCATCCAGCCAGGATTGGGTGGCGTTTTATCATGAAAATGTCAATCAGATGGTGGGTGTGCTGCCCCTGCATGCCATGCTGAAACGCATGTTAACCCAGCCGCACATGGATAAAGAGCAGTTACGCCAATGCCTGAGGGAGCCTTATTTTGTACCTCAAGGGACGACGTTAAACATTCAGATGGATTATTTTCAGCAAAGCCAGGAAAAAGTGGCGTTTATTGTCGATGAGTATGGTGAAATTCAAGGGTTATTAACCTTGAACGATATTCTGGAAGAGATTGTGGGTGACTTTTCGGCGGGCGTTGCGCTCAGTAAGCAGCGTATTAAGCCGCATCTTGACGGAAGTTTTGCGGTGGATGGGGCGATTACGGTGCGGGAATTTAATCGCAGCAGTGGTTGGGAGTTGCCATTGCAGGGACCAAAGACCATTAATGGGTTGATTGTGGAATACCTTGAAATGTTACCGCATGCGGGAATCTGTGTGTTAATTGCAGGGCATCCCATTGAAATTCTTCAGGTAAAAGCCAATCGGGTGAAATGGGCGCGTATTGCACCTTGTATCCGGGCTAACTTAGAATAAGCGCAGCCACGACATTTCTGTTTTCGGCACTTAAGGCATTAAATGTGCGGCAGGCAGCACTGGTGTTCATGACTTCAACCCCAATACCCTGATCGATTAGGCTCGCGTAAAGGTGGGCGTCGAGAAAAACGGGTTCGCTCCCTGTGCCTATCAAGAGAATGTCGGGCTGAAGCGTGCTCACGATAGCAAGATCGCTCACGGTGAGCCTCTGGATGTGTTGAGGCGGCCAGTGGGTAATCAGGGTGTTGGCACTCACAATGACGCTT
This sequence comes from Gammaproteobacteria bacterium RIFCSPHIGHO2_12_FULL_45_12, assembly GCA_001801665.1. Taxonomy (GTDB): domain Bacteria; phylum Pseudomonadota; class Gammaproteobacteria; order DSM-16500; family DSM-16500; genus Aquicella. Next base: position 26,614 of record MGYH01000046.1, on the reverse strand, counting down.
TCAAGGTATGTTGTGTCATTTATTCGGATCATGCCTTGCTTAAACCCGCGTATTTGGTATGTTGCCTGATTCTCATCAAGTGTTAAGGTGGCCATGCGTTTTTCCTTACGGTAGGCGGCTATGGTAGCAAAAAAGGCTGGCATAAGATAACCTTCCAGCAGCGATTCCCGCTGAACATGTCGCGATGGGGGATTCCAAAGGGGGAGAGATCGCAGTTCTCCCCCTTTTGGTGCAAGCAAAAGCGTGGCTTTTGCGCAGCATAGAAACAAGGAAGCCTTCCCGCGTTCTTTAGCGGGAATGGCTACCCTTCCAGTCAGTTAAAAATCAGATAGTCAGGAGGTGAGCGGTGCAGGGAAAACAGTTAGATCTTCCTTTCAAAAGTGTCGCCATCGCGTTGATTTTTAGTGTATTACTTGGCCCAATTGGGCTGTTATATGCCTCCTTTTGGGGTGGTTTAGTGTTGACCCTGCTGGCACTGGTCCTGTTTTTTGGCCGATTTGGGTTTTTGGTGTTGTTGATCTGGTTCACAGCTTGTGCCTTTAGTGTGCGAGCGGTTGAATCTTATAACCGGAAAATTTGTAAATCGCATGCATAAGAAAATTGTTAGAAGAACCTTTTCGGCGGAAAGCGCGGCTTCGTTAGGGGACATGCACCCGGTGTTGCGCCGCGTTTATGCGGCGAGAAAGGTGGCGAGTGCTGATCAGCTTGAACAATCCTTAAAGCGGCTGCTGCCATATCAATCCTTGATGGGCATTGACAAGGCCGTGTCATTGCTTGCGGCGGCGCTCACTCATCAGCAACGTATTTTGATTGTCGGGGATTTTGATGCGGATGGTGCAACCAGTTCGGCGCTGGCCGTGCGGGCCTTAAAAAGTTTTGGCGCGGAACAGGTGCAGTTTTTAGTGCCGAATCGGTTTGAATATGGCTATGGTTTAACGCCTGAACTGGTGCAGGCCGCCTGCGTCTTAGCGCCTCAGGTGATTGTGACGGTGGATAATGGTATTGCGAATCACGCAGGTGTTGAGGCGGCCAAAGCCTTAGGCATTTGCGTGATTATTACCGATCATCACTTGCCAGCCGCGACCTTGCCCCCTGCCGATGCCATTGTGAATCCGAATCAGGCGGGGGATACATTTCCTTGCAAAAATCTGGCGGGGGTGGGGGTGATTTTTTATGTGATGCTGGCATTACGACGGCATCTGGTTGAAACAGGGTGGTTTGAGCAGCGTGGTTTACCGGTTCCCAATATGTCAGCGTTACTGGATCTGGTTGCGCTTGGCACGGTGGCGGATTTGGTACCCCTTGATCATAATAATCGAATTTTGGTGCGGCATGGGTTGCAGCGCATTCGGGCGGGACAGTGTATTCCGGCCATTATTGCTTTGCTTGAAGTGGCCAATCGCGATTTCCGTGAAGCGGTTGCTTCGGATTTAGGGTTTGCGGTCGCGGCGCGTTTAAACGCGGCGGGACGGCTGGATGATATGTCATTGGGTATTGCCTGTTTGTTAACAGATGACAGCATGCGCGCGCGTCACCTTGCCGCTCAACTGAATCAGTTGAATCAGGAGCGTAAAAGCATTGAGCAAGGCATGCAGTCTCAGGCATTGGCTGCCCTGAAAAAGCTGGAGTTGACAGAGGAGGCGTTGCCGCGGGGTTTGTGTCTCTATGATCGTCAGTGGCATCAAGGGGTGATTGGTATTTTAGCATCTAGGATAAAAGACCGCTTTCATCGGCCGGTGATTGTGTTTGCGCCGGGTCAGGATGAGCAGTTGAAAGGGTCAGGGCGTTCGATTGCCGGCTTTCATTTGAGAGATGCGCTGGCTTTGGTTGATGCGAGGCACCCAAGGTTAATAGATAAATTTGGCGGTCATGCCATGGCGGCGGGTTTAACGATACAACGTCAGGCATTAGAGACGTTCATGAAAGCGTTTGAGGCGGTGGTTGCGGCAGAGCTCACGGAGGAGCAGTTGCAACATGCCTGGTTGAGCGATGGCGAGTTGACAGACGAGGATATTAATTTGGAATTGGCAACGCTGTTACGCGAAGCAGGCCCTTGGGGCCAGGCGTTTCCTGAGCCCGTTTTTGACGGCCAATTTGCCATTTTGGAGCAACGCATTGTTGGGGATAAACATTTAAAATTACGTCTCTCCAAAAATGGGAAAGTCATTGAGGCGATGGCATTTTTTGTGGATACGGAAAGCTGGCCCAACCATCGCGTTGCCTCGGTTCAAGCCGTTTACCGTCTGGATGTCAATGAATATAAGGGAAGGCGCTCGGTACAACTGATCGTGGATCATTTGGAAGGGCAGTTAAAAAGTTAATAAGGGTTTTGGAGGTGAAAGATGTTTGGATTATTTGGCGCATGGAAGGCAGCGTTGGTAAAAAAGAATGATATTAATAACGTTAGCAAGGAAGCATTGCTACCGCTCACTTATTCACATTTTCGAGCTGCATTTCGTTATTTTTATTAGGCATCCTGGGCAGGATGTCATTTTGCTGGTCTTGATAAATTGCAAGGGGCGTTGTTGCATAAATTATTGGAAAAGCGATGGGTTAAGTTGTTAACCACTTAATTGGAGCCGCCGTATGCGACGGAAAATCACGCTGTCACCCGTAGACCGGCTTTAAAAAGAGCGGTTTGTTCAGGTGAGAGATTTTCAATTTCTTGAGGCGTCAAGGCGAGTGGCAGAAGGGCTGCCATGGAGCGTGTTTTGAGGTAAAACGAACAAAGAGAGGCGATATTTTCGCGATAAAAAGCACCGCCAAACCCGACAAAGCGGGTGACTATATCATGAACAGCATAGTCGTTTAACCCGTCACCGACATAGAGTACCTGGTGATGTTTGGCCATCAGTTGGGTCACCATGGCGCGTTTGCCCTGACCACCGGTAAGCGGGGTGTCATGGTCGAAATCAAGATAGTGACCGTGAGCATCAAAGTGGATGTCAACTGCGAAAACGTTGGCGCGTGGGACGGCTAAATGATCAGCGAAAAGCGTGACCGCCGGATAAAGTCCGGCTGAAATAATGTAGACGGTTTTTTGGAGTTGTTGAAATAAGTGAATGACCTTTTTGGCATCGGGTATTTGATGTGTCAGATAATGCTGCCCCAATGATTCGACTTGCGCTTTGGTGGGGCGTACCAGATTGAGACGTTTTTCGTAAATGTCGACGGTTAAACCAGCGTGGCCCATGGCGGTTTGTGTGAGTGCTTGAACAGTGTCATCCGTGTGGTTGTGCTTGGCTAATTCATCAATCCCCTCAATGGTGCTTAAGGTGCCGTCGCAGTCAAAGACAATGGCTGAGAAAGGAGTGTCAAGCGGTTCAGTGACGGTCATGGTAGAGGCCAGAAAGAAATGTGTGGTAAGTTTAGCGGGGATGATTGGCTGAGTAAATGAAAACGCGGTGAAATAGTGTGACCCTCATATCAAAAGGAAGTTTGCGACCATGTTTAAAATTCAAGTATTAAATGCCATTTCACCTGTCGGTCTTAGTCAGTTTTCGGCGGAGCATTTTGAGGTAGCGCCAACGATGCTGCAACCAGCGGGGATATTGGTGCGTTCACAGGACATGCATGCCATGACGCTTCCTGAGTCGGTTAAGGTGGTTGGTCGGGCGGGAGCGGGTGTGAACAATATTCCCGTGGCGGCTTTGACCAAGCGGGGTATTTTGGTGTTGAACACGCCGGGTGCCAATGCCAATGCAGTGCGCGAACTGGTGATCGCAGGGATGCTGCTTTGCAGCCGTCATATTTGTCAGGCATGGCAATATGTCAAAAATTTGTCGGAAACGGATGATGCGGCAATGAGTGCCGTGATCGAGTTACATAAAAAGCAATTTGCGGGATATGAATTAATGGGTAAAACCTTGGGGGTGGTCGGTTTGGGCAGTGTGGGGGTTAAGGTCGCCAACGCAGCCATGCACTTAGGCATGCGGGTCATTGGTTATGACCCTGCCATTTCAGTGAACCGTGCCTGGGAGTTATCTTCCGCCGTGGAACAGGCGCATCAGTTGGAAGGGTTGCTGGCAAAGGCAGATTTTGTCAGTTTGCATGTGCCATTAGTGGCTGACACGGAACACATGATGAACCATTTGCGTCTGCAAAGTATGAAGAAAGGGGCTGTCTTATTAAATTTTTCCCGCGATGGCATTGTCGATAATCAGGCACTATTAATCGCCTTAAACGAAGGCAAGGTATACGCTTATGTGTCTGATTTTCCCTGCGCCTTGTTAAAAAACCACCCGCGGGTGATTTGCTTGCCGCATTTGGGTGCATCGACCAGAGAGGCCGAGGAAAATTGCGCGGTGATGATTGTGAAGCAGGTTTGTGATTACTTGCAACGGGGCGCCATTTCTCATTCCGTCAATTTTCCGAATGTGGACGTGCCACAAAATGATGGCGTGGCCCGTGTGGCCATTGTGAATGAGAATGTGCCTAATATGGTCGCGCAAATGTCGCATGTGTTGGGTCAGGCGGGCAGGAATATTGTGAGTCTGGTGAATAAGTCTCGTGGTGATATTGCTTATACGTTGATTGATCTGGATGCGGCAATTGACGAGAGAGGCTTGAAACAATTAACGGCGATTCAGGGTGTGCTGCAAGCGCGGCAATGGCTGAAATGAGCATGGAGGATTAAGAAGGAAAGGCAGACAGGTGACGCATCGCCACCTGTTATTTGGCTTCCCAGAAGTGTTTGCGGCACATGGCAATGTAGCTTTCATTGCCGCCAATATGAACGTTTTTACCTTCGCGAATGGCGTGGCCTTGCTTGTCAATGCGTGTGTTCATGATGGCTTTTTTGCCGCAAAAACAAATGGTCTTGATTTCAACCAGGTTGTCAGCCCAAATTAATAAATAAAGGCTGCCCTCAAAGGTTTCGCCGCAAAAATCATTGCGTAATCCGTAAGCGAGCACCGGCAGGTTTAAGGTGTCAACAATCTCGGTTAATTGCCTGACTTGTTGTTTGGTAAGAAATTGCGCCTCGTCAATGAAAAGGCAGGTCAGTTTGGGGTTTTGCTGTTTTTGTGCTTGCGTGTAGTCAAATAAATTAAAATCCGTGTGGAACGAGATGGCCTCTTTCTGTAAGCCAATGCGTGAGGTGATGTTGCCTTGGCCATAACGCGTGTCGATAGCGGGCGTGAACAAGAGTGTGTCCATGCCGCGCTCTTTGTAGTTGTAGGCGGATTGTAGCAAAATGGTGCTTTTGCCAGCGTTCATTGTCGAATAATAGAAATAAAGTTTTGCCATGCATGCGCTCCTTGTTTGCGTGTCATGTTACCGGAAAAGAACGTCTTAATGAAAGACCTGCCGCCATGCGGAGGTGACTTGTGTGCCTTGAGGCAACAAGCTGATTGCCGTTAAAGATTGCGTGGTGCCAAGATCAACGTTGCTCCAATCGTTGCCATTCCAGTGATAAACGGTGCCGTTTGCCCCGACTGCCCAGGCATCATTTGGGTTGATGATGCTAATGCCAAATAAATGTTGGTTGCCATCATTGGCATTAGACCAGCTGATGCCGTTATAAAAGAGAATCTGACTGCTATTACCAACGGCCCAGCCCACGTCGGCCAGGCCATCCTGATTGGTATCCAGCATGGCGATTGCGTTTAACTTTGTATTGGTTGGAGAAGAGACATTGCTCCAGCTTGAACCGTTCCAGCGAATAATGGTGCCATTTACGCCGACGGCCCATGCTTCAGACGTAGAAACGGTGTCGATACCGGTCAAGTTTCTCGTGGTGGGACTGCTATCTGTTACCCAGTTGCTGCCATTATATTTCAAAATGCTGCCATTATCGCCCACTGCAAATCCAATGTTAGCCGTGCCCGTGCCAACGGTGTCGATGACATGGACCGCATTTAAGTTTGCATTGTTTCTATTGTCGGCGGGAACACTGGGTGACGTGGAGGGTGAGAGGAGGCTCCATGCGCTGCCATTCCACGTGAGCACGGTGTAACGCTTCACATTACCATTCCCGCAATTCGGAGTGTAGTTTGCGCCCACTGCAAAACCTTGAGTGGAGGATATCATGGAGATGCCGAGTAAGTTTTGATTGTTGCAGGCGCCGCTTAGGGTGGTCAGGCTCCAGTTGCTGCCATTCCAGTGCAAAAAGATGAAACTATTATTGGCTTGATCGCCAGCCGCCCAGCCATCAGCATTTGACAGTAGACTGATGGCATTCAAGTTAGCCGCGCTGGATCCGCCTGATACCGAGAGGCCGTTCCAGTTTAATTCCGTCGGCTGATTCCAGTGGGACAAGGTAAAGTTGCTACCGGTTTTAAAGCCAACGAGAAAGCCATCTTGCAGTTGCACACTTTGTTCGAGTTCACGCTCACTGGTGGGTGAGGCAATGCTGGGGATGCCTGCTTCTACGTCAAGCGAGCATTGATATTGGCTAACCGCCGCATTATTGGCGTGGGTGGCCGCGCGTGTCCCACTGACGCCGCGCGTCACACCTTGCAAGGTGTTACCAGAGAGACTGGCATAGTCAATGGCTTCCCGATCAATCAAGACGCGCCCGCGTGGTGCAAAGCCTGCGGCATCGCTGACAGCGAGGCTGGTTGCGCTCGCTGACAGTGCGCCGCTTAAGGAGCTCGCGGCAAAAATGGGCGAGCTATTGAGAGTGGTCAGTGTGACAGTGCCGCCACCAAGGGCGGCATGGGTGGTCTCACTGTTGCCCGTGATGCTGGCGCACGCCATGCGGGCGGGTGAACCGCTTAAGGCAGGCATGGTTAATAATCGCGATCCGATTTCAAGGCCGGAGGAGGCGGTGTAAAAAGCATTTAATCCACCGAATTGCGCTGCGCTTAATGCGGCACGGCTTGAAAATAAGTATGCAATCAAATTACCCATCACCGCAATCACCAGTATAAAAATGATGGCTAGCATCAAAATATAGCCTTGCTGTTTCATGGCATGCCTCGTGTACCTGCGAGCGTTGTAAAAGAGCTGGTGATATTGTTCTGTGTAAAAGTGGCAGAAATGGCTATGTAGCGAATTAAAGCCGGTGTTGTCGTGACGTTGTTATCTTCATCTTTGTAAGTGAGCGAAAAATTTTGCAAGCCGCTGGCCAGTACGATGCCGTTGCGTAATAAGGTGGAACCGCTGACTTGATATTGCACGGTGCTGCCATCCATGCTGGTTGCGCTCAGTTGCTGGCTGCTGATGGTGGTGATGCTGTCTGCTGAGCGAATGTTATGAATGTCATTGGTGAGACGATCAAGTGTGATCAGGCCGCTCCAATCCGTCTCCGCGATGTTCTGTGAAACGATAAAAGACTGATATACCTGAATAAGGAATTTGCTGATGACGGTGCTAATGATCGCTAATATTAAAATGGTCATGATCAGTTCTATCAGGGTGAAGCCAGCAGCGGTTCCCGCTGAACATTTCGCGATGGGGGATTCCAAAGGGGGAGATCGCGGTTCTCCCCCTTTTGGTGCAAGCAAAAGCGTGGCTTTTGCGCAGCATAGAAACAAGGAAGCCTTCCCGCGTTTTTTAGCGGGAATGGCTGTGAAGCCAGTTTGATGTGTGGGCGGGTGCATCGTTAGGCGTCCCCTATTTGCGTTGAGAGCGAGGCCGTTGCAAGACCGCTCACGCTCACTGTAACGGTTTTATAGGCTGTGTCATTGTTCCAGGTAGTGCAAGTGATGCTGGTGCTGACAAGATAACCACTGGGTGCGGTGCAGGCACTGGCGGTCGGGGTGCTGGGACAGCTTAAGGCGGCATAGCCTTTCAATTGTTTTTGGGTCACATACCATTCCATGCATTGACGGGCAGTTTGTAATGCGACCCATTGCTGGTGTACGTTGGGCGTGCTTCGAAGGGCGGTATTGGCGCCTAATAAAAAGGTACTCATCATGAGGCTGGTGACGATAATGAATACCAGCATTTCAATGAGTGAAAAACCCAGTTGCGGGAATGGCTGGCGGATCATTGTAACGCTCCATAACCGGTTTCAGGGTTGATCATGACCGTGCGCGTCTGGCCATTTGACATCAGGGGAATGCTCGCGACCGCGGCAAGGGCTGTGCCTGGCAGGGCGGCATTAGTGTAAGGTGTGCCTTGTGAGTTGAATGCAATTAAGCTGCCAGGCAGGTTGCCCAAGCTGCCAAAGCTCACGTTGCCGGATAAGGTTTGTTGTGTGCCGCCGCCTGGAAGTGTGATGGCGACACCGGCTTCATTTAAAATGCGATAGGCGCTCGCACTGATTTTTACAAAGCGATAACGTTGTCCTGACGCCATGCTGAGTGCTTGTGTGTACCGAATGTCATTTAAGACGCGTCTTGCCTCAAATTCAAGCCCTAATGAAGAGGCAGTCCATTTAGGCATGACACTGACGGCAAGCAGGCCCGTGATTAAGATCACCAGCAGTAACTCGACCAGTGTGAAGCCACGAAAACGCATGATGACATCCGTGTTTTTCATGTCATTGAGTATATACCAACTGGATTTGAAGATGCGAACAGTTGTCGGGAGGGCGGCTTGACAGGCGGGGGTTTAGGTAATAGGTTTCAAGAAGTACCTTCAACAGGAGACGGCCATGTCATGGCGTAACGCACTACAGTTAAGTCTTGCATTTTTTTGCTTTATGTACGCTTGTCACCCCTTCGCCGGTACCCCGTTACCCCGTTTAGCGAGTTCAGAACATTTGGCAGCGGGTGATGCGGTTCATTTGTCTTTTTTTGGCGAGCCGTCATCTGACCCCTTGCCTCATTTATCATTACCCAATGGATTGAGCTTGAGTTATGGCGAGATATTGCTGCTGGGCGATTTTTATGAAGTGGTTGGCGAGAGTCTCGCTCAGGCAAAAAGTGACGCCGTGCGGCGCGAGCGTTTTATCAAGGCATTTTATTCTCTGGCGCAGGCACCGCAATCAGTCTCTGAAGCAAAAGCCATTCTGGCGGTGGCACACGCTGAATATGAAGCGGTTGAGGCGGGCATGGAGCAAGGTGAAAAGCCGGAAGACGTTTACCGGCGCATCGGTGCTGAAGATAATCGTCAATGGAATTGCCTGACCGGCGGCGGCTGCTCCCGATTTTGGTATTTGCACCCAGGGCGTTATTTGCAGTTGTCCAAAGAGGATTTTGATCACTTCGGCCAGCATGCCTTGTTAGCCTATCAAACCGGTCATGCGGCAGCGCTCGAAACAGCCACGCTTGCGGCTAAAACAAAGGATAATGTCACGCTCTCGCTCGCTTATGCCATGAATGCCTTTGCCAGTCATTTTTTAACAGACCAATTTTCATCCGGCCATTTAAGGGTGCCGCGTCAGGCGTTGTTTGAACAGGTTTCACCTAGTGTGATTGGGTCGATTTTGGTGAATTACATGCATAATGAGGAAGATGAGTTTGGCTTGCAGGTGCATAATGCGCGCGGGGATCACTGGAAAGTGTATGGCGATCGTTATTATTTTGATGCCAGTAATCGGCAGACAAGGGTGATTCTGAATGAAGCATTGCAAGCATCCGTCGATGAAGTGTCTGCGGCGGCCATGCACCCGCTTCTTGCCCAAAGTGCGGGCGTGACGGACTTGCTGCCTGAGGCAGATTCGCTTGAAGATAGGCAGGGAGAAGATATTGCACCACTTTTTTATTGGGATGCGGCACAAGGGAAAGTGTTGCGCCGAGTGGATATGAGTAATGAATTTGATTATCACTGGACAAGTGAGTGGTGGGGTTGGAGTACCTTGCTTAAGCTCGCTGAACAGCGTGGTTTGCCGGAGGATGCGCAAGGGGCACTCGCGTTATCATCATCTGGTCAGAAGGCGGTGAATAATGGTTTAATAAGGAATCAGTCCATTGTTCACTTCGTTGATGGCGGGATTAAACACTCATGAGCGGTAATCCATTTAAACCAGCATGGTGGTTAAGAAATTCTCATTTACAAACGATTTGGCCGGTATTATGTAAGCGGAAAATTAAAAACATGACGCTTGAACGAGAGCGCTTGGATTTGCCGGATGGGGATTTCATTGATCTGGACTGGATGGGTAAAGATCGGCCTGGCCCGTTGGTGCTGATGTTGCACGGGTTTGAAGGGTCGATTGATTCACATTATGCCAAAGCGACTTTATCCATTTTAAAACAAAGTGGTTGGCGCGGTGTCTTCATGCACTTTCGAGGATGCAGTGGCGAGCCAAATCGTCTGCCGCGCGGATATCACTCTGGCGAAACCAGTGATGTGGCCACGGTGGTCAGAATGTTGCGCTCACGGGAACCCGGGACCAAATTAGCGGCCATTGGTTACTCACTGGGCGGCAATGTATTGCTGAAGTGGTTGGGAGAAATGGGCGCCGATAGCCCCTTGAGTGCGGCCATTGCGGTGTCGGTGCCGTTTGAACTGCATAAGGCCGCCGCGCGTATACAGTGTGGTTTCTCTCGTTTTTACCAATGGTATTTTCTGAAATGTTTGCGGCGGCGCCTTTATCATAAGTTTGAACAGGTTCCCTGTGCAATTGATCGCTCAATCATGTCAGCGGCGCAGACGCTGCGTGATTTTGATCATATTTATACTGCGCCCGTGCATGGCTTTGACAGTGTGGATGACTATTACGCCTCAGCAAGCAGCCGCCAGTATTTGTCACGCATTCAAGTGCCGACTTTGTTGTTACATGCGAGGGATGATCCTTTCATGACGGAAGACGTGATCCCTGCTTATGATGAATTGTCACCCATGGTGAAGCTTGAGGTGACGGAGGGGGGTGGGCATGTGGGTTTTGTGATGGGTCAGTATCCCTGGCGCCCTGAATACTGGCTGGAAAAACGAATCCCGCTTTTCTTGGCGAAATTTTTAACATAGGTTTAAATCTTAATTTTTCAGGAGCGGAAAATCATGTTGGAAACCTGGGTGGCGGTTGTGCTTGCAAATTTTTGTCTGGTGATGATATTGGGTGCCGCGTTCTTCATGTTAGTGAATCGGCTGGTGGTGGGTCACCAAGTGTCTACGGCTGAAATTGTGTTTCGCTGGCTGGTGTTATTTGGTTTGGGTTTCACGGGCCTTTATACGTTTGTGATGCATGCTTTTTATCCGGCGCTGACAGCGGCGCAAATTGGCTGGCCCACCAGCCCCTTTCAGTATGAAGTGGCCATGGCAGATTTGGCGTTTGGGGTGTTGGGGGTGCTGGCTTTTCATGCGCGTGATGGATTTCGTCTGGCAACGGTCATTGGCGCGGCAATTTGGCTGTGGGGTGATGCGGCGGGTCATCTGTATCAATGGGTTGTTTTTCAAAATGGGATGTCGGGTAATGCGGGTTCATGGTTATGGATGGATATCATTGTGCCGCTTGTTCTGATCATTTGTATCATCAAAATGAGGCGAGCAAGATAGTGCGGGTGATGCGGGATTTTTTTCGTGGCATGCATTATCTCTGGATGGGCTTTGGATTAATTTTCAAACCCGGGTTAAAGCGTTTTGTGGTGATGCCTGTTTGTGTGAATATTCTCTTGTTTGTAGGATTGTTTTTTTTATTCCGTCATGTTGTGCATGAATTTAATCTTTGGTTTAACCATTTTTTGCCGGTTTGGTTGTTTTGGCTGGGTGCGTTCATCTGGGGATTGTTTTTTTTCAGTTTCTTTTTGCTGTTTGTTTATACGTTTGTCATGTTGGGCAATATCCTTGCCGCGCCTTTTAATAGTTTACTGGCAGAAAAAGTGGCGTATTACTTGACAGGAGAACGGCCGAAGCCATCCAGTGTGTTTGAAAATATCAAAGCGGTGCCGCGCGTGATCGGGCGGCAGTTATCCATTTTGGGTTATTATTTGTCGCGCGCCTTGCTGATTTTAATGTTATTTTGGGTGCCCGTGGTGCAGGTGGCCGCCCCTTTTTTATGGTTTTTGTTTAACGCCTGGTATATGACACTGACCTATATGGATTATCCTGCTGAGAATCGCCAAGTTTCCTTGACGGAGCTACGCCTTTGGTTAAGTCAAAGGCGTGCCATGTCGTTGGGGTTTGGGGTGGGTGTTATTGTGATTTCGATAATCCCTGTCGTGAATTGTCTTCTAGTGCCGGTGGCGGTTGCGGCGGCGGTGAGTTGTTGGCTTGATGCTTCTTCAGGCGGCCGGTAAATACACTGTTTTGCTGCAGTGATCGGCGTTGTTGCATAAATCAAATGTGACACATTTTTGATGCGAATGTAGCGAATGTAGGGTGGATTAGACGCGCTTTTAGCGTCGTAATCCACCAATTCGGTGGATTACAGCAAAAAACGTCTACCATGTTGGGATTTATGGAACAAGCCTGCAGCGGTCTTCTTCGTTAGGAGACAGCGACACTGCTATTTCCTCGGGATTTATTACCTCTGACTGCCCTAAGTCGCCACTATTTTTCAAGTGAATGTAGGGTGGATTAGACGCGCTTTTTGCGTCGTAATCCACCAATTTGCCTGAATGCTCTGAGTGGTGACTTTTTCCCTCTAGAAAGTTTCCTATCTTCTGATGGCTGTTTCCACGAACTACCTCTTCGACTATCAAGCGTTCTTGTTGCTCATTGAAAGCCTTATCCTGTTGTCGCTTGTTATAAGCCATTTTAAGGGCAAATCCAGCAAAGAGCAGGGCGCCCACCACTAGCACGGCTATGCCAACAGGGTTGGATGCGGCCAAGCCAAGCAAGGTGCCGGCAACGACAATTTTGCCAACTAATATTAATGTCCCCAAGGTGGTCGGCATGATCAGTGAGAGAACCGTTGGAGGTAACCAATTTCGCCAGTTGGGAAGGTGCTTTTTAGCTGCCTTAATGGGTTTATTCGGTGCTTCTATAAGATCACTTTCAGTTGTTTTTTTTGGAAGGACTTCGTTCTCAGAGTTTGAGCGAAGTTCAGCGAGTAATTTTTCGCTATCATTCGTTAAAAAATCTATCTCCGAAGAGAGGTCTATTTCCCGCTTCCCCCCCCGTATTTTATCGCTTAACTTTTTGGTATTTTGCAATGATTTGTTTATGGCTTCTATTCTTGATTTCATGCTGACACCTCGTATTGTATAGTATGTGTGTAATCGATCTTATTTGATAATAATTTGCCCATATTACATGAATCTAATCTTTTTTGCAAAGTTTTTTGGCCGCTTGCCCATTGACCCCGCTGCTTAACTGCCGTAAATTTCACCTTTTATAATAGGGCTTGTTAGATAAATCAAATACATTTTGATGCGAATGTAGGGTGGATTAGACGCGCTTTTAGCGTCGTAATCCACCAAGTTTAATTTAAGCAACAACACTTTTATGACACGGCGTTGTTGCATAAATTATTTTTTGAACAGAATCGTCGTTGCGAGGAGCGTTTTGTGCGACGAAGCAATCCAGAATGGATGCAATATCATGATTTTTGACGACGTTCTGGATTGCTTCGGCCAAAAAGCGGCCTCGCAACGACGAATGATGCAACAAAGCCTTATGACAGATATAAAGACATAAACATGAAGAAAATCACTCACATAGCAGCTTATCAGTTTTTACCTTTAACAAACTTGCTGACATTGAAAGCCTCTTTGCTGGCACGGTGTCACGCCTTGGGGCTAAAGGGCACCATTTTGCTAAGTCAAGAAGGCATTAATTTGAGCCTCGCGGGCCATGCTCCGGTCGTGGCGGATTTTCAGGCGTTTTTGGCGAGTGACCCACGCTTTGCCTCACTCGTTTATCGAGAAAGTTATTCTGACAGCCCGCCTTTTAACGCGATGAAGGTGAAAATAAAGAAAGAAATCATCACATTAGATCAGCCAAGCGTGGATGCTGTCAAGGAGCGCGCACCCGCCATTAGTCCTCGTGAATTAAAACAATGGCTGGATGACGGGCGTGATATCACGCTGCTTGATACCCGCAATGACTATGAAGTGGCTTATGGCACGTTTATCGGTGCTATCCATTTACGTATTGCACACTTTAGCCATTTGCCGCGTGCGCTCACTGCATTGGATCGCTGTCAGCCGTTGGTGATGTTTTGTACGGGTGGAATTCGGTGTGAAAAGGCCGCTATTTACCTTTTAAATCATGGCTTTAAAGAAGTTTATCAACTGGATGGCGGCATCCTGAATTATTTTGCAACCGTGGGCAAGGCACATTATCAGGGTGACTGTTTTGTGTTCGATGAGCGGATTGCCATTTCCGTGAATCACTGCGGATTGGATGATAATCATGTATAATCAATTGGTTCATCTGATTTCAGACGCACAGGGAGTGCCACGTTTTGAAGAATTATATGTTTCCCCTCATTTTGTTGAGCATTGCCTTGGGTATTCTGGGCGGTGTGTTCTTTCCACATGAAATGTTAGCCATGAGCTGGGTGGGGCAGCTTTTCATTAACTTGTTAAAATTGATTGTGCTGCCTCTCATTTTCTGTGCCATGGTCAGCGCCATTACCTCAATTGGCGGCATGCACCGGCTAGGCTCCATTGGTGTCTACACCTTGGGCTATGTGTTAGTCAGCGTGTCGATTGCGGTGACCATTGGCTTGTGTCTGTTAAATATGTTTAAGCCAGGTGTTGGCATTGCGCCCAGTTTGATTATGGCAAATGCTTCGCCGCTTGATTTAAAGCCCATGCCGTTCTCCGCTTACATGCTGGAATTGTTTCCGCCCAATATTGTCGCGGCTGCGGCCCGTTACGAGATTATGCCCATTGTTTTTTTTAGCATTGTGTTTGCCATTTCATGTTTATCTGTCGGTAAGACAGCCAATCCTGTGATTGATTTTTTTGCGGGTTTGCGTGATGTCTTAATTCGCATGATTATCTGGCTGATGTTTTTAACGCCAATAGGGTTGTTTTCTTTATTGGGAACAGCCGTGGCGGAAGCCTCGATACGACATTTGTTAATGCAAAGTTTGCGGGGTATGTTCTTTTTTATTTTAATTTTTTTGCTGGGGTTGGTGTTACAAATTCTCTGGCAAGCATTGGTCGTGGTGGTGGTCGCGAAAAAAAATCTGAAAGCATTTACGTCAGCCGCAAGCAATGCGTTGATTACAGCCTTTGCCACGTCAAGCTCAATGGCCACCTTGCCCATTACCATGCTGGTCGCAAAAGAACAGGAAGTGAGTGAAGAGGTGGCGCGTTTTGTGTTGCCGTTAGCAACCACCATTAATTTGGCGGGCACCTCCATGTATGAGGCGGTTTCCGCTTTATTTTTCTGTCAGATTTTAGGGTTGCATTTGTCTCTTTTGGCGCAGGTCGGCGTGTTTATCACAGCCATTTTAGCAGGCATGGGGGCAACGGGGATTCCAGAGGGAGGATTGGTGACCATGGTGATGGTGTTACGCAATGTGAGTGTGCCCATTTCAGCGATTGGATTACTGTTGCCCTTTGATCGCATTCTGGATCGCTTTAGAACCATGACCAATGTCTGGGGCGATTTGGTCTGCGCGGCAACGGTGGATCGCTTACAGCGTTTGAAGTCAGATATTGTATAAGCGGTGTGTTGCTGGCCTTGTTACGTCTGGCAAAATAGTCTGTATTTGTTATAATCAACCCCCCAATTACCCATCAACCTGAGGCAGGCCCCGATGCGTCCAGCAGAACGTCAGTTAGCGCTGCAGCAAAAAACAGTGCGTGTTTCCTGCATTGTCCCCGTTTATAACGAGGAAGCCGTGGTGGCGGCTTTCGTGCAAAAATTGCAGCAGCAATTGCAAGCGTTAACGCAGCATTTTGAAATTATCCTGGTGGATGATGGTAGTCAGGATAAGACCATTCAGGTGGTGCGGCAGTTGCCGCCGTCTTGTCGCATCAGGTTGCTGGGTTTGTCGCGTAATTTTGGCAAAGAAATTGCCTTGACCGCAGGGCTTGAGCATTGCAATGGTGAGGTCGCGATTATTTTAGATGCGGATTTTCAGCATCCCATTGAGGTGCTGCCCGTATTTTTGCAGCAGTGGGCCGAAGGTTACGACATGGTTTATGGCGTACGCCAAAGCCGTGAGTCTGAAGCACGGTTGAAACGTTACTTCGCGCGAATGTTTTACTGGATCATGCGCAAAATCACGAGCATCGATCTGCCCAGTCATGCAGGCGATTTTCGCTTGCTGGACAAACAAGTGGTGGATGCCTTGAAGCAATTTCCCGAGCGCACCCGTTTCATGAAAGGATTATACGCCTTTGTTGGTTATCAGAGCGTGAGTGTGCCATTTGACGTGCAAGAGCGGGCGGCTGGCAAAAGTTCTTGGGGGTTCATGAAGTTAACGGAACTCGCCATGACAGGCATAGCCTCTTTTTCAGATGTGCCATTGCGTGTCTGGGGATGGATTGGTTTTGCAATCTCTTTTATTGCTTTTATCTATGCCATTTACATCGTGACGGTGACCTTACTCTTTGGGGCGGATATGCCAGGTTTCCCAACGTTGGTGGTGGCCATCATGTTTTTAGGCGGGATTCAATTATTATCAATTGGGATTTTGGGGGAATATATTGCGCGGATTTTTACAGAAGTGAAGCAGCGCCCCAAGTATCTGCTGCAAATCAAGGAAGGCTTTGATGCGTAAGTTGTTTTATCAATTATGCCGTTTTGGGGTGGTTGGCTTAATTGCCTCAGGCGTGCATTTCATGTTAGTGGTCGCACTGGTTCAGCAGTTTCAGTTAGAGCCGCTGGCCGCGAATGTGTTTGCATTTTTTGTGTCGTTTCAGGTGAGTTATTGGGGGCATCGTTCTTGGACGTTTAGCGAATCAGAAGCATCGCATGCAGTCACGCTGAGAAGATTGTTAACGGTTCAATTATGTAATTTTTCAGCGAATGAAACGTTGTTTTATGTTTTTTTAACGTTGCATTTGCCTTACCGGCTGGCCTTGCTTTTTGTGCTGACCATTTTGCCCATTTTTACATTTGCCTCAAGTAAGCTATGGGTTTTCCGTTAAGACGGAGGAGCGTTTTTTACTATTATCCCGACCCACCGCGTCATCCCAACCCACCACGTCATCCTGAGGAGCGTTTTTTGCGACGAAGGATCTCATATTTTTTAGGAGATTCTTCGCTTTGCTCAGAATGACGGGCTTCGCTCAGAATGCCTGTTACGAAGTACTAGCGCGTTACATCATTTCCTCGTCGTTGCGAGGAGTGCTTTTTACGACGCGGCAATCCAGTCTTTGACATTATAGTAACCCAGCGTATAGATCATGCCATTTAGGATTTATCGATTCAATAAGAAGAATTTTATTTTTTCTTTTTCGCATGGTGCCATGATATAAATGGTTGGTCATGAATAATGACGATGAGTCATGGTATTTTGTCATGGATAAAGTCAAAGACTAGATTGCCGCGTCGTAAAAAGCACTCCTCGCAACGACGAGAGAATGATGCACCATCAATGTATAGTAGGTAACCTAGCTTAGGTTGCAACTGTTGCTGAGGAGCGTTTTTTATTTTTGAGGATGATTGCGATCAGGCTTCTGTTGTTCACCTTTTTTTTCTTGAGCGGATCGGATCCATTCATATAATTTAAACTGTGGGTTTGTGCATGATGGCCTGCGAAAAAGGGAATGATAAACGAGGACAGGACCCTGTTCTTTTTCAAATAAAAAAGCTTTCTCTGGTACTTGGTGGATGTCACAGGAATCAGTGTGAATGGCGCATGTTGGCGACAGGAGCTTGATATTTTCAAGGATTTCAATCCGAATGGCTGGATCATCTTCGCAGGCCACAATATTTGAAGCGTAGACCATGATTTTAGAAATGCCAAGACGGTTAAGCACGTGATGAAGCTTTGTAAAAAGAGACTCATCAGCCCAGGATTGTTTGATCAATGTCGTATGAAGAATGACGGCACGCACATAATCAAATCCGTACTTTTGGCATAATCCTCTAAAGAAAGTGACCGGGCTCTGATTGAGGTATTTCACGGTGACAGGACCCGATTGGGCATAAGTGTCAAATGGCAGGTCCCTATATAATTGTGCATGTTGTTTAAGGAAGCGAAGCAAACCCTGTAGAAATTGTCCGATCGTTTGGATTTGCTTTTTATCGCCAATAAAAAGTTTCATGGCGGACCAGAACTGATGAACTTTTAAGCTGTTATCAATCAGGATGATTTTAGGGGTGTTTTCTTTGTTTCCGAGCTTGCAAGCCAGTGAGACGGCTCGCATGCCAGAAGTGGCCACTAGGGCTATTTTTTGACGGGGTTCATGATGGCGGTCTAGCGACTCTGGCATGCATGGGTCATTGCCCACGACAAAGGTGGGATAATGGGGATCTAATCGGTGGGCAGGCAATGACTCGATAGCATATTTTTCTCTGATTTGATGGCCGCGCAGGCATGCTTGAATGCGTGTGGCGGCCTTATTTCGCTCATCCTCACGATGAGAGGGTCGGGGCAGGCCTTCAGGGCGAGACATGATTCAATCCTCGTTTTAGGTGTTTTTTGGAAAGTTTAACGGGTTAACCTTAAGGCAATATTAATGGCTAGAGAGGGAGTTTATTCACGGGCTGATTGCTGAGTAGGAGGATGTCATTATATTTTCCCAGATAGACATAATGCAGAGCGCCTTCCGTAAATTTTGCCAGATAATTATCATTCACAAAAACATAAACATGTTTGTGACTATTCCAGCGTTGCCAAAAGGTTTTTTCTTCAATGAGCCAGTCATCTGTGTTTTGAAAAGCCATGCCATACCAGAGTTCTCTTGCCCAGTTATCCGTTTGTGCAATGTCAGGTGAGTGCCATTTGGCGACAATGGTAATGCGTCGTTCCAGATAGAGTGGCAAGTCTTGATAATATTTAAAGTAAGTGGCCACTTCATCCTCTGGTTGCAAGACGGTTTTTAAGTAAGTCGCGAGTGGCTTTGACGTGTTGGTATTTAAGTCTTTTGCGCCTAACGTTAAGGTTAATAGGGAGCTGGTGCTGCAAATAACGCAGAGGGTGATTAAGGGCAGGCAATTTTTTTTGTTTCGCAGGTGCCATGCCAATAGGCCGCTTATCAGGAGGATGGCCGCAATGGTCGAGAGGTAAGGAAAGAAAGCGGGTGTGAGCACCGCCCACTGATGCTCATTGGCAAAAAAGAGCAGGGCTGTCAGCACGATGCCTGAGACGGCAAAAATCAGTGCGCTTAAATGCAGGCCGGTTTCTCGTGTTCGAGTCCAGTTTTCAGATAAATAGTGTCCTGTCAGCAGTGCCAAGGGGGGGAAGATAGGAAAAATATAACCGATTGTTTTGGAGTGCGGAACGGAAAAGAAAACAAATACGATGCCTGTCCATAACAGCAAGTACAGGGTTGTTTGATGCCGCATCCGGTCATGCCATGTTTGTTTAATGGCGGTTGTCAGACTTTGAATCAGGAAGATGGTCCAGGGAAAAAAGCCGATTAAGACAATGGGCGCATAAAACCAGAAGGGCGTTTTGTTGTTGAATTCGGCGGCAGAGAGGAAGCGCGTGACTTGTTGCGTGAGAAAGAAAAAATGAAGAAAGGCAGGGTTTGCTTTTTGTACCAGTGCATACCAAGGGAGCACGATGGCCGTGAACCACAAGGTGCCTAATAGCAGCCGCATGGATTTTAAGGCCTGCCAGCGGCCAAGCAGTGCTATCCACGCGCCGCCTATCATGCAGGGAAAAGCAACCGCAATTAAGCCTTTGGTGAGAAAAGCGAATGCGGCTGAGGTGTAGGCGGCCCCTAACCAGTATGAACGCAGAGGCGTGACGGATTGTAAGCCGCAAATTAAAAATAATAAAGTGCAAGTGATGAGTGAGGCCACTTCAAGATCAAGATTGGCATAATGCGATCCGGCAAAAAATAAGGGCGACGTGGCGAGGATGATCGCTGAGAGGAGACCGGTTCGCCGGTCAAACAAGTGACGGCCACAAGCATAAGTGACCAAGGATGCGAGCACACCCAATAAAGCGGGAAATAATCGTAGCGCCCATTCTTTGATGCCAAACAGGTGAATGGCAAGTGCCTGAAGCCAGTAATAAAGAATGGGTTTATCCAGGAATGCAACGCCATTAACTCTGGGTGTGATGTAGTTACCCGTCTGAACCATCTCGCGCGCAACTTCAGGATAGCGTCCTTCATCCGGTGTGAACAGGGGAAAATGTCCAATCCAGATAAGATAGAAAAGTGTGATAATAAACGCTAATCCAATGACATCAATTAGCCAGTGTTGAGTGGTGGCGGCAGAATTTTCAGGTAACACTTGTTGACTCTCGCTGCTTATTTTAAGCTTGGAAAATGAAGAAACGTATTGTACTGTGCGCAGATGACTATGGGCAAGCTCCAACGATATCAGCCGCCATTCTGGATTTAGTGCAAAAAGAACGGTTGACGGCCGTTAGCTGTATGGTTAATAGTCCTTTTTGGCAGGAACATGCTGCCTTACTGCTGCCATTTCGGGCGAAAATTGACGTTGGATTACACTTTAATTTGACCGAGGGACGGCCGCTGTCGGCTGCTTTTCGGGCAAAGATGGGCGATACCTTCCCTAGTTTGCTGCATTTGATGGGCAAGTCGTGGTGGCGGCGTTTGAATCAAGCCGTCATTCAGGCGGAACTCAGGGCGCAGTTGGATGCTTTTGTGAATGCAATGGGTGAGTTGCCTGATTTTCTGGATGGCCATCAGCATGTGCATCAGTTTCCTATC
>MGYH01000046.1:0-6066 GCA_001801665.1 Gammaproteobacteria bacterium RIFCSPHIGHO2_12_FULL_45_12 | reverse complement strand
AGCAAGTGATTATTCGGGCAACGGGAACAGGCGCTATGCGGCAGTTGCTGGTCAAGCATCATATTCCTCACAACACATCGTTTGCGGGGGTTTATCATTTTGCTAAAGCAGCTCAATATCCCCGTTTGTTTGCCCGTTTTTTGCGTGACATTAAAGAGGGCGGAGTCATTATGTGTCACCCAGGCTATGCTGGTGATGAAGCGGATGTCATTGGGCGCGCGCGGGTGCTTGAGTATCAATATTTGAGCGGCCCTGACTTTCATCGGGCTCTCAGTGCCGCCAATGTGGTTTTTAGTCGGAAAAGTAGAATGCCGCCTGAATGATTTTCTGGGGGCATTTTTCATTGGTGATTCATTAAATTGAGATGTAATGCTATGGCGCGTGATAGTCTGGAATGCCTTGAAAAAAAATTATTACATTACACGGGTAAAGCAATCGCTGATTTTAATATGATTCAGCAGGGTGACCGCGTGATGGTGTGCCTGTCAGGCGGAAAAGATTCGTTTACCTTGGTGAGAATGCTGCAATTATTGCAATGCCGCGCTAAAATCCATTTTGAAATAGTTGCTTTTACACTCGATCAGGCGCAACCAGGATGGAATGATGCCGCCTTGAGAGCCTGGTTGACGGAGCGTCGCATTGCCCATGACGTTTTGAGTCGAGATACTTATTCCATTGTGAAAGAAAAGATTCCTTCCGGTCAGACGTATTGTGCGCTTTGTTCGCGCCTACGCCGTGGCATTATTTATCGGTATGCTGAAGAAAATGGATTTAATAAAATTGCACTCGGTCACCATCGCGATGATTTAATTCGTACCTTGCTCATGTCGATTCTATATAATGGCGAAATTCGCTCCATGCCACCCAAGCTGCTCAGTGATAATAAAAAAAATATCCTTATTCGGCCACTTGCTTATTGCCAGGAAAGCGATATTCTCCAGTTTGCAAATTTAATGGCTTTCCCCATTATTCCTTGTACTCTCTGCGGCTCCCAGGAAAATTTAGCGCGTCAGCGTATCAAGCATTTAATTGACCAGTTAGCACAAGAAAATCCAAAAGTGCCCAGCAATATATTGCATGCCTTAAGCAGCATTAAACCCAGCCAGTTAATGGATAAGCATTATTGGGATTTCAAACACCTTGAAGCGCAGCAGGGCGAAAAAGAGGAAGCTAAATTTCATTTTGATGAAATGCAGGAAGCGTTTAACTAATCTATTTATTGATAAAATGTATCACACCATCCCAGTCATCCGGTATCCCGCGCTTAATGGCTTTTTTACATAAGGTAATAAACATATCGACGCTTTTATCTAAATAAACGTCGTGAACACATTCCTTAAACCCTTTCAAGGCCGTTTTAAATTGCTTTTGCTGATAGTCCGCCAATGCTTCTTCAAAAGTCTGCTTTTTCTTTTGTTTGAAAGCAAGCTGACCCGGATCATTTTCTTCAAATATCTCAAAAATTTTCATCGGCTTTAGTTTGCCAACGGCTTGAACACTTCCTAAGGGTCGTATAAAGGATGATTTTTTGTCAGTCATGTCGGCAAGCGTGTTTTCTGTTATCAGCAACTGCACACCAAAAATTTTGGTCAGCCCCTCAATGCGAGAGGCGATATTGACTGCGTCACTGATAACGGTGCCTTCCATTCTGCCAGCACCGCCGACAATCCCCAGCATGAGCATGCCCGTGTGGAGACCAACGCCAATTTGAATGGGTTGTGGAAGCGTGCGCTTCGTTTTTACCATTTCATTGAATTCACGCAGCTTGATTAACATGGACAAGGCCGCTTTAACCGCATCATCAGCCGTTTCTGGAAATAAGGCCATAATGGCATCGCCAATATACTTGTCAATGAAACCTTTTTGAGCCTTGATAAGGGGTTCCATTTCGAATAAATAGGAATTAATAAAATGGAAACTTTCGCCTGGCGTCATGCCTTCTGAAAGCGTGGTAAAAGAACGAATATCCGCAAAAAGAATGGACATGACTAATTCATTATGATCCCCTAATTCAAGATCAATGGCGGATTCTTTGTTCAATAAGCGCAAAAATTCATGCGGTACAAAATGACTGTATGCTTCCGCAAATTTGGCCAGTTCAGCGTTTCGTTCCTTTAATTCAACGTATAAAATTCGGTTATTCCAGATGGCACCTGTCAGATGCACCATGGTCGTAAATGAGGAAATATGTTCGGCATTCAATGGCTGAAAAATTTCCTCACTTCCCTTTAAAACGCCCATCACAATGCAACCAGTTAAATGGCCATCGCGGTTTGTATACGTACACACCATGGCATGATGAAAATTTAAATGTGACCAAGCTTGTAATAGCTCGGAATTTTCATCATGAAGGCTTGCCACTTGATGGTTAGGGGCATTGGGCAACCATGGCAATGCATCGGGAACAGACTCGCCCAGCCCAAATTCGCCGATCACTTCCATGGTTTGATTTTTTTCATTGAAAGAAAAAATAAGGCAGCATTCTGTTTCAAAAGCTTCAATATAGGCTTCCAGTGAAAGCGTAATAAAGTCAGCCTTATTTTCCGTGGCAAGCGCATTTTCACTGTAGGACTGCATGACTTTGAAAAGAGCCAGCTCAGCATCAAGACTGGCCTTGGCATCGCTCAATGCCAGCTTGATAACAGAAGAAAGATCCACCTTTTGCTGAAGCTCCACACAGAGACTTTTAAGCTCTTCGATGGAGCGCTCTTGTCCGTGGAGTTCATTTTCCATGTTTATCAATCCTTATTGACCAATACACATAATGAGCTGGTTTGTGTACTAAAAAGATTGGAATCTCCTATTTTGGCAAATTCGCCAAATCCATACATGCCAAGCCATGGAATACTTTTATCGTCTTGTGTAATGGGATTTTTCATGCTGGCAACAAAATGATCCTTTTCAATGACATCAAATGTTTTTTTCCCGCGCGCGGCACAGTCAGTATGAAAAACAGCAAGGGGTTTCCTGCCGTGCAATTTTTCAAGTATTTTATTAACTTGCCAATCGCGCCCTTCAAACATGAAGTCTTCATCTCGCATGGACATCCATAGTTTGGTTCCTTTGGGCAGATTGGTGGGTAAATAAAAAGATTCCCTTTTTTCATCCGCCATAAAAATGGTCAAAACCCGAACCTGATTATGATAGTCAGTGCGTAAATTTTCCGGAATTTCCACCAGCAGGGCCGTTAATGGAATTGTTTTGGCAAAATCAGTCATGTAGTCAAGACTCAAGCGATCCATGAGCACATGCCATGCAGGCTTATTATCTAGCTCCCATATCCGGTTATGATCAATTTTGGTAATTGTCATGGCATCCCCCATGATCTTGTTACCGTGGTGAGACAGCATAATCATTTCATAATTGGGCCAGGTAAAGCCGGCTAATATGATGCCATGCTCCATTTCTGTTTCATTATGAAACTGAAAGGTATGTTTTGCCTGCATTTGATCACCGGACGTTCCGCCGAAAATGTCGACATCCTTTCCAAAGACGGATTCAATTCCCTCAATGACTTTATCGGCGTCCAGGTTGACCCCGGATGCAATCACACTGATGAATTTAATGTTAGGTAATTTATTTTTAAGTTCTTGGGCGGCTGCCAATGCCACGTCATGGGAATTTGGCCCAAAAATCTGGTCTTTGGCAACCGTGGCAAATTCATCTTTTTCACCTGTCATCAGCATGGCGGCAATGACGCGTAGTTTTTCACTCACGCGTTCTCGTCCAATGACGCCAGAAGCTGTGCAACCCACCAGTTCGGCATGGGGACACATTTTCTTAAACGCGGCGATGATAGCCTGGCCCTTGTGACCCACGGCGGTATGGAAAAATATAAGCTTGATATCGTTTGGAGAAGTACCATTTAAAGCCGTTTCAACTAATTCCTTAACCGCTGCTTCTGTATTAATTGCTTCACTTGACCCAGAAAAAAATTCCATTTAGCCCCCAGAAATCCAATTAAAATGTGATAGTTATTAGGTTACAAAAATGAGCTGTCATTTTGAGCCCCTCCGTCATCCCGAGCGAAGCGAGGGATCTCCTAAAAACCACGAGATCCTTCGTCGCAAAAAACGTTCCTCAGGATGACAGCCTCAGGACACTCAGTATGACAGCCTCAGTATGACAGTTGTAACCTAAACTAGTTAACCTACTATAACTGTACTTTCTTTTACATACAACAAAATCAATGATGGGTTGAAGGCGGATTTTTTATCTTCATATTTTAAACTATTATCTTAATATAATACATTTTAATGGCAGTGGCTTTGATGAAAAACGATCAGCTAAACCAACGGCATGGCATTAAACATATTTTACATAAAGGCATACCAATTTTCTTTACAACAAAACTTTCTCCTGCTAGTGTTTTCATCTACTTAAAATTGTTTGTCAACAATTGAAGGATCATGTTTCTTAATTAGGGAGATTAGAATGCGAGTTAGATTTAGAAAAAAATTGTCATGCCTCATCCTGTCTGGTTCAACGGTTCTCGTGTCAACTCTTCTTTTAAACAACGCATCGTATGCGGCGGAGACGACAAAACACGTTAAAAAGAAACATCACCGCAGTACGAAGCAAGTGATGGCGTCAAATGCCACACCGAGTGCTGTCTCTCCCTCTGCGATGACGGCAGAAGGCACCTCTGAACCCTGGAATATCAGGGCGAGTGAGGCTTATCCTCGCTCATGGCTCATCCCTGGCACCGATTCCCGTATGAAAATTTACGGCATGATTAGCGTGTTAGGGCGGTACGATGCAACCGATGCGCCTGATTTTGACTTTATCAAAATGTTTGGTATCTATCCGAACAACAACCCCAATGGCAGTGGTCCGGGACATTTTGGGATATCGGCTAGAAATTCCATTTTAGGCGTTGAAACCAAAACACAAACCAGCATGCTTGGCCAGATTGATACCAAATTGGAACTAGGCTTTGAATCGTTTGGTGTTGATAACCGGGACGCGGTTGCCGCACCCTTGCAAAACAACTACAGCATTGCCTTGTATCAAGGTTATGTTTCATTTAAAGATACCATGTTGGGACAGACTTTTTCCAATTTCATTGATGTCATGGCGATGCCTGAAACCTTGAACTTTACCAACAATGCTGGCGTGACGCTGATATTACAGCCTCAGGCACGACACACATGGAACTTTGGCAGTAATATATTGTCAGCGGCACTGGAATCGAATGAATCCGACTTTACTTACGGTGGTCTCTCAGTCACACCGACATCAACGGGCGGACCCATTTTTGCGGTTAACCCCGAAAGCAATGTGTCGTATGGCACCGATGCCAGTTTGTCACGCTTTCCTGATGTGACCTTGGCATTTACCCATAACGCCAACTGGGGACACGTATTTGTTTCGGGTGTGGCACGTGACATTCGGATGGACGTGGCGCGATCGACATTAACCAACAATATGCTGGGATGTAATGCAACGTTCAACCCAACGGGTGCAGCCATTTGCGCGGCCTATCCGGCTCAATTGCGTTCTCAGGCATTTGGGTGGGCATTGAATGGTGCGGCACGTATCAACACCTTTGGTAAAGATAATATTTTGCTAAAGTATACTTATGGTAATGGCGTGGGACGTTACTTGCTGTTTGGGCTTTATTCGGGTGCTCTGGTCATGACAAATGGCAATCTGTCAACTCAAGACATGGGCGGCGGTTATGCGAGCTACCAGCACTGGTGGACGGATGCCTTACGTACTAACCTGACCTATGGCATGCTCCATGTTGCAACACCGGAAGTAAATGGTTCCATCTGGAAAAAATTCCAGTCAGTCAACATCAACTTGATGTGGAGCCCGTTCCCGGCACTGACAACCGGCGTTGAATATTTTTATGCTTACGACAAGTTTGCAAATAATTCAATTGGTGCGATGAGCCGGTTTATGCTGGGTGTGAATTATGCTTTCTAACTAACGCGTTATTTTAATTCGTCCTGCGGCTTGTCCGCAGGATTCAGTAAATTGGTGGATTACGACACAAAAAGCGTGTCTAATCCACCCTACATTTGATATACCTCCGTACAGTGTGTCATTCCCGCGCAGGCG
>MGYH01000045.1:25607-30223 GCA_001801665.1 Gammaproteobacteria bacterium RIFCSPHIGHO2_12_FULL_45_12 | reverse complement strand
CTGAAAGACCGTGGGATACTGATTTTTTTTTAACGATTTCACTTTGCTTGCCAAACTCACGCCCGCCAAAAAACCGGTGAGCTTCGCTGTCAGCTTGCCTTGAGACCATAAATACTGTTTTTTTGACAGGACAGGGACTGACGATAAATCAATGTCACCCTTCCCCTTTAGACATGCCTTCCATCTCTCTGGCATGGCCGCCATGGCATTTGCCTCAGATGTAAACACTCCCTGCAAGGCATATTTCATCCCGCCATGAATAATCCCCTGCGCCTTATTCGTCTGACCGCCACCGAGCGCCACGGGTTCAAATAAAATGGCTGAGAAGCCTAGCTGCCGCAGTCGATTCAACACCCAGAGACCCGCAATCCCGCCGCCAAAAATCACCATATCGGCTGCTGCTTTAGTTTGATTCATAACACCCCATGTGTTTGCCTTAATAAAATAAACGCGATTTTAACACTTAAATCTACGCCTGCCTGATTAAAGGTGACCAATAATCTATTTTCATCATCCATAATATTCACCTTATTTAATTTCAAGAATTTCTTTAACTAACTTATATACGGTAGAACAATTACCCTGCAATATATCTACAGCTTCATGCTTTCGACTTCCATTATCCATGGCTGTTGCACAATTTTCTTTTGTAATTTCTTTAGCGCTGATATTATTCTTTTCATAGTTAGGTAAGTGTCTTAGTAATTTAATCATACAATCGCTTCCATTTTTAACATTATCTCCTCTCTCAAAGTGCAGTAATAACCAATATTCAAATTTTGGGTTGCTGATTGCTAAATTATGCTTAGTATCAACTTTCTCCCATTCAAAGCATCCTTTAAATGAGTTTTCTGGTCGACCATCTACATCAATTACCAGCCAAACTTGCTCATTTTTGCTCAACCCATTCTCTCGAATATATTTTTTAGCTCGACCTAGAACTTGATTCGGTTCAGTTTTCTTATCACCTTTTTTAATAATTATATTAACAGTCTCGTTCATTACTCTTAAAAGCGTAAAATAACAGTTTTCAGTTTTTTCACCCTCAGGAAAAATGGTGAAGACCCTTCTATATTCTCTTGTAGCTACAGGCCGATTAAAATTTCTCTTTTTTGCCTTGCTCATTGAAAACTCCGTATTTAATGAGCCGCCAAGAGAATCTTTGGAATTCCACCAAAACTTCCTTTTAAATAACTTTTTCTAATATCTTTGTCATTTCGAATATCTTTATATTCACTAAGAGATATTAATTGCGTTGATGAATGTACACTTCTTTCTGTAAGCCATAATTCATCTCTTCTAAACAGATCTTGATCGATTAACATCACATTATGTGTAGTGAATAATAATTGTGAACGACTAGATGAAGAGCAAGATTGTAAATAATACTCAAGCAATGAACGCACCAACATTGTATGCATAGAGTGATCAAATTCATCAATAATATATGTTTTACTAGATTTAGTATCTGCCAAATAAATTATCGCTGGCAAAAGCTCAATCATTCTCATGGTTCCTTCAGATTCTTGAGCTAAATCAAACTCAGTTTCATTGCCATCTGTTAATTTATGATACGAAACAATTTTTTTCGCTGATAAGGTTCCATTTCTTTTCGATATAACAATATTTCTTCCCAATACGAGGGTTCCATTTTCTTGTAAATCTTCTAATATTTTCGCTTTTAAATCTTCTGGAAATTGGATGTTCTCAAATGGGATATCTATTCCATCCAAACGGGTTATACCAGTGTCTAACTTGGATATAATATTGTTCATCATCGAATATGTTGGAACATTTTCTTTGTATATAAAATGCCCCCAATTTGAAGGAACTGAGTTAGGACCTAATACAATTAAATTATTTTTAAACCATTTATACACGGCAAGAAAATCATCTTTATTTTGATCTACTGTTTTGGTTAAAAATAATTGATTACCTCTAGTTCCTTCTGCAATAAATTTTAACCTTTGGTCCTGACTTAATGATTGGTCATGAAACATAACTTTTCCATTTGAATCTCGCAAATAAAGTATTTTTTCACTATAAGGACCAAATTTTGTTAATTTTTCTTCTACGACTTTTTCTGATGTTATAGAAAAGCTAAACTCATAGCAGATTTCATTTGCTAATATTTGAAAACTAAAACGTGTTGGCTCATTTTCAATTTTTTTATCTAACTTGAAGGGAATTCGGTTAATCAAACTTTCTGGCTGGGTTATTGTAGTAATAAACTGCCTTGCAAACCAAATCGCGCGACAAATTTTTGTTTTGCCTGAAGCATTAGCGCCATATATCGCTGCTACAGGTAAAAGTCGAAATCCATATTTTTCAACTACAGGTAATCGCTCAGCATGCTGCCGTTCTTTAGTGGCGATCATGGAAAGAGTTATTGGCTCTTTTACAGATTCCCAATTTTCTACTGTAAATTTTATAAGCATAGCGCACCTTTTATGTGGAATACTCTCATTTGTATTGGAAATTATAACATATTTATTGAATATATGATGAGATAAGGAGATTTTTTCTCTTGTAGTTTGGTTTTTCATAAGAATATCTTAAACTATATCAATTTTCAAGGAGTTATGAGTGTAAAACCAACCCAAAAAGCCTAGAATGCCATTCTAGAATTTAGCTTGTTTCTCAATGGACCTCGGTTCAATTCCCCCGTCAGTACGGAGTTTTTGGGGGCCGATTTGGGGGCTTAACACCAAAGTCATCCAGCACTTAATCCGGTTAATCCGGTTAATCCTCGCATTAATTTTTCAACGACCTGTCTATCATCACCTTCGCTCATTTCTGTTTTCCGCCGATTCTTCCCAGGAGGCGGTGGTAATTTTTTCTCAGCAGTTTGTTCTATATGTTTCTTCTAAAAATCATCAACATCGCAGAAAATCTCTACCATCGGCGCTAATAACATTTTGACTCCATTCAAAACCTTCGTGCCAAACCTGAAATGCTTACCTGCGCGGGCATGACAGGTTTTTTTGTCATGTACTAAGCACTTTTTCACAGAAACTGCTGTTATACTGGTCGGCTTTGTAGACGAGGGGCACCGCCCCTTCCTTAAGGCGCACTAGGATAATAACATGATGATAAATATAAAAAATAAATTTGACGTCCTTGTCATCGGCGGCGGGCATGCGGGCACTGAAGCCGCGCTCGCCTCAGCGCGCATGGGCGCGCAAACCCTATTATTAACCCATCATCTGGAAACACTGGGGCAAATGTCTTGCAACCCTGCCATTGGCGGGATTGGAAAAGGCCACCTTGTGAAAGAGATAGATGCTTTAGGCGGTGCCATGGCGCGCGCCATTGATCAGGCAGGCATTCACTTTCGCACGTTAAACGCCAGCAAGGGACCCGCTGTGCGAGCCACCCGCGCACAAGCAGACAGAGTGCTTTACAAGCAAACCATCCGCCAATTACTTGAAAACCAACCCAATCTCCTCCTCTTCCAGCAGGCGGCGGATGATCTTCTCATTGAACAAGGCCGCGTCACGGGCGTGGTGACCCAAATGGGGCTGATATTAAAAGCAACGACCGTTGTCTTGACGGCAGGCACTTTTTTAGCGGGCAAAATTCACATTGGATTAAACCATTATGAAGCAGGAAGAGCAGGCGACCCGCCCGCCAAATCGCTGGCCGCTCATCTACGGGCGCTGCCATTCCGTGTCAGCCGCTTAAAAACGGGGACACCACCGCGCATTGATGGGCGCACCGTTGATTTTAGCGTCATGGAAAAACAACTAGGCGACACCCCCACGCCTGTTTTCTCCTTTTTAGGCACACAGGCAGAACACCCCCCTCAAACCTGCTGTTACATCACGCACACCAATGAAAAAACACACGACCATATTCGCGCGGGACTCAACGAATCCCCCCTGTATACTGGTGCCATTCAAGGCACGGGGCCGCGTTACTGCCCCTCCATTGAAGACAAAATCTTGCGCTTTGCAGATAAAACATCGCATCAGATTTTTGTCGAGCCCGAAGGACTCACCACCCACGAATTTTATCCCAATGGCATCTCAACCAGCCTGCCATTTGAAACACAGTTGGCCTTTGTGCGCTCCATTCGCGGCTTCGAAAACGCACACATCACGCGCCCTGGTTATGCCATTGAATATGATTACTTTGATCCACGCGATTTAAAACTGTCTTTGGAAACCAAAGCCATTGCCGGTCTTTTCTTTGCCGGACAAATTAATGGCACCACCGGTTACGAAGAAGCAGGCGCGCAAGGTCTCATTGCGGGCCTGAACGCTGCCCGTTACGCCAAAAATCAGGCGCCTTGGACACCACGCCGAGATGAAGCTTATATCGGCGTATTAATTGATGACTTGGTCACCCGCGGCACCACCGAACCTTATCGCATGTTTACCAGCCGTGCTGAATATCGCTTATTATTACGAGAAGATAATGCAGATTTACGCTTAACCCCCAAAGGTTTTGAACTGGGCCTGGTGGATGAAGCGCGCTTTCGGCAATTTGAATTAAAACGCGACACCATTCAAATGGAACGACAACGCCTGCATGCGACCTTGGTCAGACCCGACTCCGATGCTGGCCGACAAATTGGCGAACAATTAAACCAACCGCTCTCAAAAGAATATCGT
>MGYH01000045.1:22005-25578 GCA_001801665.1 Gammaproteobacteria bacterium RIFCSPHIGHO2_12_FULL_45_12 | reverse complement strand
GTCTTATGCGGCATTAATGTCCATCCCATCATTAGGGCCTGCCATCCCCGACCAGAAAGCTTCCGAGCAAATTGAAATTCAAACAAAATATGCGGGTTACATTTCACGACAGGAAGACGAAATTGCCCGCCAACTTCGTCACGAATCCTTAACCTTACCGGATGACCTGAATTATCATGCCATTGTCGGATTATCCAATGAAGTGCGGCAAAAACTGGCGGATGCACGTCCCGCCACGGTTGGCATGGCCGCGCGCATTCAAGGCACAACACCGGCCGCCATTTCACTGTTACTGGTTCACCTGAAAAAGTGGAAGGCGAGTTAAACCCTTGCGCGTACACGAGGAAAACAACGCCATGACAGACACACTGCTTCACGCGCTTAAAATCAATCACCTTTCCGCCTCACCCCGTCAAATTACCCAGTTCTCTCGTTATCTGGCGTTGCTTAAAACCTGGAACAACGTTTTTAATTTGACGACCCTCACCACTCAACACGACATGGTTTACCTGCATTTAATAGATAGCCTGCTGGCCGCGCCCCACCTACAAGGCACCCGCCTCCTTGATGTTGGGAGCGGTTGCGGCATGCCGGGCATCCCGCTCGCCATCTGGAACCCTGGCCTGTCCTTTGTATTGATCGATAAAAATAGTAAAAAAACGCGTTTTCTAACGCAAGTGGTTGCCGAACTGGGTCTCACTCATGTCATGGTCATTCATGACCGCTCAGAAAATTTTCATCCTGATCAGGGTTTTGATAGTATTATTTCCCGTGCCTTTGGAACACTGCGTCTTTTTGTAGAAACCACGCAGCATTTGCTTCAGCCAACAGGTGTATTACTTGCCATGAAAGGCAAATACCCACAAGATGAGCTAATTGACTTACCCGAAGGCTACAAGGCACAAGTCACACCCTTAAACATCAAGGGCATTTCCGTGGAACGACACATGGTTTGTTTAACCAGAACATAGAGAGGGATACCGGTGGGAAAAATCATTGCGATCACCAACCAAAAAGGCGGCGTTGGAAAAACCACGACCAGCATTAACTTGGCCGCCGCCTTTGCTGCCATGAAACGCAAGATTCTGTTGATTGACCTTGATCCGCAAGGCAATGCCACCGTTGGCAGCGGCATCAGTCCCTCCAAAATCAAGTCTGACCTCAACCAAGTGCTTTGCAATGAGGCAAGCGTGACTGAAGCCGTCCTCCAAACACCAGGAGGATATGATCTTTTAGCCACCACACAAGAATTGATTGTGGCTGAAATGCAATTGTTACAACGGCCTGATCGTGAACAGCAACTTAAAACCGTTCTTGCACCCGTGCTCACGCATTATGACTACATTTTAATTGACTGCCCTCCCTCACTCAGCATTTTAACCGTCAACGCGCTGGTTGCCGCGCACTCCGTTCTCATTCCCATTCAATGTGAATATTTCGCGCTGGAAGGATTAAGCGGCTTATTAAATACGGTTGAAGAAATACGCAATACGATCAACCCAAGCTTACACATTGAAGGCTTATTACGCACCATGTACGACGGACGAAACCGATTGGCACTGGATGTGTCAGCGCAGCTTCTGGCGCATTTTCCAGATCGCCTTTATCGCACCGTGATCCCCCGTAATGTACGCCTTGCGGAAGCACCTAGTCATGGCGTGCCCATTTTACAATATGATGAAAAATCGCAAGGATCCCTGGCTTATTTAACCCTGGCGGGAGAAATGTTGAGACGCGCTGAAAGTACGCAAGAAGAACCCGTCTTAAGCACTTAACCTTGGAAATGGTTTTACCTCGATCACACAATCAGGCGTGAGAGATACTGGCCTTCCGCTTTTCAGGCACTTAGACTGCGGGCTATTTCTTTTCTTTCCACTTCATACGCACCAAGCAGTGAATCCGTTTCATTATAAGGTTTCCCCCCTTTCAGATACGGCGCAAACAAAGTGATACTCGGCTGCTGTTCTTGCTGCTGTTTTACGGTTGTTATCTCACTCACGGCATTTTTAAGCAACTCCCCCCACTCCAGGGCCTCCACCTCTTTGTTATGATTGCCAGCAGCAGGCACGCACGCCGCCATCTCCTCCTCGATGTACCGGCTCACCTGTCTTTTAAAATAGCCCCCCCGATCTGCCTCTCCTTGAATAGCTGAAACGGTTTTCTCAATTTCTTGTTTATTGCCAAGCCCCATATAAATGGCAATGCTCATCACAATGGCTAAATTCACGCCGGTTGAAAGCCCGCTCAAGGCACCAAAAATAAACAGTAGCGTGCAAATATTTGACGAATCATCGACAACATCATTCACAAAATGCAAGCCCACCATGCCAAGCTGTTTCCAGGTCAGCGGTGCCAGCTCGGCGTCATTTTCCTGCTCAATGTTGGCAACATGACGCGCTTGTTGATAACCCGTATAGGCCGTCGTCCCTGCCGCCAGCAAACTCGGCACAATACTAAAGTACATGGCTCGCGAAGACAGCCCCATCACATCTTGCTCTAAACGAAACACATACGTTAACAAGGACGATAAGGAAATAAACATGCCGGTTGACATCCCGACAAATTCATTTTGCGCCCCCATCATCAACCAAAATAATTCCCGAGAGCTTAAGTTGCCATGGGGGGCATCTTCCTCGTCTCGACTATTTTCTTCTCTTGTTGCAATGATACTGTTTTTTAAATCCCTCAGGTTCCCCATGGCGCTATAGGCAAGCGCGCCGCCGCAGATGGCGAGCTGCTTACCATAAGACAACCTTCCTGCATCTCCATATTGACAGAAGGCAAATATAAATGCGCTGCCATTCACGGTGCTCGCGACAAAATCTCCCATGATAAATAGTTTTTGCTTAAGACTAAGCGATCGCTCCTGACGATGAAAAACATGGGTGTTTCGTTCAGCCGTGCCTGAAATATGACTGCTTTGCTGATAATGACCATAGGTTTCAGCCCCGCCGAATAATGGAGCGATGAGACTGGCTAGAATCAGAGGCACTTTACCAAACCCCATAAATACGGGTGTTGCGTCACTTAATAAGGTAAAAACCCAAGCCAGGGTTTGCGCCGAACCAATCGTCGTCGCAACAAAATTATTTTGCCCTTCTAAGCGGAGTAATACTTGATTCGTGTCACAGCAAGGCTTCTTTCTGGCGAACAAACCCCTATGTTGACGTGATAGTGACATACCCATTTCCCCGTTTTTAAAAATTATAGTTAAATGATAATCATTCTCATACACATTGTAACGATTATTCTAGCAGCTTTATCGAGACTGTATATATAAAAATCCCATCTGCTCAGTATGGGCAATTAATAATCATTAATTGGTGCCGAGCGACAAGGCAAACCCCCTCTGATTGATGCCCCAAATAATGCAATATAATGATTTTTGACGACGTTCTGGATTGCTTCGGCCAAAAAGCGGCCTCGCAACGACGAATGATGCAACAACGCCGCACACCGCGACGGTAGCTTACGCCTTGGTCAGCAAACGGCTGACAAACCAAGCATCCCCTAAGAGGCCCTTATTTGCGCTATACTATCATTATGAATTAGCTCAACCCTTCCCTAGGCGGG
>MGYH01000045.1:0-21983 GCA_001801665.1 Gammaproteobacteria bacterium RIFCSPHIGHO2_12_FULL_45_12 | reverse complement strand
ATAGTGTTGACTTGAGACAGGGCCTGCCGTTTAGAACGCAATCCGCCGCACCGGCCACGGTGGAGCAAAGTATCCCCAATCTGCGGCCTCTTTCTGTTTGGAACAATAATCCAGCCTATCCGCCAGACTGCCCAGAAAAAATCATCTGCCGCGACATGAATCAAAATGAGCCTCAGGGTGAAACCGTGACCAGCACCTCTTGCCCTGACGTTTGCTCCGTCAAACGGAAGGACACCATTGACGCTGTGATTCCTACCCTCGTATTAAACTCTTATGCTGCCATCTGCCCAACGGGATACACCCAAAGCGGTACCTACGGATTAATTGGCGCGCTGACTTATCAAGATAAGCCCGCCGATGCACCCTATCCCATCCCCTCTCTCACGAGCTTCAATACCTATGCAAATGACGCACGATATACCTGCAAACTGGCAGCCGAAAAGATAACCACGCTTTGCCTGACAACCGATCCTACCGGCAATGTTCAGAATGATCCCATTGTCTTGCAAAACCTAGTAGACAAGGAAAACATACTGATTGTCGGTGGTGTCGGCCAATACAGCCGGTATATTAATCTAAGATATGAGGGGGAGGGGATTATTTATTTACGAGATAGCAACTGTACCAATCCGATCCTCATGAGCTCCCGATTCATCAAACATGATGAAATGTTTTTAAATTATTATAACTGGCAACTGTGCCTAGCCAATCCACCCGGCATTTATTTAAGTAAAACCGCTTTAGTTCCTGAGGCAGTGATTTGCACGCGTGTCAGCGCCGCCTGGCAGACTTATAGACCACAGTAAGCAAACACAGGGTGAAAAATGAAACCTCTTTCAAGCAGCCTTTTTTTAAATGTCCTCACCTTCTTCCTCGTCATGGCAATGAGCGGCTCGAGCGTCCAGGCAGTCACCACCGACAGTGCCGACATCCATAAAAAACTTCCCTTCACGAAGCAACAGGCCAAACCACACATGCTCCAGCAAAATATTCTGTCTGCACCAACCAGCCTTGAAGGTCCGCCGCAAGCTTGCCCTGCACCCGCCTATTTAAGCTGCCCCAACGCGAATGGAGTTTATTCTACCGGGTTTAAAACGCCGCCTGCCAATTCTAGCTGTCCCTCCATTTGCCATGTCACCCGTGTAGACCAAGTTGATTCCGGCACTAATCCTGTCACCGTATTAAATACCGTCATTCCCATTTGCCCTTCAGGCTATGTCCAAAGCGGGTCCTTTGGACTGGTACCCGCCATTGTTCATCAGGATCAAGGAGAACCGGCACCTTATCCCATCCCGACCATCGAGGCATTCAATGCTTATAATGACAGCCCTCAATATCAATGCAAACTTGCACCAACCTATCCGCAACCAATATCGGCATGCAGGAAAAGTGATCGTGGCGGCTTTGTCACGAACGACCCCATTGTATTGAAAAATATCAATGATAAAAAAAATATCTTGATTAGCTTTTATATCCTATTTTTTCCCACCATCACCGGCGTTGGTCAATACACGTCTTATTACAATTTAAAAGATGAGGGGATTATTTATATCATTGATACCAATTGCACGAAAACCACGCCATATGGATCACGGGGTACCTGGCATGAAGAAAAGTTCTTAAATTATTTTTCCTTTCAGCAATGCACGCCTTTACCTGCTGGACTCTATTACAGCAAAACACAGCAGGTGCAGTCTTCGATTGTCTGCACGCGCATGAAATCTGGCTGGATTTTATCGAAATGATGACCCCCAAATATGCTATACTGTTAGGCAGGATGGGTAATGACATGAAACCGTTAACATACTTTAAATGCATTATCGTTGTCATGCTGGTCGTGTTATCACCGCTAGTCAGCGCCCAAGCGGTGGATAGTGCCTATCTGAAAAGCAACAAGCCCTTTCAAGAAAAGGCTGCCGCACCGCTTGCTGTGCAAATTACAGTGCAGGCACCTGAGACCGAGATTAACCCAATGACTGAACAGCCCGTCGTTTGCCCCGCGCCAGCTAATTTTGACTGCCCTGATGCCAACCAACGCTATCTCTCTGGACTAACGACACCGCGTCAAGGTAGCTCATGCCCCGCCTATTGCACCGTGGAACGAACCATCACACTAGACCCCTCTGACAGTACCCGTGTACTGAGTGCAACAGAAGCGACTTGCCCCATTGGTTATACACAAATCGGCAGCTTTGGTTACACGACCGCCATTGAATTCAAAGCACCCGCGCCAAGCAACCCCACCTACCCCATTAAAAGTCTTGACCTTTACAATAGTTACGCTGCTGACTCACGCTACACTTGCCGACTCTATGTTCCGACAAATAAAAACGACTATCGTACGGAGACTTGCGTCTACGTGGAGCCACCCGCCATCGCCTACAATGACAGCTTCATTCGGACGGCCATTGTTGCAGGCACCAACCTGATGATCAATGGCAATGTCGGAAAATATTATGATTATGTCAATCAAATTCTGCAGAGTACCCTGCCCAATTATAAATATATTTACAACTCCAGCAGTTGCAATATCTTGGCAGCACCGGCTTCAATAACAAAACCACATTATGAAAAATTCTTTAACTTCTATGGCCTGCAATATTGCACGGCAAATAAATCGGGGTACTTCTTAAGCAAAACGGCTGTCGTGCCCAGATACACCCTTTGTGCGCGGGTTCAGTCCTCCCGCATCGCGCCCCCCCTGCAGACACTCACCCCCCCTACCACCCCGTAACCGTCTTATCCCGCAAATTTATTATCTCCCTTGGGCCTGCTTCGCGTATAATACCGCCCATGACGAACATGCTGGACCAGACCATGCCACCACAACCATCCGATTTTAAACATACCGATTTTGGCTACCGCAGCGTCCCCATGGAGGCCAAATCCACCCTCGTTGCTCACGTGTTCCACTCGGTCGCGCCCAACTATGACCTCATGAATGATGTCATGTCATTTGGCCTGCATCGACTGTGGAAGCGTTTCACCATCCGCCATGCCGACATAAAAAAAGGACAGACAGTGCTGGATGTCGCCTCTGGCACGGGGGATCTCGCTAGGGTTTTCGCAAAACAAGTCGGCCCAACCGGTCACGTCATGATGACCGACATCAATGAAGCCATGCTAAACATCGGGCGCGATCGCTTGACCAACAGCGGCCTTGCTGGCAACGTGAGCTACCTTCAGGCAGATGCGGAATGCCTGCCCTTTGAAGACAATTATTTTGATTGCATCACCATTGCTTTTGGCCTACGTAACGTGACGCAAAAAGAAAATGCCCTTCGCTCCCTGTATCGCGTCTTAAAGCCGGGCGGGAAACTCATTGTGCTGGAATTTTCGCATTCACCAGTGCCCCTCATCCGCAAACTTTATGATCTTTATTCATTTAACATGATCCCTAAAATGGGCGCCGTTTTTGCGAAAGACAAAGACAGCTATCAATATTTAGTGGAATCCATTCGCATGCATCCAGATCAGGAAACTTTAAAAAGCATGATGCAAGACGCTGAATTTGAGGACGTCACTTATTTTAACTTAACTGGCGGCATTGTCGCCTTGCACAAAGGATATAAATACTAGCACGATGAAAGACTTCTTTCTCTCCTCACTTGGCAATGCCATCAACCGGTATCTTGCGCTGGACCCAGCCTCACGGGACCGCCTGAATCCATTACAAGGTCAGGCCATTGCCATTGAATTGCACCCGCTTCGCCTCTCCTTTCAGCTACTCATCACGGCACAGGGCATTTTAGTCAAAACAGACCCCTCACTCCCCTGTGCCGCCACCCTTCGCGGCACGCCCCTGCAACTGCTTGGTGTCATGCTTGAAAAAAACAATCGGCGCGTTTTTTTTGCCAATGACCTTGTTATTGAGGGCAACGCTCTACTGAGTCAGCAAATTATCGCTTTATTTGATGAACTTGACATTGACTGGGAAGAACAGCTTTCTCATTTCACCGGTGATGCGCCTGCTTACCATCTTGGCCATTTCATGCGCCGCATGAAACAATGGCTAAAACAGGCAGACAACAGTTTAAGCCAGAACATCAACGAATTTGTTCACGAGGAAGCAGACTGGTTTCCCACTAACGAAGCGCTGCAAGATTTTTTTAATCAGGTTGACACTTTGCAACTGGATGTAGAGCGCGCA
This sequence comes from Gammaproteobacteria bacterium RIFCSPHIGHO2_12_FULL_45_12, assembly GCA_001801665.1. Lineage (GTDB taxonomy): Bacteria > Pseudomonadota > Gammaproteobacteria > DSM-16500 > DSM-16500 > Aquicella. The sequence continues at coordinate 17,833 of MGYH01000045.1, read as the reverse complement.
GAGGCCCGACTACGGCAATGTCGCGATAACCTGGCCAATCAAGAGGTAGCACCGTGAAAATTATCACTCGCGCGATTCGCCTGATCCGTATCAACTTCATTTTGATGCGCTACAATATTGACGAAATCGTCTTAGGCACACATTGGTTTGCACCGTTACGGTTTTTAATTTTTCTCAATCCTTTTTACTGGACCCTTGATAAAAACATGTCGCGCGGCGAACGCATTCGGCGCGCGCTGGAAGACCTTGGACCCATTTTTGTCAAAGTCGGCCAGATTGTTTCCACGCGCAGAGATTTCATTCCCGATGACATCGCGAACGAACTCGCCAAATTACAAGATCAAGTGCCCCCTTTTTCTGGCAGCAAGGCGCAATCCATTATTGAAAAAGCACTGGGATGCCCCATTGAAGAGACCTTTCTTTCCTTTGATGCGAATGCGCTTGCCTCCGCCTCCATTGCACAAGTGCACGCCGCCACCTTGCTAAATGGCGATGAGGTGGCCGTCAAAGTGCTCAGGCCTCACATTCGCACCCTCATCGACCGTGATCTTGACTTGCTTTTGTCACTGGCAAAAGCCGCCGAACGCTACTTTAATCAAGCGCGGGACTTCAAACCCATACAAATGGTCGAAGAAATTGCCCAAACATTACATGATGAGCTGGACCTGTTGCGAGAAGGCGCCAATGCGTCACAGCTTAAACGTAATTTCGCCAACACCAGGTCACTTTATGTTCCAACGATTTACTGGGATGCCTCCCGAATCAATGTCTTGGTCATGGAGCGCATTTACGGCATACCCATTCATCACATTGCCCAACTGAAAGCATCTGGCGCCAATATGCAAAAAATTGCGGAGCGCTGCATTGAAATTTTCTTTACGCAGGTCTTTCGTGACAGTTTTTTTCACGCGGATTTGCATCCTGGTAATATCTTTGTCGCCAGTGACAACTGGCACGACCCCATTATTAAAATTGTCGACTTTGGCATTGTTGGGTCACTCAGCCAAAATGATCAGCGTTATCTGGCTGAAAACATGATTGCCTTTTTCAAGCGCGACTATCAGCGTGTGGCTGAACTTCATATTGCCTGCGGCTGGCTCCCGCCCGACACGCGTGTGGATCAATTTGAAGGTGCCATCCGTGCTGTGTCTGAACCCATTTTTGAGCGGCCCCTTAAAGACATTTCATTTGGTAAATTATTATTACGGCTTTTCCAGGTAGCGAGACGATTTCACATCAACATTCAACCCCAGCTTATTTTACTGCAAAAAACATTGCTAAGCATCGAAGGCCTCAGCCGACAATTAGCGCCGGAACTGGATTTATGGACAGCCGCAACGCCTCACATTGAGAAATGGTTAAAAAAACAAGTTGGCACACGAGCATTTCTGAAGCGGCTACGAAACAACTTCCCAACCTGGTCTGAACAATTACCTGAAATGCCAGGATTATTATATGAAGTATTAAAAGAATCAAGGCATCAACAAGAGAAATTCCGTTTTGAACAAATACAAGCACCACGCCAGATTGCTTCCAAAAAACATCATTGGTGTTATTTTTTAATGGGAGCGGGCATCACACTCTTCATCTCTGCGACATGGTACATCTTAATGCTCCGCTAATATGCTTGATCGAGAAAATTCTTTAATCCAACCGCTCGAATTTTCTCTGTCAGGGGAAAATTTCCCTTTCCAGGATAGATAATGATTACCGTATCTAATTGTAAATAGTCAATGGCCATATTCATGGATTTTGTCATGGCCGGCCTGTCAGTGTATTTAAATTCAAATCCTAATCTTTTCCCATCTTTAATAATAAGCAAGTCGAGCTCACCCTGATTATGGATGCCCCAAAAATATATTTCGCCCATTTCACCGTTATAATGGCGGATAATTTCCTCAATCGCAAAACCTTCCCATGATGCGCCTAACTTAGGGTTATTATAAAGTGCATCGACGTTCATCACATTTAAAAGGTAGTGATAAATGCCACTGTCGCGAAAATATATTTTCGGTGACTTAATTTGTCTCTTATCGATATTTTCTAGCCATGGCGGCAGCTCACGTATCATGAATGTGCCTGTCAGAATATCTAAATAATGTCTTGCTGTTGTATGAGCTACGCCTAACGATTTTCCTATGTCGGATGAATTAAAAATATGGCCATGATAGTGTGCGAGCATCATCCAAAATCGCCGCAATGTTTGCGGCGGCACTTGAATGCCAAGATTGGGAATATCTCTTTCTAGAAACGTACTAATATAGGATTTACGCCATTCCCAACTGTTCTCATTGGTCAGTGATAAATATGATTCAGGGAAGCCACCACGTATCCATAAGCGGTTTAGATTATCGACTTCTGGATAGGAAAATGGATTAAGCTCCATGTAACTAATCCGTCCGGCCAGCGTTTCTGAGGATTGTTGAATTAAATCTCGCGAAGCGCTGCCTAAAATAAGATAGTGCTGATGGCCGCGCTGCTGATCGACTAACACACGCAATGCTTTAAAAAGATCAGGTCTTTTTTGTATTTCATCGATGACGATTAGACCCCGCAATTCCTGCAAGGCAAGCATTGGAGCCTCTAAACCCGCTAAATTGTCTGGATTTTCCAGGTCAAACCAGTGAATTGCGTTGTTTTCTTTCTGTCTGTCCGCATATAAACGCGCCAACGTTGTCTTTCCGCATTGCCTAGGACCTAAAATAGCGACAACGGGGTTTATTTGAAATAAAAATTCAATTTTTTCAATATAATGGCTGCGTTGAATGGGGTGCTTTAATTTGACCATGAAATATGTGTCCTCATCGCTCAATTTTCATTGTAAGGAAAATGATTAATAAGTCAAGACCAGCGATTCCCGCTCTCCATGTCGCGATGGGGGATTCCAAAGGCAGAGATCGCCCGACCTCGTCGTATTGTCGGGGCTTTGTTGCATCATTCGCCGTTGCGAGCCCGCTTTTTGGCCGAAGCAATCCAGAACCTCGTCAATGATCATTATGAATTTTAATATAAACTGTTCATCTCATCTTTAACAAATTGAGCAAACGCAGTCAAATCAAATTGATTATGTGTCTGCTCTAGAATTGAAATATATTTATTTCTATTTTTAACGCGTATCACCGTCCACGGATAACCGCCTGAGGCAAGTAATGCGTTCATCAGAAATCTCGCGATGCGCCCATTACCATCCATGTAAGGGTGGATGTAGACAAAGAAATAATGACTAAGTACAGCATTGACGCCCGCATGTGTTTCATTCCTGATACATTCAAAAAATGCTTCCATGGCATCGATAACAACTTCTTTTGCTGGTGGAGAATGGCGTGAATTTCGGATAAACACACGATCATCGCGGTAACCAATCAGTGATTCTCTCGTCAAAATACCTGCGTTCACCGATGGGCCAAACAAACATTGATACCATTTTTGTAAATGTTGTTTAACGAGGATAGCGGCGTTGTCGCCATGAAGGATTTTCGCAATACCATTCTTTACTTCTTGAAATGCGTCATAATAACCTTTGGCAGCCATCGCATTTTTGATGTTATTGTCATATTCATCGTTGGCGGGATCCCATTGATTGTTTTTAACGCGGTTAATCAAATCGTCAGTTACTTGATAACCTTCAATCGATAATGAGTTATAAGCATCAAACTGATAAATTTCATCTATCTGATGCAAGTATTCATCTGTATTGTTTGGTAATCCTGGCGATATGGGGAAATGGGTGATGACAGAATCACGCGCCTCTGCCCACATGGCGCGAATGCGCGCTGCGTAGGGTGATGTGATTCTGACGGAGGATAACAGAGCCTTTGCTTGTTCAAACGGCTGGTTGGGATTAACCAATATGCCTGCCGTTGCAAGATCATTCTTTATAGCCGTTGCCATGTCGTGATCATTGAGTGCCTGATAGGCGCCAACAATACGGTTCCCCGCTGTTTTTAGATTGTGACGAATAATGACTTTACTGATTTCATCTGCCGATTTGACCGATCGTAATGCAATTTCAGCATCTCTTGGTTGCTTTAAAAAATAAGAAGGCGCAACTTTACAAAGCGCATAGGCAAGCTGCATCACATTTAGATCATTTTTTTTACCCACCTCGGTGGGAAAGTTTTTAGGATCGACATAAATCATTAGTGAGGTATCGTGCGGTAATGGCCTGATTCCCGCTCCCTGTTTGGCAATCACGATAATTTGTCTTGGTGTCAGTGGGTTCTCCGTATGCAAATCTAGCGATGACTCAGCCGACAAGCAGTAGTTATTTCCAAATCGCTGGTTGAGATACGCTCTCACGAAATCCCAGAAATTCACGTACCACGCTGTCGTATCGCCGGTCTCAACATCAGGTCTTACCAGCATATACCAGCCGCGGATAATCTCTCGCAGCCATCCGGTAGCGACCAAAATCTCACGATCCGACCTTGAGATAGTTGTTGATTGAACCACCCCAGATTTATTGGTGATCGCGGCGATTTTCACCCGTTGAAGTGCCTCTGCAATGGCCGTTCGTGTGGTCATGTTTTACCTATCTCTTTGATCTTATGTAATTTAATTACTTGGAAATAATGTATAAAATTACTTGTCTTTAATGCATATGATTACTTGATTTTAGCGTTTAGTCAAGCGAGTAAAATGCCAACACGATCATTCTTGATAATAGCCGCGTTGGATAAAATGATCAGCGATTCCCGCTCTCCATGTCGCGATGGGGGATTCCAAAGGGGGAGATCGCGGTTCTCCCCCTTTTGGTGCAAGCAAAAGCTTGGCTTTTGCGCAGCATAGAAACAAGGAAGCCTTCCCGCGTTCTTTAGCGGGAATGGCTGTAAAATGATTAAGATTTCACCTATGCTCATTTAATGCTAGCCAACACGCGTCGCGCCCTGATTATTGGTACGCGCGTATCGCGTTAACGCTGTTACAATTTTATCTTCCAATGCCTTATATTGCCAACCTAGCCCTTTATTGCCATTAATCATAATCACAAACCCCAAAGGCTCTTTGTTTTTGCTTGTCACATAACCCGCGAGACTGACCACCCCTGAGATGGTGCCCGTTTTTGCGCGAACTTTACGAATGATATTTTGCATGCGGTGCTTCAATGTACCGTCAACGCCTGAAATGGGTAAGGCAGAGACAAAATGCTCGCTGATCAAATCGTGATGATAGGCAAACTCCAGCACCCGCATCATCTGGGCTGCGGTGGCAAGATTATCCGAGGACAACCCGGAGCCATCCAGCACTCGTAACCCTGCGATATTAACTTGTGCATTTTTAGCCAAAATTCGTGACACCGCCAAACTGCCATTTTCCCAACTGCCTGGCTGCCGCGTATACTTTTGCCCAATTTTTTTAAATAAGGCTCCCGCAATGATGTTATCTGACTTCTTTAACATCTCATTCACCAACACTTGCAAGGGTTCTGATTCGTGCTGGCTGATTAATGACAACTGTCTATCCGCCGAACCAAACGTGACACGCCCATAAACAGAAATGGCCATCCTATCCAGCAAACTTTTAAACAGGGCGCGATTATAGTCCGGCACATCTGTCACCACATAGCTCACACCCGATGCATATTGACCTTTGGACACACAACCTTCAATTGAAATGCTGCTACCTGGATTGGCACTTAAACGCATATTGCATGTGCCTTTTTTCTTCGTCACGACGAAATTATTAATTTTGGGATAAAAATATTTGGAGGACGTCACTACCTGCGCTCTGCTTCCTGACTGTTTCGCTGGCTGCATACTGAATGAAATGCAATTGTGATTAATGATGCTGGCACTAATTGGCGCCGCATAACAATAGCTTTTATCTTTACCGTCCCAGCCTGGCCCATAAAACCGCTGGTCATAAGCCGTGTTGTCAATATTCACATTGCCTGAAATCGCCCTCACCCCCATTTCTTGCAAATGCGTCATCATGTCCAGCAAATCTTCATAGGTCAATGTGGGGTCCCCACTTAGCACAATGTAAAGATTGCCATGCAGCACGCCATTACGCACACTACTCGCATCCGTTAATAGCTGCGTGGGAAAACGATAATTTGGCCCCAAATAAAGCAATCCAGCTTCCGCTGTCAATAATTTCAGCGTGCTGGCTGGCGTGAAGGGCACATTAATATTACGGACAAACAAATTGTCCCCATATTGCATGGATTTCACGTAGACGGTGATTTTAGCTTTGGTATTAGCGGCACCAATCAGCCGATTAATCTCGCCATTTAGCCTAGTCGCGCCATATAGAACTGGCACAACGACGCGTTTTTTAATGGGCGCGCGAGTCGGCGAATGTGCTTGTTTTTTATGCTTTGGAAACGCAACACTACTAAGGCAACACACAATCCATGTTATTGCGAGCAGTTTAAATAATTTCATTACATCTCCATTGAATGGTGTTGCAGAATTTATGCACAATCACCAAGTCTCACGTTACTAAATTTGCATGGAGATGTAAATGTTTATGCTATACTAAACCGATATAATATCATTTAAAAGCAGCAAGGCAGGTGTCGCCCAATGAACTTAAGAGAATTTTTCAACCTAACGTATTATACGAGCAAGCTTGATACGTTTCTCAAGCAGTTTGATCGCGAACACCCTGCTTTATCCGCCTCACAACGCCGCGAAAAAGAAAAATATGACCGACTGTACACCTTACGCGATCAGGCCACCCATCAACCCAAACCCGAAACGCATCTTTGGGAAAATTTTCAGGATAACTAGCTATGCAACGCATTTTGAGCAAACTTCTTCCTTTTGTTTTTGCTGGCATTGCAGTGGTTGCTTTTATCTTCGGCATCATGTTACTGGTTTACTTATTCATTTTTGGCGCCATTGTCGGATTCATCTTATTCGCCGTTGTAAAAATTCGTGAAAAACTTTTCCCCCGTAAAAAGAACATCAAATCCCGCCAGCAATCCGGCGTAACCATTGACGCGGATCACTGGACGGAACTCTAATCAAGCAAAGGATGCTTATGACGCTTACATGGAAAGATAAGCTTAAACAGAGACTCACTCGTCAGCACACAGAAAAAAAGGCTAGCCTTTTATTTGAAAAATATAGCGCTGCTTTTCTCGCCAGCTACAAGAACAAGTGCACGCCAGCTCTAGCTGTCAACGATATCGCTCACATGGATACGCTTTCTGACGCTGACCCTTTAAAGACCCTTTTTTATTATCAGCAGGGAAAAACAGATTACCCCCTGCATTTGCGACTATTTCAACTAGACAAATCCACGCCGCTTTACACCATCTTGCCTATTTTAGAAAATTTCAACCTACAGGTTTATGATGAAACGCTGCACAGCATACAACTGTCGGCCAAGAAAACCATCTGGATAAGCGATTTTTCCGTCAAATATGCGGGGGGTCATTTTGATCTCGACATCGCTAAACGTTTATTTGAAGATGCGTTTACACAAGTGGCGACTGGATTAGCGGAAAACGATGGCTTTAACAAATTAATCTTGGGTGCTGGCCTTGCCGCGCGTGAAGCCATGGTATTACGTGCTTATGCGAGATATTTACATCAAGCCGAGTTTCATTTTAGTCAAGTGTACATTGAGAATGCGCTATGCCAGCACCCCTCCATTGCAAGATCCCTCTTCGATCTATTTTTTACGCTGCATAACCCCAGACAATCAGGTGCCGCCGCCTCAGCTTCTGATCTTGAACACAGCATCATTCAGGCACTCGATGCGGTTTCAAGCTTGGATGAAGAGCGCATTATTTTACGCCTGCTTGATTTAATCAAGGCCACACTACGCACCAATTACTTTCAAACCACCAAAAATAACCTACCCAAACCCTATCTTGCCTTTAAGCTAAACTCCGACGCCGTTCCGGATTTAAGGCTTCCACTGCCACTGTATGAAATTTTTGTTTATTCACCCCGCTTTGAAGGCATTCATTTACGCGGCGACAAGATTGCGCGTGGCGGCATTCGCTGGTCCGATAGAAAAGAGGATTTTCGTACTGAAGTGTTAGGATTAATGAAAGCACAAAAAGTTAAAAATGCTGTCATTGTCCCCTCCGGAGCAAAGGGTGGCTTTGTCTTAAAAATGCTGCCGCAGCCTGCATCCCATGAGTCAACACAAGCTGAGGTGATTGCTTGCTACACCGCTTTTATTTCTGGCTTGCTTGATTTAACCGATAATATAAAAAACAAAAAAATGATTCGCCCTAAAAATGTGGTCTGCCTAGATGACCCCGATTCTTATCTGGTCGTTGCGGCAGATAAAGGCACGGCAACCTTTTCAGATATCGCCAATCATATCGCGCATGATTACCAATTTTGGCTGGGTGACGCTTTCGCCTCAGGCGGCACAGACGGCTATGATCACAAAAAAATTGGCATCACCGCACGCGGCGCATGGGAATCCATTAAACGCCACTTTCGTGAATTAAATATTAATATTCTCCAATCCTCCATCTCGGTTGTTGGCATTGGCGACATGAGCGGCGATGTCTTTGGCAACGGCTTGTTATACTCAAAACGACTGCAATTAATTGGTGCCTTTGATCATCGACACATTTTCATTGATCCCAATCCCAATCCGGCGGTTTCATTCAAGGAGCGCGCCCGACTATTTAAACTGGCCCGCTCATCTTGGGAGGATTACAATGTATCGCTCATCTCAAAAGGCGGGGGCGTGTTTAAGCGCAGCAGCAAATCCATTGCATTGTCTCCCGAAATTAAAAAAGCGTTGGCTATATCTGACAACTCATTAACCCCCAACGCCTTAATTTGCGCGCTTCTTAAAGCACCTGTTGACTTGCTTTTTAATGGCGGCATTGGCACTTATGTCAAAGCACGCACAGAGTCAGACGCTGATGTGGGTGACCGGACCAATGACTATTGCCGCGTCAATGGCGACGAATTGCGCTGTAAAGTGGTGGGGGAAGGTGGAAACCTGGGCTTTACACAACTTGGCAGAATTGAATTTGCCTTAAAAGGCGGCCTGATCAACACCGATTTCATCGATAACTCTGCCGGCGTTGATTGTTCAGACCATGAAGTGAACCTGAAAATTTTGCTGCATCACGCCATACAAACCGGAAAACTGGCTGACAGCAAACGAAATACTTTTCTAGCATCACTGACCAGCGAGGTGGCTGAGCTGGTCTTAAATGATAATTACCTGCAAGCATGGGTAATGAGTTTCTCTGCCTATCATGCGGCCAATAATCTGGAATTACATCGAAGTTATTTAAAAGAACTAACTAGCAATGGCATTCTTAACCGTCACGTTGAACACTTACCCACTGAAAAACAATTGATTGAACGAAAAGCTGAAAAAAAAGGCCTAACGCGCCCTGAGCTGGCCGTACTGCTGGCCTACACCAAGATTTATGTCAAGCGTGAAATTCTGAATTCTGCCTTGCCAGAACATGTCTTATTGAGGTCAGAGGCAGCGTTTGCTTTTCCGCAAGCCATTCGCTCTAAATTTCAAACTGACATTTCAGACCATTTACTGCATCGAAACATTATTGCGACCGAATTGAGCAATCGTGTTGTCAATGAAATGGGGATTACTTTTATTTATCGCATGCAAACCGAAACCGGCGCATCCATACACGAAATTATTAAAGCGTATTTTGTTTCATCCCACATCTTTGACAGTGCGGCGATCAGACAAGTCATTGAATCTCTCGACTTTAAAATTTCAGCTAAAGACCAATTTGACATGCTTTTTAATGTGAGAAACCTGATCAGCCTCTCCACCCGATGGTTTTTGCGAAGCTCGCACATGAAGGGTGATTTAACGCGTTTAATTGCACACTATTCAAAACGTCTTATGATTCTGGAAAAACGCTTGCCGCAACTCATGGGGGGTAAAACAAAGGACTATTTAACAAACTTAGTTACCCAGTTTGTTCACGCTGGCCTCCCCAAACATTCCGCGCGGCGCATTGCGACTTTTCGCGCAATCTATGCAAACTTAAACATTATCTCTGTTGCGACCGACCATCAATTTGATTTAATTAAAACTGCGGAGGTTTACTTTCATGCGGGTGATCGTGTGAACCTCCTCTGGTTTCGCGATAAAATTTTGAATGACACGCGCGAGGGCCACTGGAACGTGATGGCACGTTTAACCTTGCGGGATGAGCTTGATATTTCACAGCGCGAATTAACCATTGCCATTTTGAAAGAAGATAAAAATGGAATGACATCAAAGGAATTAATTGATATCTGGGTTAGCAAAAACAAGGACGCACTCACACGATGGGAAAGCTTGCTCACCCTGTTATATGGCTGCATTGACGTTGATTACACCATGTTTTTTATTGCCATTCGTGAGTTGCTAGGGTTGATCATCGCAAGCCATCGCAAAGCAACCGCACTAGATGAACTGGGGCTTAATTGAAACGGCGGCTTAAGAGGGCGTTGTTGCATAAATCTAAACATGGTAGGGCTAATTAGGTGCCTTTGGCTGCGATCCACGAAATTGGTGGATTACGACGCAAAAAGCGCGTCTAATCCACCCTACATTTAATGAGCTTGTCAAAGGACTCGGGGCGAACGGTTTGAGTTTTTTGTTATGTACGGGCAGGGCCCATGCTACTGTCGCCAGCAAATGTAGGGTGGATTAGGCGTTTTTTGCCGTAATCCACCAAGTTTGAATTTATGCAACAAGCCCGGACAAGCCGCGGGACGACAGCATAAAATAAGCTTGAATCAGCAAAGGTCGTCATCCACCCCAATTGGTGGATTACGACGCAAAAAGCGCGTCTAATCCACCCTACATTTATATCAATGGGAATAAAGTAATCCACCAAAATTGGTGGGGCTTAATTGAAACGGTGGCTTATTCGCAAGAACCTTTATTTTTCTTGCAGCGAATCACTTCGCGCTCTGTCACCACTTGATCCATCATCACATCCCAGGGGTCCGTTGGCAGCGAAGTTGCCTGCTGTGAGGCATAAGCAAACCCAATCATAGTTGGGCGGCGATCAGGTGAGGCGTGGAAATAAGCAAAAGTGCGATCATAATACCCGCCCCCTGCTCCCAGCCGCGTACCGGTTTCATCAAACGCAACCAAAGGCAAAATGACCAACTCAAGCGCACGAGGCAAAATCTTATGAGTCACATCCTCTGGCTGCAAAATGCCATATTGGTTTTCCTCAAGCCTGTCATCCCTCGCATATCGCACATATTCAAGCGTCTTAGCCTCGGTCACCGTCGGCAAATAACACTTTTTATGCTGCTGCCATATTGCCTCAATCACTAACGCTGTACTGATTTCACTGCCATAAGCAAGATAGCAGGCAATATGTCCGCTTTCCTGAAACAAGGGGTGCGCAATTAATCGTTCCGCTGCCAACTGAGTCGCTTGCTTGCGTTCATTTTCCGGGATGGCTCTTCGTAATTCACGAAAAGCATGGCGAATGATCTGCTTATTCAATGCGCTTTATTCCGTGAAATAAATTAATTCTGTTTGTGAAGACTGCTCAAGTGCCTGATCCAGCTTGTCCTGCAATTTTGTTATATGCTGATTAATTTTACTCGTGAGGCTGCCTTTCTGCCTATCCTGTTCTAAAAATTCATGTGCCATATTTAACGCCGTAATAATGGCAATTCGTTCCAGATTGATCACTTTGCCTGATTCTTGCACTTCAGACATTTTTTTATTTAAATATTTAGCCGTTTCCTGTAAAGCCGCCTCTTCTCTGGCCGGACATTTCACCGGATAAAATTTACCTAAAATTTCGATTGTCGCCGTCACGAATTGATTGGTCATCATGCTTTCTCTATGGATTTTAATTTAGCAAGCAATTGCTCAACCTGCGAAATCACGGTTTGCTGCTTGAGAAGAAGTTGTGCTTTCTCATGGGTAAGCACTTCTTTTCCCGCGTTTAAGCGTTGATTTGAATGTTCTAACTGTTGATGACGACCCAGCAAATGGTTTAGTCGACGTTCCAGCTGCTGCAATAACTCGTCCATGATTGCCCTGACATTTATGAATAAGATACAAAATCGATAACTTATCATATAATATACATGGCTAAATATAAAGCGTACCCAATGGCCTTATCTCATGAATCATTCAGACTCGCTCACTGTCAGGCAAGCATTAAAACGGCATCATCACGAGATTGCCGGACAACACATGCGTGACTGGTTCGATCAGGACACCCAACGAGTTGAGCAATTTTCCTTAAAAGTGAATGGCATCCATCTCGACTATTCCCGTAACCGCATTAACAAAACTACGCTAGCATTACTGTCTGACTTGTCTAACTCTTTGAAAATACATGAAAAAATTCAGGGTTTGTTTGCGGGTGAGCGAGTGAATACAACGGAGCAGCGTCCGGCACTGCATACGGCGCTCAGGGATTTGAAGCAAACACCTTTAACCGTCAACGGTGAAAATATTGCGGACACCATTTTGCAAACACGCCTCTCACTGTTTGAGTTCGTCGAGGCGGTGCATGGCAAACGCTTCGTCGGTGCCACGCTAAAACCCATCACCACGGTTATCAATCTTGGCATTGGCGGGTCCTGTCTTGGGCCTAAAATGTCCGTACAGGCACTCAAGGATTTTGCCATCAGCGACCTCAACTTTCATTTCATCTCAACCGTCGATGAAAGCCAGATCAGTGACGTGCTGTCCCAAATTGACCCGGAAACCACCCTGTTCATTGTCTCATCCAAATCTTTTTGCACGTTGGAAACACTGACTAACGCACGCACCGCCGCCAACTGGTTAAGTGAAAAACTCGGGCGCGAAGCCGTTTCCCGCCAGTTTATTGCGATTACCGCCGCGACTGATAGAGCTTCTGCTTTTGGCATTCCCCCTCACCATATTTTTCCGATTTGGGACTGGGTGGGTGGCCGCTACTCCCTGTGGTCTGCCATTGGCTTACCGCTGATGCTCATGATTGGCCGCGATCATTTCACTGATTTTTTGACTGGCGCATTTGAAATGGATCAACATTTCAAAGAGGCCGACTGCCTCGTCAACATGCCCATCTTATTGGCCTTGTTAAGTCACTGGTATATTAATTTTTTCAATGCCAGTGCGGCTGCCATTTGCCCTTACTCACATCGACTGCGTTACCTGACCGACTACTTGCAACAAGCTGACATGGAAAGCAACGGCAAAAGTGTCACCTTAAATGGGCAACCCGTTGCGTCTCAAACGGGTTCGGTGATTTTTGGTGGTGAAGGCTGCGATGGGCAGCATGCTTATCATCAACTCTTGCTGCAAAGCCAGCAAATCATCCCTGTTGATTTCATTATTGCAACGCCATCACCCCTTGAGCGTCCTGTCTTTTCCCGCTTCGCACCCGATCATCACCATCAGGACATTCTCATGGCCAGTTGCCTTAGCCAGGCGCAAGCATTAATGCGCGGCAAAACATTTGAAGAGGCGCGTGATGCGCTCACTGCCAAACACATCCCGTTAAACGTAGCCGAACCACTCGCCCGCCATCAAACCATTGCCGGTAACAAGCCAAGCAACTTGTTATTCCTCAAACAATTGAACCCCAAAAATCTGGGGGCGCTGCTTGCATTATATGAACATAAAATATTTACCCAAAGCGTGCTCTGGAACATTAATCCCTTTGATCAGTGGGGTGTTCAACTTGGCAAACAGTTATTACCCGCCATTCTAGCCTCTCTTCAAGGGGATGATCCGTCAAACAACCACGCGCTCCATCACGCCATGAAACACTTTTTTGACGCTCAGGAACCCTCTCAATGAAGCGTCAACTGACCTCACTGATTGGCCTGTGTTGTCTTGCTGGCCTGCTGGCCGCTTGCGGCCAATTCGGTGCGCTCTATTTACCAACGCCGCCTCCACCCACTCAAGCAGTTAACCGGTAACCACAAATGAACATGCCTCACGCTTTACATTTCACTAAAATGCACGCCCTTGGAAACGACTTCATGGTGATTAATGCATGCAGCACACCGCTTGATATTCAGGCCTTACCTATTAAAGCACTCGCAAACCGGCATACTGGTGTGGGCTTTGACCAGCTCTTAATCATTCAGCCTTCCGATATCGCTGACTATTTTTGCGAAATTTATAACGCTGACGGCTCAAGGGCAGAGCAATGCGGCAATGGCTTGCGCTGCGTCGCACGCTATCTGCACGAACGCGGCCTCCTCACGCAACGTTTTTTCCATCTCGAGACCTTGGCCGGTGTTTTTCCCGTAACCCTCACCGATTACCATCACATTTGCGTTACGCTGAATGCACCCATACAACAGGAAACATTGACAACGCTAACCATCACGCCAGAGGCAGGCTCGCCATTAACCTTGCCTGTTAGCATCCTCGCTGTCGGCAACCCGCATGTCATCGTCAACGTGGCCAACCTTGATCAGGTTCCGGTTGATCGCTGGGGTCACTTGTTATCCATACACCCCGCTTTCCCACATGGGACGAACGTCGGCTTCATGGAAGTCGTTTCGCCGACCCACATTCGGCTACGCACCTATGAACGCGGCGCTGGTGAAACCTGCGCCTGTGGCAGCAATGCGTGCGCTGCCGTTGTTGCGGGCATCGCCAATGGCTTGCTGCAAGCTGACGTGACGGTTGAATATCAATATGGTCAGCTATTCGTAAGCTGGGAAGGCAACCCTCATCCAGTCAAACTCACCGGGCCCGCCGCAAAGGTCTTTGACGGCCTGATAGAATCAAGTACCGCCTGCAAGGAACCTGGCTGACACCTGTCAAAATGGTCTAATGAGCCGATTGCCGCATAAGTCTCCGCCTTTAAAAAGGGCATATTAATATACGATTTCAGCTTTATGATTTTGGCTCGATAATGGATGATGCTATCATTAGTATTCAAGTCGGAGATATGAATGAACTACCAATACAAACACCGATCATTATCAAAACACCTAACACACCTATTCGCGCACTTCCCCTGCATCATTCTAGTTGGCGCCCGACAGGTAGGTAAGAGCACCCTGCTGACGCACCTGTTTCCACAGGCAACCCACATCCTGCTCGACCCTATACAAGACGTACAAAATATTCGCCGTGACCCTGATCTCTTCCTCAATAATTGTAAAATGCCGGTCATTTTTGATGAGGTACAGTATGCGCCAGAATTGATTCCAGCTTTAAAGCGATCTATCGACAACGACAGATGCACGCAATATCACCGCATTCCGCAAAAATTATCCTCAACTAAATATACAAAAAGGATTAATTGTTGCACCAGCAGAAAAAATGTATCCAGTCACTGAATCTGACTGGGTGCTGCCATGGGATTGCTTTTGAAAAATAAGGTTTTCAAAATGGCGCGCCTAAATTATCATCTGTTTCAACATGGAAAATCCCGAGTAATTCACCTTCTGCAACTTCTTCAATTCTATCGTGCCGAAGTTCATTGTTTTTATCTTCCCCCATGGTTGCATTCTTTATATATTCCCAAAGTCCTTGTTCTTCTTCTTTATTAGCTACCCATGTTATACCCACGCTAATGATTTCATTCGGATCGTTGCTATTGATGGCATTGATGACACGCACAGGTGTTTCAAAATGTTGTTGATAAACCTGTCCTGCCATTTCAACTTTGTTACACATGTCTTCACTTGGAAACCAGGCTTGATAAAAATCCTTAAAAGATTGATTATCATGCAATCTTCTGCGTAATACAGAAACCATCGCTGGCGTACGGTGATATTCACTTTTTTGAAATAACTCTGCCAACACAGCTTGCTTGTTATTGCTTTCAAGTGCATCGAACTTCTCCTGTGCAGTGCTAAAATCCTTGTTTTGAAAACTTTCCCAAAATGCGGTTAATCGACTTGACATATCCATCCTCCTCTTAATTTTATTCACTAAATGATTTTGTATTTAATGCAATCAAATGCATCACCTCTTTTCATTATCAAAAAAGAACGATAAGACTTACAAAGTCGTTATCATTTCGTTAATAATTCTTCTAGCCCATTCATCATGCAATGCAAGCCTAATTCGAACCCTTTTTCAAAATCGATATTAGATTGATATGATGCTGATTTTTTCAAAACCGGATATCTATCGATATTAATTTTTTCAAACAAGGGCTCATGACTATTATCTTTCTCTCCAGGAATATGCCCTACTTCTGCCAACACATGGCCAAGCACAAATACGTGCAAATTTCTATAAATTGATAACACTTCTGACGACTTAAAACCTGACTCTATTAAAATATTAAGCGTAGCCTCAGCTTGTTTTAGAGAAGATGAGGTAATGGTTGGTCGAGTAGCAAATAACAATACTACTTGAGGTACTTGTAAAAGACCTTGGCGAGTATTTTGTGCGAGTTCTATTAAATGATCCTTCCAATTTTTATTCGATAAATTGACAGAAATTTGTGAATATAAATGCTCTTGAATATTGTCAAATAATTCAGATTTATTAATAATATGATTATAAAGTGATGCCGCTTCAACATTTAACTTTGAAGCAAGTTTGCGCATACTTAAGCCTTCAAGACCATTGCTTTCGATAAGTTGAATAGCAGCTGTACAGATTGCTTGTTTGGTTAAATTTCTTTTTTGCACATGCTCACCTTTAAACTAACATCGTTAGCTTATAACTAACGATGTTAGCTTGTCAAGGCTAAAAACGGAAACGTCCATATGTGACCCCGTTTCCAAAAGTCACTCATTTATGGTTATTTTTGTGTCATTAGTATAGTATTACATATATAATTACATTTTGTGTTACATCTTCGATATTACGGGACGACGATCATGACAACTATAAGCATTAGACTGCCAGACAAGCTACTCCACGAAATGGACCATCATGCACATGCCGCCAATATGGCTCGCGCTGAGTACGTGCGTCTTGCTATTGAGCTCATGAATGCAGAAATAAATAAAAAAGCACGCTCAAATCGGCTAAAAAAAATCAGTTTAAAAGTACGTAAAGAAAGTATGCTAGTTAATAAAGAATTTAGTGATATTGAACATGACCCTGAAAATTAATCACGGCGAGATTTGGCTTACCAATCTTAATCCCTCTCACGGCACCGAAGCTGGCAAGTCCAGACCTGTTCTTATATTTCAAAACCAAGCATTATTAGACATCAACCATCCATCAACGCTCATTATTCCCTTAACCACACAATTAGCTGAGGATGCAGCACCGCTGAGAATACGAGTAAATGCAGCTGGTAAATTAAAAAAAGATTCTGATTTATTAATTGATCAAATTCGTGCGATTGATAATAAGCGATTAATTTCCGGTCCGTTATTATGCTGCGACAATCTTTTTATGGAAAAAGTATATCACGCCGTAAACGAAGTGATTGGAATGACTGACCTGGATTATTAGGGGCTGTTGACAATTCGCATTCACGTTGCATCATTCTTTCGTCGTTGCGAGTAGCCTAGCCCCTTTAGCCGTTTAAATGACGGGCACCATCGATAACCTGCGCCTGACGCCATCCTTGGACAACAACACACCTGACCTGTCAATGGACACCACTTTGGAGCTATCTGGTGTGAGTACATCGCCAACGGACACGTTATATAGGTTTTGTTGATAGGCTAATACGGCGCCCCACTGATTGCGTAAGCGCGTTACCGATAACACGGTATATTCTGTTGCTATATTTTGGGCGGTTTCCTCGTCTTTGCCTGGAGCAGCACCCCCCGTTTTCCCTGCTAAATTTTTGGCATAATCTGCCGCCGTTGCGATGGTGGGTGCCGGTGGCGCCGGTGGTGTCAACATATCGACAATATTTTTTTGTGCCGTCACGGTTGCCAATTTAGCAGCCATGATTGCCTGATTGGTTTCTGCCATCTCTTTTGATAGTTTCAACATCTGCAATTCATTCACCGCCATAATATAT
>MGYH01000044.1 GCA_001801665.1 Gammaproteobacteria bacterium RIFCSPHIGHO2_12_FULL_45_12 | reverse complement strand
CCTTGTAAGCGATTTAAAGATCGCAAAAAGGGCTTAATTGCACTTGAAGCTCAATTTTTAGAAGAGCTTCAAGATGCACGTCATACCCACTGAACTTTCCATACGCCGCCGTGAATTGCTGGAATTAAACAGAAGCACTATAGCGGGTCATTGCACACTCGTTTTATTGTTGGTCTGGAAACCGCAATTCTACGAGTTTGCTTTTTTATTTGAATGACTATGGAAACGCAAGGGAACTTCGCAATGCCATTTGTTCATATATTGAATTTTACAACCATCGACGTTGGCATCAGGCATTAACAACAGGGTTTTAATTAATTTTGGAAGATAGAGTCTCCTGAAATTTCACCGAGCATTGGTCTAGACATAGAGTGCATTATAGTATGATTTGTAAATATTTTTTATCCGCATTTCTAGTCGTAATAATCGGTATGCTTGGAATAGTTGGGGTATTTAATTATTGCATTGATCCAGCGCGTTTATTTGATTCCTCACATTCTATAGAGCAAGAAATGGCTTTGTTATTGAAAAATCATACGGTGAGTGGTATTGCGAATTTTGATGATAGATTACTGCAAAAGTATCGATTGGCTGATTTACCTGCAGCAACTAAGGTGGATTTTTTGATTATCGGTTCATCACGTTCTATGTATATTAGTACATCTCTTATGCACGAAAAGGTTTTAAATGTTTCTGTTTCTGTTGCTAGTATAGAGGATTATATTTCTATTTTAAAAATGGCGACAGAAAAAATACATCCTAAAGTGATTATTTTGGGAGTTGATCGTAACCGCCCAATTAACCCCATCTTTTAAAATATAACGAATGTGTAAAAATAGGCTCCATGTGCAATAAGCAATATGGAGAGAGAGGATGGGTGTACGTTCAAGTGCAGAAAAAATAGCGAAATGGCGAGAAATGATTGGGGCATGGAGTACCAGTGGAAAAACACAAGTAGCTTTTTGCGAAGAGCATGGGTTAGATGCAGCTCAAATGGGCTATTGGAAACAACGTTTGGCGATATTAGATCGACCACAATCATCCCCTGCGCAAAGTGCCTCTGCGTTTGTACGGGTGATGCCGCAATTGGCTTCGCAATCCTCAACGGGCATTCAGATTAGCCTCCCGAATCAAGTCGCATTGCGCATTCCAAGTGGCGCTGCAGAACAAGATATTCTCACGGTACTGCGGGCCCTTCGAGGTGCGGCATGATTGCGCTACCGATTGGCGCACACGTGTTTTTGGCGAGGGATCCTGTTGATATGCGCAAATCCATTGATGGATTGACGCTGTGGGTTGCGGAGTGCATTGGACGTAATCCGCAATCAGGTGATGTGTATGTTTTTTGGGGCTATAATCGTCGTTTGATGAAAGCCTTGGTATGGGATCGAAATGGCTTTATTCTGCATTATAAGCGATTGGAGAAGGGGCGTTTTTATATTCCTGCTCTCCCGCCCCACTCAACCACTTGGAGCATAACTGCGGATCATTTTGCGTGGTTTATGGCGGGATTGGATTTTGAAACATTGAGCGTTTTTCCGGAATTAAGCACCCCAAATTATTGTTAAAAACCCTATAAAATACGAGGTATTTTAGCATTTTTATGATATAATTCGCGTCATGAAAACAGCACAAAACATCGAAGATTTACGGCTAGAATTGCAGTTAGAGAAAAATAAATCTGCAGAAAAAGATGAGGCAATCGCAGAAAAAGACAAGGCAATCTCAGAAAAAAACCAGAAAATCGCATCTCAAGCACACATGATTGCGATGCTGATTGAGCAAATCAAATTAGCCAGAACACGCCACTTCGCATCCCGCAGTGAAAAGATACACCCAAATCAATTGAGCTTATTTCCAGAAGCAGAAATGGGCGTTGCAGAATGCCCCATTGATTCCGATACAACAGAAACCGTAGAAACGGCAGAACCTGTTGCAGAACACACAACATCTGCTACTACCAATACCCGTAAAAAATCCGGTCGTCGTCCGTTGCCAGATTATTTGCCTCGCGTTGAAGTGGTGCATGAGCTCGATGAATCAGCAAAACAATGTGCTTGCGGCGCAACCTGTGCTTGTATTGGTTCTGACATCACAGAGCAACTGGATATTATTCCGATGACAGTTCAAGTGATTCGGCATGTTCGTTATAAATATGCCTGTCGTCAATGTGAAGAGGGTGTCAAAATAGCTCCATTACCTGCCCAACCGATTCCACAGAGTATTGCCACAGCGGGTACACTAGCGCATGTATTGATCTCCAAATATGATGATCATTTGCCGCTCTATCGACAAGCGGAAATTTTTGAACGCAGTGATGTCCATATTTCACGTAGCACACTGTGTCATTGGGTCATTAAATCGGGACAACTCTTACAGCCTTTGATGCCGGTACTGCAACAAAACATCTTACAATATGATGTGGGATATGCAGATGAAACGCGGGTTCAGGTTTTAAAAGAGCCTAATCGTACAGCGGAATCACAATCCTATATGTGGGTTTTCGGTGGAGGTCCACCTGATAAACGAGCGTGGATTTATCAATATCATGCCAGTCGTGCAGGCAGTATTCCGCATACATTCTGGAAAGATTTTACAGGATATTTGCATACAGATGCTTATGCTGGTTATAACGGTTTAACACAAATCACGAGGGTGTATTGCTGGGCACATGCCAGGCGGCGTTTTGCAGAGATTGTCAAAACCACGAAAAAAATAGGTGTGGCGCATGAAACATTAAAACGGATACAACAGCTTTATCGGTTAGAAGAACAAGCTCGGCAAGCAAATCATACGCCTGAACAGATTTTGGAGATGCGTCAAACACAATCCAAACCCCTGCTTGAAAAGCTGCAGGTCTATCTGATAGAAAAAGCACACAATACTTTACCACAAAGCACATTAGGTAAAGCGATTGGCTATACGCTCAACCATTGGGATGGTTTATTAAATTACTTGCAGGATGGACGTCTTGAAATCGATAATAATCGCACAGAGCGGTGCATCAAGCCTTTTGCGGTGGGCAGAAAGAATTGGCTCTTCTCACACAGTGTGTCCGGTGTGGAAGCGAGCAGCGTAATATACAGTTTGATAGAAACTTGCAAAGCGAATGATATTGATCCGTATGAATATTTGCGTTATGCATTAGAAACGATGCCTACCATCGATAAAGAGGATGCATCTGCATTACAAGCACTCTTGCCGTTTGAATGTATACCGCAATTAGCGCGCGCTAAAGCGCAGCGTGTTGTTCAGCCCATACCAACATCTGCCACCTAAATCGCCTGACTTCCGCACTTTTTGACAAGAAAAAGAGAATAAATACTTATTTTTCAATGTGTTGAAAAAATTAGTCACTACATTATTTTGTAATAATAGCTTTGATTTGACGATCTTTAATGATGTTGAATGCCTTGTAAATTTTACTAGCAGTGTGCGAGAAACGGCCAGGCATGCGGTAGTGTTTACCAGTCGCTGTATCTTTTAGAATAGAGGATTGTACCTCCATTAATTCTTCCAGAATAAATTGCGGTGAAACTTTTTGTGTGAGATTAACAACATATTCCATGTGACGTAATACAGCGAATGCCATGTAACAAATCGCAATGTGTGTATGGATTCGCTCTGTTTTAAAATGAAAAATGGGTCGCATAGACAACGTATGTTTATTTAAGCGAAAACTTTCTTCTATTTTCCATAGACGAGCATACCGACCGAGTATTTCAGCATGAGATTTGTCTTGGATATTGGTGACCACGCCATGCAACCCATCCCATGCCATGTCTGCTGCGATTTTTGTTTCATCTAGTATAGTCCTGGTTTCTTCCGTTTTTGTGAATTTTTTAACACCATTATTGGTGATGAGCTTTTGTGTGTTTCCAGCAGATCCCAGTGTTTTCTTGATCTTATTAACCACTTGCTCTCGCTGAACTGCATCTCGCCTTGCACGAGAATTTTTATACGACACAATAAGACGGCGATTTTTATAAGAAAATTCTCCAGTCCATGCTAACTCATCTGCTAACAACGTTGCATGGTAATGCTTGTCGGAGAGAATATCTGCTTTTAATTCATCTGACATAACGCGCAATTTTGCAGCAACGACATATTGATGCCCAGCAGCTTCCAGTGCACTCAAATTTGTTTCACTCATCATGGCTCTATCAGCAACAAAGCAGACAGAGCCAATATTGAATTGTTTTTTCCATGATTCCAGACACGCTAACAATGTGCCGACTTCTGCTTTATTACCTTCAAATAACTCATATCCTAGTGGTAAGCCATCACTGTTTGTCGCCAAGGCTAATACGACCTGTGTTGTGTTAAAACGGTGATCTTTACTGTAACCGAAACGGCGTAGATCGTCTGTATCGGTAGATTCAAAATAAAGTGTGGTGCAATCAAAGAAGAGGATATCAATGGTTTCCGGGATTAATTGTTGCGCTCTGTTAAATGTTTTTGTTTTGACTGCATCAATTTTAGGGAACAGTTTATCCATCATGCGATAAATTGCATCTAAATCATGGGTATGTGCAAATCGATTGGCTAATATTCGTTGTGCCTTAAATTTACTACCAGGATTTGCGATACGCATCAAAATGATATCCCGCAGCAGTTCTGTATCTTTTTTACCAGATAAAATTTGATCATAGCCCAACTGAGAAAAAACATGACCGCCAATATCGTGCAATCCATCAACAACACGTTGTTCTTCCACCAGATTTTTAATCGCAATCATTTCATCATCGGCAAGATCTGCAAGACGTGTTAAAGGTTTTCTGCCGCGTTTTTTGGAGGGAGATTTCTGGATGGCTTGTAAGCGTTCTTGTGGTGTCTCATCAGGAAATAAAGATAATTGCCCTGAGGCTTTTTCACGGCGTAATTGTTCATGAGCAATAAATTCCAGTCCAAGCTGCTTGAGTTTATCAATTTCTGCGTCAGTTGAAGCGATACCCACATGGTGAATCATCACTTGCTTCACTTTGAAGCCTTCACGAATCGATTCAACAACTTTAACTGATTTTCTCGGACTTTTCGGGGTTGATGTAACGCGAATGTACATAATCACTACCAGTTATTTTGATTACGAAATCATAAGGGGTTAATAATCAAAAGTCAATAACTATTTTGATGGTAGTCACTACAATTTCAAAAAAGGCCGCGCATTTTGTAACTACCCGTAACATCAAGCAATTTTTTTTGGATGGGCTCGAAAATTAAGAAAAAGTGCGGAAGTCAGGAAGACAATGCCTGGGTGAATCAGATCGCAATCATCAGTTTAGCTGACGCACTACAAAAATGCATTGTCATGGTACAACCCAATGGTGTGCAGCTTATCAATGAAGCGAAGTTCTCACCAAGCAACGACCCTATATTTGTCTACTATAACGGATATAACCATTA
>MGYH01000043.1 GCA_001801665.1 Gammaproteobacteria bacterium RIFCSPHIGHO2_12_FULL_45_12 | reverse complement strand
ATCACGCCGGTTGCCAAGGTCAATCTGGGTAATGTCGCCTGTGATCACTGCCTTGGAGTTAAAGCCAATGCGCGTTAAAAACATTTTCATTTGTTCGCAAGTGGTGTTTTGACCTTCATCTAAAATAATGAATGAATCGTTTAGTGAGCGGCCTCGCATGTAAGCCAAGGGTAATAATTCAATGATATCTTTTTCAATGAGCTGGTTAACGCGTTCCAGACCCAGCATTTCATAGAGTGCGTCATAAAGGGGTCTGAGATAGGGATGTACTTTCTGAGCGATATCGCCTGGTAAAAAGCCCAGTTTTTCGCCCGCTTCAACAATGGGTCTGACCAAAATGATGCGTCCCACCCGTTCAGCCTCAAGTGCTTGCACGGCGCAGGCAACGGCCAGATAGGTTTTGCCGGTTCCAGCAGGGCCAATGCCGAAGTTGATGTCGTGTTGCTGGATGCGTTGCAGATAGTTAACCTGATTTTCGCCTCTTGCGTTAATGGTGCATTTTTTTAATTGAATTTCCATTTGGTGTGAGGGGTCCTTCAGACGGCCTTGCGATTGTTTGTCGATGGTTTGTAAGTACATGTGTACCTCTCTCGGTTCGAGCGTCGTCATTTTTTCCGTTTCCTGATAAAGCGAATGAATGGTGTCACAGGCTTGTTGGACCGAGTGGCGCTCTCCGCTAATTGAGAAAGTATGGCCTCGTTGACGTATCAGGACGCCAAGGCATTTTTCGATAAGTTTAAGATGTTCGTTTAATTTACCGCAGAGATTGAACAGCCGGTGATTGTTTTCTGGAGCCAATGTGACTATTTCTGAATAGAGGAGTGTATTCAATGGTACTCAGGTCCCCCATGGTTAATGCTCACTTTAATTATAGACGATATGGAGGGTCATATGGCCAGCATTATTTTTATTTTTAGCAGATTCTCTCTCCAATCAAGGTGTTAGCATGTGCCGCGATAATTCTAAGTGTTACTAATTGACCAATTAAAGTGGACTCGCCCTCAAACGTGACGACACGATTATTTTCGGTGCGGCCAGCCAGATGAGCAGGATTTTTGGCGGCATGCCTTGAAACCAGCACGGTTTGGAGCGAGCCCACCATATTTTGACTGATTTGCCGTCCTTGCTGGTTAATGCGAGCCTGTAAAATGGCCAGGCGCTGTTTTTTCTCTTCCATGGTCACGTCATCGGGCAATTGGGCGGCTGGCGTGCCTGGGCGCGGGCTGTAAATGAAGCTAAAGGATAGATCAAAACCAATGTCGTGGATCAGGTCCATGGTGGCTTCAAATTCTTCCCGTGTTTCGCCTGGGAAACCGACAATAAAGTCAGAAGAAATGCAGATATCCGGCCTTGCCTTGCGTAAGCGGCGAATTTTGGATTTGTATTCGAGGGTGGTGTAACCCCGCTTCATGGCGGCGAGAATACGGTCTGAGCCGCTTTGCACGGGCAGGTGCAAGTGGTTGGCGAGTTTGGGAATGGCGGCGTAAGCCTCGATCAGGCGGCTGGAAAACGCGACGGGATGGGAGGTGGTATAGCGTATGCGTTCGATGCCATCCATGGCGGCAATATATTCAATTAACATGGCGAGATCAGCGCGCTTGGTCTCGCCATGCAGGGGCCCCATGTAGTCGTTGACGTTTTGGCCAAGCAGGGTGATTTCTTTGACGCCTTGTTCGGCAAGACTCATGACTTCAGCCAGCACATCGTCTACGTGACGGCTAAGTTCTTCACCACGTGTGTAAGGGACGACACAGAAGCTGCAATATTTGCTGCAACCTTCAATGATGGTCACAAAAGCGGTGGGGCCCTCTGCGCGGGGCTCGGGTAAATAATCAAATTTTTCAATTTCAGGGAAGCGGATGTCCACCACGGGTTTTTGTGTCGCTTTGCGTTCTTGAAGCATCTCGCCCAAGCGATGAATGGTTTGGGGGCCGAAAATTAAATCAACATAAGGTGCGCGCGTTAAAATGGCCGCCCCTTCCTGGCTTGCGACACAGCCGCCGACACCAATGATCAGTTCAGGTTTTTCCAGTTTTAGTTCGCGCCAGCGGCCGAGTGCGGAGAAAACTTTCTCTTGTGCTTTCTCGCGGATGGAGCAAGTATTGAGCAATAAGATGTCAGCCTCATTCGGGTTGTCTGTTTGGGTCAGCTGATGGGAGGCCATGAGTACATCCAGCATTTTGCTGGAGTCATATTCATTCATTTGACAGCCATGTGTTTGGATGTAAAGCTTATTCATTCTTTTAATACCTGCGCATAACGCGAACAGTCGGTATGATATTCAATTTTGTCGGGTAAGGCCAGTAGATTAGGGTTGACGATGATGAATCCTTCATTAGTGGAAAAAATTAACAAATTACATCTGAAAGCGATTAAGCGACATATTTTTTTATGCTGCGATCAATCGGTTCCAAAATGCTGCGACAAGGCGGAGGGCCTGGCGGCCTGGAAATTTTTAAAGCAGCGCTTGCAGGACTTGCAGTTGACGGATCAAGGCGGTATCTATCGCTCAAAAGTGAACTGCCTGCGGGTGTGTCAACAAGGCCCCATTGCCGTTGTGTATCCAGAGGGGGTGTGGTATCACTCCTGCACGCAAGCGGTGCTTGAGCGCATCATTCAGGAGCATTTGCTGGGCGGCGTGCCGGTTGCCGAATATGTATTAACCGTTGAAGCGGCGGAGTAAACGCACATGTCGTTAATCAGGCTTTATCAAGCGATGGCACTCAGTCTGGATCAAACGGTTTGTCTGGATGAGAAAGCGAGCCATCATTTGGCGCGAGTGTTGCGTGCCCGGGTGGGCGATGAGTTGGTGGTGTTTAATGGCCAGGGCGATGAATATCTGGTTGTCATTGTGCAGCTCCATAAAAAAAATGTGGAGGTAAAGCTTGCTGAGCGTCGGCAGCCGCTGGTGGAGCCCCCCGTTAATGTGTGTCTGGCACAGGGAATCGCACGGGGTGAGAAAATGGATTTTATTATTCAGAAGGCGGTTGAGCTGGGCGTGACGCAGATTATTCCCCTGATAACAGAGCGCAGCAACGTGCGTTTGAATCAAGAGCGTCAAGCAGGGCGTCTTCAGCATTGGCGGGCCGTTTTGCAGAGTGCATGCGAGCAATCAGGGCGGCATCGGCCGCCAGAAATGACGTCACCTGAGCGGTTTGATACCTGGTTGCAGGCGGTGACGGGTGATTTATGTTTTGTGTTGTCACCGCATGTTAACAATCGCTTGCCAGCCCAAGTGTTACCGGCAGGGGCGAAGGTAGTGTTATTGATTGGCCCTGAAGGGGGGCTCAGTCAACATGAGATGGCGCAAGCGGTCATGAAAGGGTTTATGCCGCTGAATCTGGGTCCGCGGGTGCTTAGAACCGAGACGGCCAGCCTAGCGGCACTTTCTATTTTGCAATATTGTTATGGCGATATGGGGCAGATTAACTCGATGTTTAGAGGTAGGGCCAATGACGTTTAAAAACGCCAGCGTACTTTGGACAAACCAGCCCCCCAATCGTAACCACTCACGGGTTTTTAGCTAATTTTTCATAAAATCAGTTGATTGATTCTTGAACTTACGGCAATATCCGCTACCTTAATGACTTTGAAATCACGTTTACCTAATCTGCAAAAAATATTTAAGGATTTAAAAAGTGAGATAAAGGACGTTATCGCAGATGAAGATCGTATAGCCTTTCGCGTAGAACAAAATGCCATATTTTATAAGCATAATCCTGACGGTATACAAGTTAAGCTCGATGCTATGAATTTATATAAACTTGAAAGTGGCAAAGTTAAAGAATGGCAAATTTGGGTTAATATAACGGAGATGTAATTGCGTGACATGATCCAAGTGGCAGCTTCAACCCAAAGGATTAAAAAATTACGCATAACGGCTAAATAAATCGAGTGTTAGGGAGTTTTTTTCCGATTTTATGGCTTGTCGTTGTCTATCGATTAATAAAGCCAATTCTCGCCCTTCCTTAATGGATAATTGGCCTGACGCCACTGCTTTTACAATTTCTTCGGCGGTTTGGACAATATGATTCGCCGGTTCAAATGCGAAGTGCAATTGTGCAAGCCTGACCCCGTTTTTCTCTCTTACCTGAAATGACTGTCAACACTGGCACCACATTAGCTGTTGCGGCTTAAAAAGCCCGTGAGCGGTTACAACGGACAAACTCCAGTAGGACACTTATAACCAGTCTATAAGTGTCTCAGTAATGCAATATTTCTTTGTGTTAGTAGGACACTTATGATAGCCTTATAAGTGTCCTACTAGCACACATGGAGAAAAGCTTCTTGGAAAAAATAATTGGAAGAAACTCAGAAAAAATTGAATTAGAAGAAGCGCTTAATTCAAGCAGTGCTGAGCTAATAGCAATCTATGGTAGAAGACGCGTCGGGAAAACCTATCTTATAAAGAACTTTTTTCAATCAAAAAAATGTGTGTATTTTCAGATGACTGGTATATACAAAGGATCATCCGCTAAGCAACTTGCTCGATTTGCGAAAGAAGTGGGTGAAACTTTCTATAGGGGAGCATCAATAAAAACACCTACAAATTGGATGGATGCATTCGATGAGTTAACACGTGCAGTAGATCAATTATCAAAGAATAAAAAAGTTGTTTTATTTTTTGATGAGTTACCATGGATGTCTACTCGCAAATCAGGTGTGATAGCTGCGCTAGAGTATTTTTGGAATAGGTACTGGGTTAACGATAAAAAAGTTAAGCTTATTGTGTGTGGATCAGCTGCTTCATGGATAATAAAGAAAATAATTAAAAATAAAGGCGGACTTCATAATAGAGTCACTCGAAAGATTAGATTACTCCCATTTAATTTACATGAAACCTTTTTATACTTAAAACATATTGGGTATCAATGCAATTATCAGCAGACAGTAAAATTATATATGACTATGGGCGGAATACCGTTTTATTTAAATCAGATTAAAAAGAATTACTCTGTCGATCAAAATATTGACAATTTATTTTTTAATTCGAATGGAATGCTATTTGATGAATTTGACGAAGTATTTTCCTCACTATTCGAGCACTCTGAGCAATATAAAGAACTTGTTACGCTAATTGGCGCTCATAAAGATGGTATTAAAAGAAGCGAAATAGATGCGCGAAATAAACTGACGGGAAAGGGCGGAAGGTTAACCAATAGATTAGAAGACTTGGAACATGCCGGCTTTGTTACGAGTTATATTCCGTTTGGGCATAAAAAATTAGGCATTTTTTACAGAATCAGCGATGAATACTGTTACTTTTATCTCGAATGGATCGAACCAATAAAGAGACAACTAAAACAAAATAAAACAACAAAGTATTGGAGAAGCATAATTAATACACCAGGATACTTTGGTTGGCTAGGATATGTTTTTGAAAATATTTGCTATAAACATATTTCACAAATCAAAAAAGCATTAAATATAGGAGAAAATAGTCTAGCTTCACCTTGGCGATATGTGCCTCGTCATGATTCAAATGAAAAAGGTGTGCAGATTGATTTATTATTTGATCGTGATGATAAGGCTATCACTGTATGTGAAATTAAATATACGGATAAGCCATTTGCTATCGATAAACAATATGCTGAAAAATTGAAACAAAAAATTGATGTTTTTAGAAAAATTATACGCACAGATAAGCAAATATTTTTGACGATGATATCTGCAAATGGTCTTAAAAAGACGAATTATATGAAAGGAATGGTTGATGGGGTTGTGATATTAGATGATCTTTTTGGTAAAAATGAATAAGTTCGCGATGAACTTATGTGGCATAAAATATCATGCTGTAGCTGATTTTTAATAAAATAATTAACCAATGCAACATAACAAACTACGCAACATAAGACTTGAGCTATGGAATAATGGTGAATTGCCGCCAGAGTTAAAAATTGAAGATTTAAGAAAGCCTCATGAGTCATATCCTGGAAATGAGGAAATTGCGACAATATTTTATGAAAGAGGATGGGTAGAGGGTTGGGGACTGGCACACTTCGTATGATTGGGTATTGTCAAAAGAATGGTACCCCTGAGCCTGAATTCTAGGAATATTCGACTGGCTTTGCTGTGATATCTAGTTATTTTATATAGGTATTTTTATCTTGCCGGAGGCGGTTGTTATCATTCCGAGTCATTTTTGTTTAGCGACAGGTTGAACGCGTATTTTTTTGAAGTCGCAATGGCCAATCTTTGCCTTATTTGCTTGATATCCCACCTTAATCCAGTAGAATACTTCGATTTTTCAGGGGAAGGTGCAACCATGGCAGACGCAATCGATATTGCAAATGATCTCATTGACATAGAGGTCGCGCGTGCGCTCAGTAAAATGCGTGGAGCCGCAAGTGGATCGCAAAAAAGAGTCAAGCAATGTATTGAATGTAATGATGATATTCCGGAAGGCCGTCAGGCACTGGGATTCGCTTTGTGCGTTCCCTGTGCGGAAGAAGTGGAGCGACGTAGAAACTTGTTTAGTGAATCCATGTACTAGGACCAGGTCGTATTGAGGTATAATGGCTAAATGGGCATAGCTAATTCAAGGATGCGGCATTGACCAAAGCCAATGGCGACATTGTCGGGGAATATCAACAGGTCATACGTGAGCTGTCTGAGCGCATTGTGGCCGCGCAGAGGCCCATTCGTATTTTGGATGCCTTGAAATGGGGTCCTCAGGTTCAGGATTACTTTTTTAAGCATAAATGTAAAAAACTTCCCGCCATTGACCGTGATTTTTATCAAAAAAATAATCCACTTTCTTTTGATCCCAAAAAAGTCATAGAAGAATTTCATGAAATTGATCGCAGCATTAGACGGCGGCTCGGGCAATATAGCGGCGTAGGCGGCATCATGCAGCGAATGGGGTATGAGTATTGCCGCGTCATTGACATGCTGGAAGCGCGCGGCACGCCGCGATTTACGGAAATATCACAAGAGCTTTATGGTAGTTCTGAAGATGCCTTTCATGTGGGTGCGCCAACGTTAAAAGATTTAGCGGCATTGGTGTCAGAAACACTGGCGAACATTAAAGATCAAGTGTTGACGCAAGACGATGAAAAAATTTATACCAGTGAAGACGTCGTCACCATCTTAAGTGAGCGGCTAAAAAATTATTTTTCGGAGGATGATGCCATTCGCGTGCAGTTGAGTGATGGCATTATTGCAGATGCCGCGGCAGGCGCCGATAAATTAAAAATTCACGAAGGCTTGAAATTTAGTGCGCGTGAA
The DNA here is from genome assembly GCA_001801665.1 of Gammaproteobacteria bacterium RIFCSPHIGHO2_12_FULL_45_12. Classification (GTDB taxonomy): domain Bacteria; phylum Pseudomonadota; class Gammaproteobacteria; order DSM-16500; family DSM-16500; genus Aquicella. The sequence continues at coordinate 8,005 of MGYH01000043.1, read as the reverse complement.
ATTCGCACGTTTGAAATACATGAGGGCTGGGTACATCTTGGCACAACGCTAAATGGTTTGGCGCAACCCATTTGCACGTTTTTAAGCAAGGGGCCGCCCTCCTCAACGGTGACGCAGGAAGGTTTGGCCATTATCACTGAAATTTTTACATTTTCATCGTTTCCAGGACGCGTGCGGCGATTAACGAATCGCATTAACGCCGTTAATATGGTTGAAGATGGCGCGAATTTTTTTGATGTATATCATTTTTTTCGTGATCAAGGCATGGAAGAAAATGATAGTTATCAGTCAGCGGTGCGTGTCTTTCGCGGCAGCACACCAGAGGGCGGTCCTTACACCAAGGATTTGTCATACAGTAAAGGATTTATTTTAATTTATAATTACATGCGTCTGGCGGTGCAACGTGGTTTAGTGAAACGCATTCCACTTTTGTTTGTCGGTAAAACGACGCTAGATGATTTGCATGTGTTAGCGGATCTGGTGGAAGAAAACATTGTCGTGGCCCCCAAATATGTGCCGCCACAGTTTTCGGATTTGTCGGCAATCAGTGCATGGATGGTTTATTCGCTGTTCTTTAATCGCTTGGACATGGGGCGTATGGCGTTGGATTTTAAGGGGATGCTTCAGGAATAATAAGTTAGCCCCGACCATTAAAGTCTTTCTCGTTGGCCTCTTCCGTGCCGGTTTCAATAAATTGAATGATTTCAGCCGCCACGTCTATGCCGGTGGTCTTTTCTATTCCCTCCAAACCCGGGGAGCCGTTGACTTCCATAATTAATGGCCCGCGATTGGACCTGACGATATCAATGCCTGCGACATTCAAGCCAATGATGTGTGCGGCGCGAACGGCCATGTTGGTTTCTTCTTCCGTGATATCCGTGGCCGTGGTGGCCGTTCCGCCACGATGCAAGTTGGAGCGAAATTCTTCAGGCGATCTGGACTGCCGCTTCATAGCGGCGACGACTTTGCCGCCGATGACAAAGCAGCGAATATCGGCACCGCCTGATTCTTGAATGTATTCTTGCACCATGATGTTAACCTTGAGTCCCAAAAAAGCCTCAAGCACACTGCGCGCTGCTTTGGTGGTTTCAACCAGTACCACGCCAATGCCTTGTGTGCCTTCCAGAAATTTGATGACCAGTGGCGGCCCGCCAACCATTTTAATTAAATCCGTAATTTCATCCAGCGAATGTGCAAAGCCGGTGATGGGCATGCCAATGCCTTTCTTTGAAAGTAATTGCAAGGAGCGTAATTTATCTCGTCCTCGGGTAATGGCAACGGAATCGTTGACGCAAAAAACCCCCATCATTTCCAGTTGCCTGACCACGGCGGCACCATAAAAAGTAATGGACGCGCCAATGCGGGGAATAACCGCGTCATATTGCTCAAGCTCAACACCTTTGTAGTGAATGTTCGGGTCAGCTGAGGTGATATTCATGTAGCAGCGCAGTGTGTCAATCACATCCGCCTGATGGCCACGCGCCTGAGCGGCTTCAACCAGTCGGCTGGTTGAGTAAAGGGAAGGCTTGCGCGATAAAATGGCAATTTTCATTTTGTCTTTATCCTGGTGGTCACAAAAGAGCGAGCTGGATTAACTTTGAAACGCTTACGTAGAGCGCTTCTTCCAAGGAGCATGCGAAACAGCATGTTCTCACGTTCGGTGAGAGTAATCTCGATTGACCAGGTTTGTCCAGCAATAGTCACGGGCGTGTGGATGACAAAACGCTCCTCCGTGTGGCCCCCTGAATCAGTGACCAATCGCTTGTCCACCACCGTGGCGGTGCAGGTGATGACATGGGTAGTATTATGCTGTAACGGGTGAATATCAAAGCGAATTTTTGACTCACCTTGCTCTGTAAAAGGCCGCAGAGAAAAGGCATGTAATGCCGAGGTGCGCGCGCCGGTGTCAATTTTGGCTTTGATGCGATTAATATGCAATTCTGGCAAGCTGACCCATTCTCGCCAGCCAATGGTAGGGTGAGTTTTGAACTGTTTGATAATGATAATGTCATTTTTGGGCGGCATCTAATCGATTCCATCAATGAAAAAAGTCTATCTTATATCATACCATAATAGGCGAGTTTGACTGACTCGTTTAAGAACACAAAACCTGTCATGTGCTAGGAACGCAAGTCACCCATCCTTGTGACTTTTTTGACGCGGAAACAACCAGACAAGGCTTGCGATGGCAGTGATGAAGCCTAACAGAGGCAATAGCCATAAAGGCGCCGTTAATTTGGAAAGCCGTGGACGCAGTAAAATAAATTCACCGTAACGCTTGACCATGTATTCTTTAATATCATGATCGGACAGATTGGCTTTCACCATTTGGTATACTTTATCCCGCAAATCATTGGCAAGGGGCGCGTTTGAATCAGCGATGTTTTGATTTTGACAAACCACACAGCGAATTTCCTTTGTCAGTGCCTGAAAACGTTGCGCTGCCTTGAGTGAGGCAAAAGGATAAGGGTCTTGTCCGATGGCTTGTGCGGCGGTTGCAAGGCCCAGCCAAAAAATCACAATAAACAGCGAATGACGTTGGCTATTCATGCGGGGTGCCTTCATATTGCTGGATGATGGGGTAAAGAATATTATCCCAAGTGGCTTGGTTAATGGCGCCGACCTGACGGTAGACAATTTTTCCTTGCGGGTTAATGACAAATGTTTCTGGCGTGCCATAAACGCCCAGGTCAATGGCCGCATCGCCGTTGCGGTCGTCCCCAATTTTTTGATAAGGATTGCCTTTTTCCGTTAGCCATCTCACAGCATCCTCGTGATTGTCTTTGTAGTCGATGCCATAGATGGGAACATGATATTGATGACTTATTTTCATGAGCATGGCGTGTTCCGTGCCGCAGGCATAGCACCAAGTGGCCCAGACATTGAGCAGGCTGACATGGCCTTTCAAGTCATCAGGCGTTAGCTTGACATGGGGTTCGCCAAGATTGGGTAATGAAAAATGGGGAAGGGTTTCGCCAATCAGGGGTGAGGGCAATTCATGTGAATCGGTCGCAAAAAGTTCCCGCCATAATAGGATTAGCAAAAAAAATAAAATGGCAAAGGGGAGGATTGTTTTAATTGATTTAAGTGACATGTGCGCTCCAGGCAGCGTTTGAGGTCAGGGTTTTTCGCTGCCATAAAGCAAGGATGCCGCCCAGCATCATGAGCAGGCCGCCCATCCATATCCAGCGTATAAAGGGTTTATAATAAATTCTGACAGACCAATCATTGTCATTTAGCGGTTCACCGAGCGCGATATAAAGATCGCGAAAAATGGCGGGATGAATCGCGACTTTGGTCATCACCATTTCGCGTACGGTGTAAATTCTTTTTTCAGGATATAAGTTGGTAATGTGGCGAGTCTGTTTTAACACCTCAAACGCTGCCTGAATGCCGCGATAATTAGCACCCACCTCTCCTTTGGTGCTGATAAAGACAAATTGATAAGGGCCAAGCGTCACTGCATCGCCAGGTTTGATTCGCACTTCACGTTCTTGACTTAAGAGGGCAGAAAGCATGATGCCCATGATCAGTATGGCAAATCCAAAATGTGCTAACGACATGCCTTTCAAAAAACGCAGTGAGCCTCGTAAAGATAAGATGATCCAGAAGCTTAAGCCCACGCTGACAATGGCGGTGAAATCAACTGTGCCGGTAAAATACCAGATCAGTAAGGCGGCGGAAGCATAACTGAGTAATAAATTTTTAGAGACAAGTTGCCACAGTTTTCGAGCAGACTGTGTTTGCCAGGCACAAAGCGGTCCCAGCCCCATTATTGTCATCGTGATAAATAAAAGGGGAAGCATGACGGTGTTGAAGTAAGGTGCGCCAACTGAAACGGCACCCAAATGCAATGCGTCTACTATGAGCGGGTAAAGGGTGCCAAGCAAGATGGTTAGCATGGCCACGGTGAGTAATGCGCTGTTGGCGAGCAAACCGGTTTCGCGAGAAATAGGCGTAAAGGGTTCGGGGGGTCTGGTTTGGATTTTCGGCATGCGAATCATGTAAATGCTTAACGCGGCGGTGAGTAAAATGGCTAACAGAATCAGCAAAAAAAGCCCGCGCTTTGGGTCGTTTGCGAAAGTGTGCGCGGAAATGAGGACACCGGAACGAACTAAAAACGTACCCAGTAAACTTAAGGCAAAACAAATGATCGCCAATAAGGCTGACCAGCTTTTGGCAACGCCGCGTTTCTCTGTTAAGACCAAAACATGAATGAGCGCGGTGCCCGCGATCCAGGGTAAGAGGGAAGCATTTTCCACGGGATCCCAAAACCAGAATCCACCCCAGCCGAGTACACGGTAAGCCCACCAACTGCCTAAGGTGATGCCGAAGGTCAAAAAGCACCAGGCCGCCATGGCAAAATGGCGTGTGATGCGCGCCCAGTCAGTATCCAGTGTGCCCCGCAGCAGGGCGGCCTGAGTGATGGCAAAAGCAACGGCGAAGCCAACATAGCCGGTATAAAGCATGGGTGGGTGAATCACAAAGCCTGGGTCTTGAAGCAAGGGGTTTAAGTCATTGCCCGTTAAATAAGGGGGGGCTAGGATAAATGGGTTAGAGGTGAACAGCAAAAAACAGAGAAAGCAGGCACTCATGATCCCTAAGGTGGCTAGAACCAACGGTAAGTTGATATAGCTTCTTTCAAAATAGGTGAAGGCAAGCGACCAGCCATTTAAAATGAAAATCCAGAGTAAGATGGAGCCTTCATGGGCCCCCCAGACGGCGGTGAGTCGATACATCAGGGGTAATGAGGGATGCGAGTTGGCGGCGACATATAAAATGGAAAAATCATTGATGCCAAAAGCCGTTGTGAGTAAGCCATAGGCAAGCAGCACGCATATAAACTGCCCCAGCATGCAAGGTCGTCCGGCCAGAAGCGCGTAAGGGTTGCAGCGATAATATCCCCACAAGGGAAGCACGCTTTGTAACAGGGCGAATGCCAAGGCGAGAAATAAACATGTTTCGCCGAGAAGTCTTAACATGGTGAGTACCTTTAGTGGTTAACCGTCGTTTTGTCCGCCATGACTTGTGAAACGTTTTTAGGCATATAATTTTCGTCATGTTTAGCTAAAATTTGCTGTGCCATCAGAATGCCTTGCGAGGTGAGGGTGCCTAAGGCGATCACGCCTTTTCCTTCGCGGAACAAGTCAGGTAACACGCCGGTATAGCGCACGGTAATGTCACTTTTCAAATCGGTGACGACAAACGTGACGCCTAACCCCTGCGGGTCACGTTTAATGCTTTGTCTTTTAACCATGCCTCCCAAGCGCAAGCGGTGGTTGCGGGGGATGGTTGAGGCGGCTAATTGGCTGGGTGTCAAAAAGGCATTCATATTTTGTTTGAGTGCATAAAGGATTAAGCCGGTCGCAATTGAGAGGCCAATGATTAGTAGGCTGACATAATATAAACGTTGTTTATGAATCTTATTCATCAGTGTGCTTACGCAAAAAAATGTGCCAGCGACGTAGTGGGATTAACCATTGCACTAATAACAAGGTGAGTACGCTGCCATAAGCTGGCCAGACATAGCAGCCATAGCCGCCCATGTGCAGAAAATTTGAAAAAGCGGTCATTTGGTTTTCTCCTTCAGCCAGTGAGGCCGCGTTTCAACGACGGTTAATTCATAGCGCATACGCATGAATAGCACAATGGCGTAATACAGCAGAAAGGCTGCCATCATGGCCATTAAGGGGTGGAGCATGGACGCATCAATGGTTGCGGGTGCGAACAGTTTTAAGGTGGCACCTTGGTGCAGTGTGTTCCACCAGTAAACAGAATAATGAATGATCGGTAAATCGACAAAACCGACTAAAACGAAAATGGCAATAGCGCGTTCACCTCGTTTTTTGGTGGAGATAGCGGAGATGAGCAGCAGGATGCCAATATACATGAATAGCAAAATTAATTCAGAGGTGAGGCGTGCATCCCAAATCCACCAGGTTCCCCACATGGGCTTGCCCCATAAGCTGCCCGTCAGCAGCGCCAGAAAGGTGAAGCAGGCACCAAGGGGCGCGCTGTGTTTGATGACGAGCGAGGCCATTTTGAGCCGCCATACCAGCGATGCGGCGGCAGCGCCCGCCATCATGGCGTAAATAAAGAGCGAGAGAAAGGCGGAAGGCGCATGGACATAGAGGATGCGAAATCCCTCTCCTTGCACAGCATCAGCAGGGGCAAGCCACAGGGCGCCGACAAGGCCATAGCCAAGCAATAACAGGCAGGCAACTGACAGCCAGGGAAGGAGCCGACTGGAAAAAGAAAAAAATTTCCTAGGCGAGAGCAGGGTGTTGACGAACGACCACATTCCGTGCATACCTTGTAGTGATTGAGGTGGGTCAAAATCCTATCAAAAATGTGATATTAAGACAATATTATTCATTGTTCAGACGATTTTTTTTGGACAAATAATATAGTGTATCGCGGGCTCAGTGCATGACAAAAAAACCTGTCATGCCCGCGGCTATTGTCATGTACCAAGTCTTATTGGCTGGTCGATTATCTCAGTCTGTGTGTTGCTGCCTGTAATTCACGATAAATTTCACCTAATTCGCCCTGCTTAAGTGCCCCCTTCTCTCTGGCAGTAAGTGTTGTTTCTTCAAGCTTATACTTCTCATCGTCAGTCAGCACAAGCTGATTGCTTAAGGCATCTAGCAAAGCTTTTGAAGCTGCTTTTTTTTCTTTAGCGGGATAGCCGAATTTTAAAATGCCAAAGAGTGCGTTTTTATAATGGTTATCCTCTCGTTTATTCACCTCATTGTTGTACTGCCGCAGTTTTGCTTTGCAGATGGCCGCAACAATATCGGCATGTCCATTGTGTCGTGCAGCGTAAAGTGGGGTGGTGCCATCAATCGCAGCGGCATTGATGTTGATGTTGTCTCTTGCTAGAAGGACATTCACCACATGAAGATGACCTTTTCTTGCTGCGATGTAAAGTGGGGTGGCGCCATGCCTCATAGCAGCATTGATGTCGATGCCATCTTTTTCTAAAAGGGCATTCACCACCTCAAGGTGACCATTTTCTGCGGCGATGTAAAGTGGGGTGGCGCCATGCCTCATAGCAGCATTGAGCTTGATGCCCTCTTTTTTTAAAAGGTCATTTACCACCTCATGATGACCATTTTGTGCCGCGACGTGAAGTGAGGTGGCACCATCTGTTTTAGCGGCATTGATCTTGATGTCATCTCTTGCTAAAAGGGCCTTCACTACCTCAAGATGACCCTTTCGTGCGGCGATGTAAAGTGGGGTGCTGCCACTTTTAGTAGCGGCATTGATGTCGATGCCATCTCTTGCTAAAAGGGCCTTCACCATATCAAGATGACCCTTTTGTGCGGCGATGTAAAGTGGGGTGGTGCCATCCCTCATAGCAGCATTGATGTCGATGCCATCTCTTGCTAAAAGGGCCTTCACCACATCATGATGATCATTTTGTGCCGCGAAGTGAAGTGGGGTGCTGCCACTTTTAGTAGCGGCATTGATGTCAATACCTTCTCTTGCTAAAAGGGCATTTACCACCTTAAGATGACCGTTATGTGCGGCGATGTGAAGTGGGGTGGTGCCTTTTGCCCTGGCGACATTGATGTCGATGCCGTTTTTTTCTAAAAGGGCATTCACCACATCAGGATGACCCTCTTGTGCGGCGATGTAAAGTGGGGTGATGCCATTTTCCTTAGCGGCATTGATGTCATGATCGCCTGAAGATAACAGGTCTCTGACTATCCGGGTGTATCCCCGTTCTGCGGCAAAGTATAGTCTTGTTTCATTGTGAGAAAGAGGCAATTCAAAAACATAATACGCTTGAAACTCAGGGAGTTGATCTAGCCATGCTGCGATATCCGGGTTTGCTTTTAAAATAATATCAAGCTGATTTCGTTTTTCTATTGTTGGCGTCTTCTCAACAAATTTTTCGATTAAAAACCATTTTTTTTCATTAGGAAGTGATTTGAAATACTGAAAGCAGATTGTGACATCTCCGCTGTTGCTTAAAAGCGGTATATCGGATAAGGCGGTT
>MGYH01000042.1:20610-29562 GCA_001801665.1 Gammaproteobacteria bacterium RIFCSPHIGHO2_12_FULL_45_12 | reverse complement strand
TACGCCTCGAGTTGCTTACTAAATTTCAAGACCGGTTTGAGGATCCTGACAAATTAGAAGAGCCTGAGCATCGTCTGAGGCTATTGATGCCTTAGCAACTCATCCCGCCTCCTCTGACCTTGCCCAAACTATCTTAACTTGTTATAAATAGCGAACCTGAATCGGCAACCCGAGAGCACCGGCCATGCGTCAACCCATCCTTATCCTGGGGCATAATTACGCCACCCAGTTCATTGACATCTACAATCAGTACACCAAACTATTTAACCCTGAACAATTTGATGTCACCGTGGCTTACCTGACAGGCGAACCGGATGAAGCGGTTAAACGCCGTACCCTTGCGCAAAACGTGTTATTTTTAAATACGCCCAAAACCGGCACCCGCGGCTTAAAAATGGCGGTGGTCAAACAGCTACTCGCGCTATGCCGTGAAAAACAGTTTCAGATTGTCATCTGCCACCGCTACAAACCCACTTACATCATGATGTGGATTGCGCAATTCCTGCCCATTTCCGCGCTCATTTTTGTCATGCACGAGCTAGGCACCATGACATCCCTTAGACGCCAGCTTTTAATTGCTGTGTTGCGCCGCAAAAACATGCTGTTTGCGGGTGTGTCAAACGCCGTGCGCGATGACTTGCGCGACACACTCTGGTGCGTTCCTAACGACCGGATTGCCACACTTTATAATATGATCGACATTGAGTTGACTGAACCGCAACTACTTTCCCGCACAGAAGCCAGAAAAGCACTTAACTTGCCTGATGAGGCATTTGTCTTTGGCAATCTCGCCCGCCTCGCACCGAATAAAAATCAAACCAGTCTCATTCAGGCATTTGCATGCGTCAAAAAGAGCTATCCACTCGCCAAACTAATCATTCTCGGTGAAGGTGAACTCGGCGACTCGTTAAAAAAACAAGCTCAAAACTCAGGATTTGGTCATGACATTATTTTTTCAGGCTTTGTGCCAGAGGGGTTTCGCTACATGAAAGCCTTCGACTGCTTTGTCCTGTCGTCCACGCAGGAAGCTTTTGGACGTGTCTTGCTTGAGGCCATGGTTGCACGCCTGCCCATCATCGCAACCACGGTACATGGCATTCCAGAAGTCGTTGCCCATGCGGGCACGCTGGTTCCACCCGATAAGGCAGACAAATTGGCCGCCGCCATGAAAGACATGTGCGCGCTCACTCCAACTGACCGGGAAAAACTTGGCACGCAAGCTTATGAACATGCGCGCATCGCATTTTCCATTCCCGCTTTTCAACGACAATTTTGGCAATTACCACTTTTGGCGGCACTTAAGGATTGAGCATGAAAATCGCTTATACTTCTACTTTTAACGCAGAAGACGTACACAGTTGGTCTGGTACGCCGTTACATATGTCACGCGCATTAAAAGCCTCTGGCATGGAGATCAATTACATCGGTTTGCTCAAACGTCAACTGCCGCCACTCTTTAAATTCAAACAACTTTGGAGCAAATACATTTGCCAGCAACGAGAAAGTCCCCGATTTAACACGACAGCCGCCAAACATTACTCGGCACAAGTGATGAGGCAATTAAAAACCCTGACGGTGGATGCCGTTGTTTCGCCCCTCATCAATCCCATTGCATATCTGGATTGCAAACAACCCATTGTTTTATGGACTGATGCTGTTTATGCCGCACTGCTTGGGTTTTACCCTCCGTTCGCCTTTCACTCAGCCTCCTCCATTCATCAAGGCAATCTCATGACAGCCCAGTGTCTTGCACGCTGCCAACTCGCCATTTTTTCTTCTGACTGGGCAGCGCGAGGCGCGATTGAACTGTATGGTGCCAACAAAGACACCGTCAAAGTGGTACCCTTTGGCGCCAACATTGACGCCCACCCTTCGCTTGAAGAAATTAGATATTACATTCAGCATCGTGCAAAAGATAAAATCAACTTATTATTTTTAGCGAAAAGCTGGGAGCGAAAAGGAGGCGACATCGCGCTCGCAGTCACCAAAGCCCTGCATGAAGCAGGTCATGCGGTGACCTTAACCATTGTTGGCTACGAACCTCCGCATCTTGAAGCACACCTGCCCTATGTCAATTGCCTGGGTTATATCTCCAAACATACACCTGAAGGCAAGCAAAAAATCCGCCAGCTGCTCGCTGATACGCATTTGCTGTTCGTGCCATCACGCGCGGAAGCTTATGGCATTGTGTTTTGCGAGGCGAATGCGTTTGCTGTTCCCTGCTTAACCACTCATGTTGGCGGCATTAACACCATCATCAAAGACCATATCAATGGCATGACCTTTGGTTTAAACACGCCCATCAATAGTTTCTGTGACTACATCATCCACCTGATGCAAAACAGAACGCAATACAATGAAATGGCTCTTAACGCTTATCATGAATATCTTTCGCGCCTTAACTGGCAATGCGCGGCCAGCACAGTCAAACAGTTGATACAGTCGCTTTAAAACCCGACCGCAGCACTTCACGTGAACTTGCCAATAACAAGTGATAACACTCTATCAATAACTCATTAATAGGCTGCAATAAGGATTGGCTTTGATTTTCAATTAGAGAAACACGCAAATCAAACAAAATGGCAAGCCTGTCTTTAACTAAAGGGATCTGATCGACCAACTTTAAAGCTGCGCTGACCACGCTGTTATTCGCACGCCAGAGCGTGTAACGACCACCACGATAATTTGGCGTGGCAAATAAATAGGCTTGATATATCGCGTGCAACTTGCGGGGAAAATCATTTAACACGGTCACTTGTTTTTCCGTAAACGCGTGTCTTGAAACGCAGTAATTAAACCAGCGCATTTTTTCAGGTTCGGTTTTTCCTTCAAATAGCATCAGCTCTTTATAAAGCGCATGATTCACTGATTCCTTGTTATCAATATCATTGATGCCCGAAACCAATCTCATTAATTGGAGCTTATCCTTCTCAGCCACGGTAATAATAAGCCGCGTATATCCAACCAGCGGATTGTCCATTTGAATGGATGAACTCACCGGTGAATCTGATTCTTGCTTTAAGAGGGGCTGCTTCAATGAAGCAACTGTCTCTGGTGTTTGTAAAACCAGCTTTGGTAATACCATTAAAAAATCAATCGCGCCAATCAAAATTTCTTCTATTTGGTTTACTATCTCATCATCGGGCTCCTCACTCCTTTTTTGATAATATACCTTAAACAAACATTCCAATTGTTTTTTAACAGAATACTCTTCTTTAATGGTCTTGATAACAGCGCTCGCATCGACAGATCTCACAAAAAACACACCATGCAATAATTTCTCAACATATGACTGAATTCGCTTCACATACAGATTAAAATAAAGTTCAGTCTCTTCCGAAACAAAAGACAGCATAGCGTCTTGTGCAGGTGTCAATTCATGTTTTTCCAAACACTTTGAGAACCATGTCAGGCGACCTTGCACATCATTGCCGGCATAATCTTTTAAATCCTGAGCCAGCATCCTGTCAACCGATTCAAGCCCTAACAAATCCCGTGCCTTTTCTACCATTTGAGAAATCGTATCGGTTCTGCCTTGAGGCACATGAACCAAGAGCACCGTACTGCCGTCTTCTTGCTCAACCGTATCAACCCGTTTATCAGAGAGGCTATTGTGTGATACTCCCCCCATTAACGGACTGAGATCTGCGCCGGCATTAGCCAGCTTCATTTTAGCTGACTGAGACAAACTGACAACGTCATGTTGAAGCCTGCCAAACAAATGACTCGCATGCACACCATGCGGCATGGACATTACCATGCGCGTTAATGGGGGCTTCCATGACTCAAGGTCAACATCATCTGGTCCCGCAATATATCGCATTGCCTCTGACGTCAATTGCCCCTGTCCGGTTTTTAAAAATGCAGGAATCTGTTTTTCACTGCGGGCATATAAACCGGATATCATGACGGCCACTTCCTGCCAGAGCGTTTCTGTATCAGGCGTAATTGACAACTGATCCGCCAGATAAGGCAACATTAAATAGGGGTTTTCGACGGCTCTGGTCGTCTTTGCCAGAAAGGAAATTTTTGCTCTATTTTCCTTATTCATCAATCTGTCTGTAAATCCATAGACCGCCAAAGCGCAAACTAGGTATATCTGGTTATTCAATCCCGAAAAAAATTCAGACTCTTTTGGCAGATTGATTTTATTCACCCGACAGAAATGGTCTTTCCACCGTGTCATTTCGAGCTGAACGCGCGCTTCATGAATGACATTTTTGGGCTCATCCGTTAACGCTTCAAACTTACTAGCGACATATTTCTCAAAGTCCGGCACACCTTGTAATATTTTCCGCCCTTCGGTTAACAAAAGTTTCTCAAGCATTCGATCATTTTGGTCCTTAATCTCTTCAAGCACCCTGATTAACAATCCGAGCGTCACCACTCCATCAAATTCAGCAATGAATTTTATTTTTTCTTGCTTATCCTCCATTAAGCTTAAGGCCTCACGATAATCATCCAGCCCCAGACGCTTGCTACCTGACTTTGCTTTAGCCCTGATGCGCTGATTTTCTTCAGAAATACGCTCGAGAAGGTCAGGATATTTTTTTAAGTGCACCTCATATTCTTCACCTAATACATCCAGACTTCGCATAAATGGTTCGCTTTTAATGCGATCACCACGATGCCACAACACTTTCAAGCGGTCAGACAAATCATCCAGTAATGTTTTGAAGTTTAACGGCTGCTCAAGCGCTCTGATTTCACGCTCCAACGCAAGCAAATCTTCACGCAGTTTTCTACGCCCCTCATCAGGCCGCTTCCCGTTCGATCCCGCTTCCTTCTTGCACCGCAACCCTAATGCGGTACATTGCTCGCGAACTGAATGACAGACTTCAGGTGCATTCCGGTATTTACCAATAAACATTTTTGTAAAATCGTTAATTCTGCCTTTCAAATTATCCAACAGTTTACTTTCAAATTTTTCAGTGGCTTCCCTTGTCTCATCTTCCAATGCTTGCACCGATTTATCTAATTCAAAAATTTTCTCTTCAATCTTCCACTTCGTTTCGTCTAACCCGCATAGCTCAGTATTTAATTGTCGTGCTGTTGCCAACATAAGCATTCTCCTCTGTGGTTAGATCAGGCTTCCATATAAACGGATTTCATGACATACGACCAGGCATGCTGAATAATCACATGTAAATCGGCATAATTTGGTTTCCAATTTAATAGTTCTTTGGCAAGCGTCGCATCCGCGACTAAAACCGCCGCATCACCCGGTCTGAAATTTCCATTCACTGCCATAATGTTTCGTCCAGTCACACGGCGTACGGCGTTGATTACCTGCAAAACAGAATAGCCTTTCCCCGTTCCAAGATTACAAACAATCCCTTTCTTCCCCTTTAATATCGCCTGCAACGCCATTAAATGCGCACTGCAAATATCAGAGACATGGACATAATCCCGAATACACGTTCCATCAGGCGTTGGATAATGGTTGCCATGAATGGTGATGCTGCGGCGTAATCCCGCCGCAACCTGCAATAAGAGGGGAATTAAATGCGTTTCAGGCGAATGACGCTCTCCTATCCTACCCTCCGGATCCGCACCGGCTGCATTAAAGTAACGTAATACGGCATATTGCAATGCATGACTTTTTTCCAAATCCTTTAGGATGCCTTCCACCATTAATTTACTGCGGCCATAGGGGTTAATTGGCATTAACGGGTGCGTTTCTTTCATTCGCCTGGTACGCGGATCACCGTAAACGGCGGCACTTGAAGAAAAAATAAAATGATTGACACCATTTTTCAACATGTGTTCCAGCAAACATAATGTGGCCGTCACATTATTTTTATAATATTGAATGGGTGAGGAAACTGATTCCGCCACCTCAATCAAAGAAGCAAAATGCATCACGGCCAAAAATTTATTGGCGGCAAACAATTTGGTTAACAACCGGCTATCATCCATGTTGCCGACCACCAGTTCCGCCCCAATCACGGCATCCGCATGCCCTTTGCTCAAGTTATCAAGCACCACTGGCCGATAACCCGCATTACGCAAACCAAGCACCATATGCGAACCAATATAACCCGCACCGCCAACCACTAACACACTGCGTGATTTAATAGGCATTCCGACTGGAAAATCCTTTAATAAAGGTTAAAAAAATTATTTTTAAATCAAATCCAAGTGACCAGTTATTAATATAATACAAGTCATATTCCACGCGCTTTTGCATTTTAGCCAGCGTATCGGTTTCGCCGCGCCAACCATTTATTTGCGCCCATCCGGTGATGCCAGGCTTCACCCGATGGCGCTGCATGTACGTTTTGATGGCATCTTTATATAGCTCATTATGCGCGAGCGCATGCGGCCTTGGACCAACAATGGACATGCGTCCTTGCAATACATTCATAAATTGCGGTAACTCATCCAGACTGGTTCGCCGTAAAAATCGTCCAAATGGCGTGACGCGCTTATCGTCCAGTGTCGCCTGCGTCACCGCGCCATCCACTTCTTCATGCTGGTACATGGTTCTAAATTTATAAACCTTGATAACACGGCCATCCCAGCCAAGCCGATGCTGTTTAAACAAAACCGGGCCCTTTGAACTCAGCTTGACGCCAAGCGCCGCCAGCAATAATACCGGACTAACCAACAAGATGATTAATGCAGACAAGAGGCGATCTTCAACCGCTTTCACCATGCGGCTCACTCCCATCATGGGCGTCGATGAAATATTCAGCACCGGAAAGCCCGCAATCTCTGTCATGGAATGATTCAATAAATTCAATCCAAAAATATCCAGTACAAAACGTGTATTGATGGTGTGATGACGTAATTCATGCAAAATCATTTTGACGCGTGGCTCGTCACTTAATGGCAAGGCCAGCCAAATTTCATCCGCGGCGACGTCTGTCAGGAATTGCCCCAGATTTTCTGGTGCCTGACTCACGGGAATATGATGAATATAATCAGGCTTACTGTGCGCCTGATCATCCAGGAAATTAACCACACGAAATCCCGTCCATAATGCCTGCTGCACCGTTTTGGCAAAGGTGGCGCCCAATTCATTCGCGCCATAAATCACGACCCGCCGCTCGTTTAATCCATGTGCCCGCATATAGCGCAACGCACACAACAAACTGGAACGACATAAAATCAGCAATCCCAGCGTGATCGACATCCAGTTCAAAAACCACAAACGGGAAAAATTGTCACCTGACTTGGTGAAAAATGCCAGACAGGCGAGAATCAACGCTAAAATACAAACAGCCTGCACCAGATTAAAAAAATAACTGACCAGCCCTTTGCCACGCACAGAGGAATAGATATCAAAAAAATGAAATATCAGAGACGCCGCCAGCATGCCGGTTAACGTTGCCACCAAATAATTGGGCGAAAAATGTATCCCTTGAAAACGAATATAATAAGCGATCATTCCCGCCACAAAGATCATCCCCATATCCATGAAGCGTGTCAGCATGGCGAGCGAACCAGAATATTCTTTCAACAATCCTTTAGGCAGCATAATCGGTATGGTATCCTCACATTTTAACCTTTAGAATACCGTTATCCATGAAAATCGCAATTGTTTGTGACTGGCTCGTTGCCATTGGCGGGGCTGAAAAGTTTTTAGGCCACTTGCTGGCATGCTTCCCAGATGCCGATCTTTTTGCCGTCGTGGATTTCATTGCGGCTGACCAGCGCGCATTTTTGAACGGAAAACCCATTAAAACCACCTTTATTCAACAACTTCCCTTTGCCAAAAAACATTATCGGCGCTACTTACCCTTCATGCCGCTCGCCATTGAGCAACTCGATCTTTCCGCCTACGATCTGATTATTTCAAGCTCACACGCCGTTGCCAAAGGCGTGCTCACAGGCCCAGATCAAACGCATATCTGCTACATCCATTCGCCCATGCGATATGCTTGGGATTTGCAGCACCAGTACTTGCATGAAACGGGTCTGAATAAAAAACCGCAAGGCTGGCTAGCACGTTACTTTTTGCACAAACTACGCTTATGGGACGTGCGCAGCGCGAATGGCGTGGATTATTTTATCGCAAACTCACAGTTTATTGCGCGCCGTGTGCAGAAAACTTACCGTCGTTCCGCGGAGGTGATTTACCCTCCCATTGATATAAAAAAATTCACCCCAAACGGCCCCAAAGAAAATTTTTACCTGACCGCCTCCCGCCTGGTTCCTTATAAAAAAGTTGATTTAATAGTGGAAAGTTTCAGGCAACTTCCAGACAAACACTTGGTGGTGATTGGTGATGGCCCTGAGTTGACAAAAATAAAACGAATAGCGGGTACAAATGTTCAGATTTTAGGTTATCAGCCTGATAATGTCCTCATTAAATACATGCAACAGGCCAAGGCATTTATTTTTGCCGCGGAAGAAGACTTTGGTTTATTACCACTTGAAGCGCAGGCTTGCGGGACACCGGTGATTGCCTTTGGCAAAGGCGGTGCGCTTGAGACCGTGCGTGGATTAGGGGAAACGGAAGCAACCGGCGTCTTGTTTCAGACGCAAACCCCTCAAGCCATTGCAGAAGCGATTGACACATTTGAACGACATGGAACACAATTCACCACTGAATCCTGCACCCACAACGCAGCCCGTTTTTCACCTCGGCATTTTCAACAAAACTTCGTGCAATTTGTCAAAACACACAGCGATTCCCGCTGAACATGTCGCGATGGGGGATTCCAAAGGGGGAGATCGCGGTTCTCCCCCTTTTGGTGCAAGCAAAAGCGTGGCTTTTGCGCAGCCTAAAAACAAGAAAGCCTTCCCGCGTTCTTTAGCGGGAATGGCTGCAAAACACATGTCGCAACCGCCGCACGCAAACCCACCACCCTCTAGTTGTCTGCCGTGGTTTCGCATGCTATCCTTCGCCGGTATTGAGACCTAGGCGAAACCTAATATGCATAATGAAGCAGAATTAACAGCGGATGCTAATGACTCCTCCCTTCCGCTTGATGGCGATAACAC
>MGYH01000042.1:0-20571 GCA_001801665.1 Gammaproteobacteria bacterium RIFCSPHIGHO2_12_FULL_45_12 | reverse complement strand
AGATGTGGCGCATCTGGTCAATGCTTGCCTATCAAGATATCAAACTGCGTTACCGTCGCTCTGTCCTTGGCCCGTTTTGGCTAACGATCAGCATGGGTATCACTGTCGGCTCAATGGGTTATTTGTATGGTCATTTGTTTCATATGGACCTCGATCACTACTATCCATTTCTGGTTTCAGGCATGCTGGCATGGTCTCTCATTTCAACCATTGTCCTTGAGTACACAGAGGGCTTTTCCGATGGCTTAATTAAGCAAATCAAACTGCCCTACTCACTATTTATTCACAGAATTGCTTGTCGAAATATTTTTATCTTTTTCCATAATATATTAGTAATGGTCCCAATATATGTCATTTTTCATCACTCTGTCAAAATTAATCTCAACACCTTACTGGTTATTCCCGGTTTATTAATCATCTATCTCAACGCCATTTCTTATGGGCTCATCCTTTCAATGATAGGCGCGCGCTATCGAGACATTTCTCAAATTATTAAGAGTTTAATTCAGGTTGTTTTCTTCATTACACCCGTTATGTGGGATCCCTCAGTACTAGGCAGCAATCGAAAATTTATCTTTGAATTTAACCCTTTTTATGCACTCCTACAGTGCGTCAGGGAACCCTTATTAGGCACGACTCCCAGCTTGAAAAGTTTGGCAATGATAACTTTTGTCACACTAATGGGTTTACTTCTTTGCGCTAAACTGTTCTCGCGGTATCGCGCACGCATTGTCTATCTTCTATAGGGATTCAGCATGGCTAGAATTGACTTACATAAAGTTAACGTGGAATTCCCTGTGTTCAATGTCAACGCTCGTTCTTTTAAGAAACGTTTTTTGCGCCTTGCAACCGGCGGGAATGTTTCAAAGGACGCAAACCAACACATGATTGTGCGTTCTCTAACAGACATCAGTCTCTCCATCTCGCATGGCGATAGAATTGGACTAATTGGTCATAATGGTTCCGGCAAAAGCACCATGTTACGATTGCTCGCCAGAATTTACGAACCGACTAGCGGCGATATAAAAATAGAGGGGCATATTTCGCCCATGCTAGACTTAATGCAGGGTTTAGAAACGGAGTTCACAGGATTTGAAAATATCGCTATTCGCGGCACTATTCTGGGTCTAACACGCAAGCAAATTGCAAATCAAACTGACGAAATTGCCAACCTAACAGGTTTGGGTGATTATCTTTCAATGCCTGTCAGAACTTACTCATCAGGCATGATGGTACGACTTGCCTTTGCCATTTCAACCAGCATACAACCCGACATATTACTGATTGATGAAATTTTTGGCGCGGGTGACGCTGAATTCATGAAAAAGGCACGCTCTAAAATGATTTCGCTTTTAAATCAATCCAGCATTGTGGTCATAGCCACGCACGCAGATGGACTCATTAAAGAGTTTTGTAACAAAGCACTGCTACTTGAGTGTGGGCAAATAAAGTGTTTTGGATCAGTCTCAGAAGCATTAGAGATTTATCAAAACAAAGGATAACGTTCACTTTATAGAAGAGGTCATTAAGGATGATTATTAGCCGAACCCCTTACCGGATTTCATTTTTTGGCGGAGGAACCGATTACCACACCTGGTATCAGGAGCATGGTGCAGCCGTTCTGTCTACCACCATCAATCATTATTGCAGTTTGCAATGCCAGACATTACCCCCGTTTTTTGAGCATAAATCGCGGATTGTCTGGTCAAAAATTGAAGAAGTCGCTCGCCATGAAGACATTTGCCACCCGGCGGTTCGTGCTGTTCTTGAGTACCTTAAAATCAATCAAGGTGTCGAAATCACCCATCAGGGCGGGCTGCCTGCCCGATCCGGCTTAGGTTCAAGTTCTGCCTTTACGGTCGGGCTTTTGCATGCCATGTATGCCTTGCGCGGCATGATGTCAAGCAAACGCGAGCTTGCCTGTGAAGCCATCCACATTGAACGTGACATTTTGAAAGAAAATGTCGGCGTGCAAGATCAAATTGCCACGGCGTATGGCGGACTCAATAAAATCATCGTCTACCCGGACGGTCATTTTGATGTCACTCCCTTAATTTTACCACCCGGGCGTATCAACACCCTGCAAGACCATTTGCTTTTATTTTTTACGGGCGTGTCGCGTACTGCATCTGATATTGCGGGCGACAAAATGAAAGCGATTCCTAAAATGAGGAGCGCGCTGCATCAAATGCACAATATGGTGACACAAGCGGAAAAAATACTTGGCTCACAAGAAGATATCACGGCATTTGGTGAGTTACTGCATGAAACCTGGATGCTAAAACGTCAAATCAGTCAAAAAATTTCTCCTGAATTCATTGACGACATTTACAGCCGCGCGCGGCATGCCGGTGCCATTGGCGGCAAATTACTCGGCGCAGGCGGCGGGGGCTTTATGTTATTTTTTGTGAAGCCAGAAGATAAGCCCCGTGTTTGCGAAGCACTTCATAACTTGCTCTTAGTCCCGTTTGAATTTGAGTCAGGCGGCTCGCAAATCATTTTCTATGACAAACTACGCCATAGCCAGATGGCCATGACAAAACGTGATTATATCCATTTACGACAACAACATCTTCAAGAACCAGAACCGCTAACACGACAACGTTTAACCCGTTTACTCGCTGTCGAACCAGACTCCGTGGAGAAAGCCTCATGACAGAACAACAAGCCTTAATGAATCGCATCAAAGAAAACATTCAGCAATATTGTGACACTTATTTTGATTTCACCTTTAAACCCGACCAGCCAACGGTAAGACTGCATGAGCCAACCGTCAGCGGCGAAGAAATCTTTGCGGCTGTTGAAACCATGCTATCCACCTTCACCACCATGGGGAAAAAGGTGCGCGCTTTTGAACAACAATATGCTGACTATGCTCATACACGCTATGGTGTCATGTCAAATTCAGGCTCCTCTGCCAATCTGCTGTCGATTGCCGCTCTCTCAAATCCCTTTACACCCGACCATTTAAAACCAGGTGATGAAGTGCTGGTGCCTGCTCTCTCTTGGTCAACCACCATCTGGCCGCTTATCCAGCATCAGCTCATTCCTGTCATGGTTGACTGTGATATCCATGATTTCAACCTTGATCTTAATAAACTGGAGCGGGCCATTGGGCCTAAAACACGCGCCATTAAACTGGTTCATGTCTATGGCAACCCCTGCAACATGGATGCCATCATGATGCTGGCCAGAAAGCACAATCTTTTTGTCATTGAAGATTGTTGCGAAGCGATGGGTGCCACTTACGACAACCGCCCGGTGGGCAGCTTCGGGCACGTTGGCAATTTTAGTTTCTTCTTCTCACACCACATCAGCACCATGGAAGGCGGCATTTCTGTCACCCATGATTTTAACCTCACCGAAACCATGCGTATTTTGCGCGCGCATGGCTGGTCGCGGGAAGCGGATGAGCATGCAAAATATGTGGAAATGTACCCTGACATTGACCCGCGTTTTATCTTTATTAATCAGGGCTACAACTTGCGCCCAACCGAAGTCAATGCCGCCATTGGCCAATTACAACTTCCTAAACTAGATGCGCTCATCGACAACCGCCGCGAAACCGCCGCCTTCTTTTTAAAGCGGTTTGCAAAATACGAGGAATACTTTCACTTCCAGCAAGAAACACCCAAAGGCAAGCATGTGTGGTTTGGCTTCCCGATGATTGTCAAAAAAAACGCGCCCTTCCAAGTTAAAGATATCACCGCTTATTTACAGCGTCATCACATTGAAACACGTCCCATCATTGCGGGTAACATGGCGCGCCATCCTGCCTTCAAACTTTATCGGCATCGCATTGCAGGTGATCTGTCTTCTGCTGACACCATCATGCAGCAAGGCATGGCCATTGCCTGTCACCATGCTGTCGATCACGCGGCGCGTGACTATGTCGCCAACATTCTTGACACCTTTATTACGGAATGTGTCATTCAAACAAGCAAGCTAAGTGCATAAGGTAACCACCATGAAAACAAAAGTATTAATCTGTGGCGCAACGGGATTTATTGGGCGCAATCTCACTGAACAATTAAGTCAAAGAACAGATCTTGACGTGCATGCTGTCAGATTTCAGCGCGACGCTTATACTTGCCCTAATGTTACTTGGCATCAAGCTGATTTACGCTCGCCAGCCGACATTGAACGCGTCATTCAAGGGGTGGATATCCTTATTCAGGCGGCAGCGACAACTTCAGGCTCGAAAGATATCGTGGCACGCCCCTTTATCCATGTGACTGACAATGCCATCATGAATTCTTATTTATTTCGCGCCGCCTTCGAACACAAAGTGAAGCATGTCGTGTTTTTCAGCTGCACTGTCATGTATCAATCCAGCGATAAAGCACTAAAAGAAACTGATTTTGATGCCAATACGCCACTGCATCCGCGATATTTTGGCGTAGGCAATACTAAACTTTATATTGAAAAAATGTGCGAGTTTTATGCTGGCATTGCTGACATGAAATTCACCGCCATTAGGCACTCCAATATTTATGGTCCCCATGACAAATTTGATCTCGAACGCAGTCATGTCTTTGGCGCAACCATTACCAAAGTGATGACGGCCAACGATCATATTTCAGTTTGGGGAACCGGTGAAGAAGAACGCGATTTGCTTTATGTGGATGATTTAGTCAAATTTGTTGAACTGGCTATCGCCAAACAACCTGAAAAATACCGTCTCTATAATTGTGGTTATGGACAAGCTATTTCAATTAAAGCACTCGTTAGCAAGATCGTCACGCACTCTGGTAAAGCCTTATCAATTGCGCATGATCTATCACAGCCGACCATCAAAACCAGTTTATTTCTAGATTGTGGACTCGCTAAAAAAGAACTCGGCTGGGAGCCAGGCACTCGTTTAGATGATGGTATCAAACAAACTTTAAACTGGTGGATAGCCAACATTCCTAACAAAGAAAAAACGGCTGCCTAACCTTGATTTTTAATTTTATTTAAAAGAGATAACTTATGACATTTTACAAAGACAAAACCGTATTAGTCACGGGCGGAACCGGTTTAATAGGCCGCCCATTAGTTGAAATGCTGGTGGCGCAAGGTGCGCGCGTCACCGTTGTGTCACTGGATGATCCCTCTCGAGCACCTCATGGGGTGACCTTCAAACGCGCTGACTTGCGTGAGTTTAGTAGTTGCGCCGCTGTGTGCCACGAACAGGAAATTGTTTTTCAATTAGCCGGTGTCAAAGGCTCTCCCGCCATGACCGCAAAACGTCCCGCCAGTTTTTTTGTTCCAACCATTACCTTTAGCATCAACATGATGGAAGCGGCAAGACGCGCAGGGACAGAACGGTTTTTATTTACTAGCTCAGTGGGTGTTTATTCTCCCGCCGACATTTTCTATGAAGACGACGTATGGAAAACATTCCCCTCACCGAATGACCGGTTCGCGGGCTGGGCAAAGCGTATGGGCGAACTTCAGGCAGAAGCCTACAAAATTGAGTATGACTGGGATAAGATTTCAATTGTCAGACCGGCCAATGTCTATGGTCCTTATGATAATTTTGACCCAGCAAACGCCATGGTCATTCCTTCCCTCATCAACCGCGCCATGGCAAATGAGAATCCACTCACCGTCTGGGGAGATGGCTCACCCATCAGAGACTTTATCCACGCAAGAGACGTGGCGCGCGGCATGATGCTGGCCGTCGAAAAAGGCATCAACGAGCCTATTAATTTAGGCAGCGGCACAGGTGTCAGCATTAAATCGATTGCCGAGATTGTAGCGAACAACGTCCCTAATGGGCCGCTTGATATTAAATGGGATATCAGCAAACCCGCAGGCGATGCTAAACGTCTGATGGATATGACGCGCGCTAACCGTTATGGCTTTTCGCCCACAATCTCTATTGAAGATGGCATTAAAGAAACGATTGCTTGGTATGTTCAACACCAAGGCTCGGTTGACAATCGATACAATGCGTTTACTGAAAAAGCGCATTTACCAACCGCACAGGTAATAAATGTATGACAAAAGTTGCCATTATTACGGGAGCAAGCCGTGGCATTGGCGCGGCAACAGCCACATTACTTGCCAATCATGGGCACTCTATTTGTATTAATTATTTCTCCCAAGCTGATAAGGCAAACAAACTGGTTGAGACGATAAGGCAATCAGGTGGCAATGCCATTGCTGTTAAAGCTGACCTTGGTAATGAAGAAGATATCATTAGATTATTTGAAGTAGTTGATCAATTGTTAGGTCCAGTCACTACCTTGGTTAACAATGCCGGAACTAACGGCGGCATATCCACTGTTGAAAATATTACTTTAGATTGCCTTCAATCGGTCTTCGCAACGAATGTTTATGGTACGTTTTTAGCCTCTCGCGAAGCACTAAAGCGCATGAAGCAACATGATGGTGGCACGATTATCAATATTTCATCTGAAGCAGCACGATTTGGCGGCAATAACCTTTCTCACTATGCGGCATCCAAAGCGGCTATTAATACCTTTACGATTGGCTTTGCTCGTGAAGCCGCCGCATACAAGGTGCGTGTTAATACGGTCAGCCCCGGTGTCATAGACACCGACATGCACACAAGCGCCTCACCTGAGCGTATCGCCGCGCTAATGAAGAGCCTCCCAACCGGCCGCATGGGAAGTGCCAGGGAAGTCGCTGAATTGGTTTGCTGGCTTGCATCGGATGAAGCCTCTTATATTAGCGGCGCGATTATCCCTGTCACCGGAGCAAGATAATTTCTATGCGCATAGCCATTATGCAGCCCTATTTTATTCCCTATGCTGGCTATTTTCGCTTATTCGCCGCTTCAGATTTAGTCGTTCTCTATGATTGTGTGCAGTTCCCAAGACGGGGCTGGGTACATCGCAATCAACTAACAGACTATCAAGGTAACGAGCGTTGGCTAACCTTGCCCATTGCAAAAGTACCGCAAAATACCGCTATCTCAGGACTACGCTTCCAACAAAACGCTGGGCCTAGCGTACAAGAACAAATGCGATTTTTTCCCATTTTCAAAACAGAAAATTTCTTAAATAGTGAATATAGGGATGCTCTTCTAAAACTCAACCAAGATCCAATTCACTATATTTCAATGCTTCTCAAGAAAACTTGCCTCAAACTGAATCTTCCATACAATGTCATCTACTCTAGCAGCTTGAATATCCCAGCCGATGTCAAAGCACAAGATCGAATTATCGCAATCGCAAATCGTTGCCAGGCTAAAGAATATATCAACTTATCTGGGGGTAGGGCTTTATACAACGCGGCCACCTTTAGCCGGCATGGAATGACACTTAAATTTCTAGATGACTATCAAGGAAAAAATGCTAGTATTGTTGAACGGATTCTACTTGAACCGCTATCAATTCTTAGAAATAATATTTTAACTCAATCAGCTGTATTTACTTAATCTGAGACCCATTATGGATATGATACCCGTTCTCCGACCCAAATTGGCTGGTTATGACAAAATCAAACCGTATCTTGAGCGTATGGATGAATCCCGCTGGTACGCTAATTTTGGTCCGCTGCTTAACGAATTTGAAGCAAGAGTTGCATCATGCCTACACGTGACCCCTGACATGCTAACCACTGCCGGTAATGGCACCTTAATGCTCACAACTATCTTAAATGCGCTAGAGATCCCCAAGGGAAGCTATTGCATTATGCCGTCATGGACATTCATTGCAACCGCTGCTGCAACCGTTTCAGCCGGACTCACACCACTGTTTGCTGATGTCGATCTGCGCTCTCAAGCACTTGACCCAATATACTTACTAGAAATAATAAACAAAATACCAAAACCGATTGGCGCCATTATTGCTGTTGCGCCATTTGGCGCACCCATTGATATTGATAAATGGGACAACTTTACGGATAGAACGGGCATACCCGTTGTCATCGATGCAGCAGCAGGTTTTGACACAATGAGCCAAGCAAACTTAATGTCCGCTGGGCGATCTCCTTGCATGCTTAGTTTGCATGCTACCAAGGTCTTCGGCATTGGCGAGGGCGGCATTGCCATTTCCACCAACACTAGCTTAATTCGTCTCATTAAAACACTGACGGGATATGGATTTAATCAAGACCGTGAGGCCGTCAAGCCAGGCATTAATGCAAAGCTTTCTGAATATTCCGCTGCAGTTGGCCTAGCAGGAATGGATATGCTTGAAGATACCATGGCCGCATGGAAAGCGACTATTAATCACTATATCACTCTACTCAATCACTACAAAATTGAACATTTACTTTCACGAGAGTTTGCCACCAGTACCTGCAATGTTATTTTGCCTAATATGAATGACGTCATTGCCGATAAATTGAAAGCTCAAAACATTGACACACGAAAGTGGTGGTTAATGGGCTGTCATCAACATTTAGCATACCGACATTTCCCAAAACTAAGCAGCTTGCCTAGTACCGAGTGGCTTGGAAAATCTGTGCTGGGGTTGCCTTTATCTACCGACCTATCACAAAATCAAATTGAAAGAATTGTCACCCAGCTACATCAAAATATGCTAGCCTGCTCCGAATCGGTTTCAAACGTTGCATAATTCGAGCTTACTGTGTTTGCACAATCGTCGATTGCTTACCTTTATCAGCAGCAAGCCACTCATACCACATTGCGTAATAGGCATCTTCAAGATCTGAGGCAAAAAGCGCAGCATCGTACAATACGGACTGCCGAAAATCCTCTCTAAGCTGCTGACGTAAAGATCGTCGTCTATCGTGATTTTCGGCAAGTGCTTTTGCTATTGATAAAAACTCAGCTTCACTATGCCCCACAAACTCAGGATGCCCTAAATTTGTCAAAATACTAATACTGGTTCTTGCCGCCAAACGATCCCCTGACAAAGAAAGGACCGGCACACCCTGCCATATCGCCTCCAATGTTGTTGTTCCAGCATGATACGGGTATGAATCTAGCGCAATATCCACCATAGCGTATTTTTCCAGCATCTCATGGTGCGGTGACCAACCTTCAAAAATTAATCTGTCGCGTCCAATGCCATTATCAGCAAAGTATTGGTAAAAAGCATCCTGATAAAAGATATGTGTCAAAGCACCCGCTTTCATAAAAAAACGCGAGCGAGGAACCAGATGCAACACTTTACACCACAACGCAATAGTATACTCATTCATTTTATGCGCCGCACCGAAACTACCAAAGGTAATATATCCATTTCTATCATAAGGACAAGAAGCCACCTCAGGAAAAGAGTCATTAAAGTTAGCTACGCCATACGCATTTGGCAGACGGTAAATCTTTTCAGTAAAATATTTCTCTTCCGAAGTTTTCAGCACCTTATTATCAACAATAATATAATCTAGCCCAACAACACCTGAAGTTGCTGCAAAATTATAAAAACTTATCTGAACAGGCGCCATTCTATCGACACATGCTTGATAACGATTAACAACTGTGTGACCATTCATTTCAATGACGACATGAATTCCATCTCGACGAACCAGCTTCACAAAGTCATCATCTGACATTCCATCCGTATCACGCCAATGATCAGCTATTCCCCTAACGCCATCATCGAGAGATGACTTATCCCAATCAAAATAACAATATACTTCTACCTTACTTCGATCGTGCGCCTTGATAAATGGAATAATAATGGACTGAGCAACACTATTATGAAAAAAATGGCAAATATAAGCAATTTTTAACTTTTTCGGTTTTTTACGCTCAAAGTGAATGCCTTTCTTGAAGTATTTCTTGTTAAAATGATAATATAGTTTGGAACATTTAACTGACTCTTTCATAATCCTTGCATCGTTTGAAATCGGACTTAGCACAAGACTTTGTAGTTTTTGACTACTCACACATCTATCTATCTTGCACTTCAATGATTTTTCAAAGTAAAAAACAGCCAACTCCTGCTGACCTGCATTCACTAACAAGTTGGCAATCTCAGCATAAACTTTTGCAAGGCTTTCTCTGGAACCAGTATAATACGCTTGAACAGTCGCTTCTAATTTTGCCTCAGTCATCACTCGCTTAAAAGTTGGGCTAGAAACTTTCCAAATTCGATGGATTACCTTTTGCTCGGTAGCAAAATAGGCTGCGTACAGACTATATAAATAAGCATTTAAACGACTTACCATAGCATTGATCACTTTTAGCATATTAGGTCTCAACTTTATTGGGCCTCATAGAGCTATAATCTCCCTAAGTTTGCAACGCCAAAACCATCACGTCCAAAACCATTTCCATTATAAAATAATAAGTAATTGCCATCGACATTAATAATAGCAGGATAAGCCTGCATCGTATCGTCCCAGTCTGATAATGACATTTGCGATGCGATCATTGAATCAAGACGCTCCCACTGTTTACCATCTTTTGACTCTGCATAACCCAATCGATAGCTGTCCGCTCCATCTCGAAAGTCATGGCTTCCACGATAGCAATACCACATTCTATATAAGCCATCAATCTTGGCAACACTTGGCCTCACATTCGCCTCAAACTCACTTTGTGGTAAAATACAATTGACATCTTGACGCTCCCAATGAATGCCATCTTCTGATGAGGCATATTTGATATGATATAAGGCTTCAGGCTTATCATTGACAAGAATCCATTTCGTGATGCACGAATACCACATGTGCCATTGAACACCCTCTTTCATTACCCAGGGTGACGTGCAAAAATAAGGTTCAGCTTTGGTACGCTCCATAATTGGCGCCTCGGAATAACGCTCAAAAGTAACCCCACGATCATCACTAATCGCTAAACCAATTGTATTTCGATAAGGTGTCGCAACAAGTTGGTTCCAGCCAATATAATACATATAGATGGCATCACCCAAGTCAACAATGGAATCACAAGTGACTCCTGAGTCATCGAATGTACCAAGCGCACCTGAAGAAAGCACGGGTGACTCACTATATCGGACGATTCGCGAACAATTGGTTCTATCTAGATCAACAAAGGCAATACTGCTTTTTCCTAAGTGATTACGCGTTGAATAAAACACTCTGATCACGTCATCAATAAGAATGGGCGTTGGCACCATGGCATGTGAAACTTGCCATTTGTCAATTTTCTTTAGTGGATAGACAAAGTTGGAGTGAAATGTCATATAATTAACACCTTAAATTTAACAAGCAGTTAGCCAATCTGAATCATTTAAACCTTAAGATCCTCAGTTTTTTGCTCCCAAGGAAATTCATCATAAATTGGTTTTTTATTCAAAAAAGCGCAAAATTTCCAATAACTATCAGGTTTTCCAACGTTTAAATGTAAAAAAGAATCGGGTTTATATTTAAAGTACTCAACAACAGATTGATTATAATCCTCATAAGCTTTGATTAAAGTTGACTGACAATATAAATCATCATCAGGTGTGCCAAACTGCCGCTTAATTGCGTCATATGGAAACCCTTCATACAAGTAAAAAGCACGTTTTAAATCATCTTTTGTTGGTCTGACTCCATCATTTGCCCATAGTTTTGCATGAAAACGAACTAAAGAATGATACCATTGCAAAGCGCTGTCCCTCACAGTCAAAATGAACTTACTGTTTGGAAAAATTTGATCCAGATAAACAAACGTATAAGGAAGAGAAAAAGGGGAATCCTGAAATACCTCCGCGTTTTGGCAATATCTTTTTAACTTTGAAAAATCACGCTTAACCCAATCATCAAACAGCCACTCAGCCTCAACTTGATCTCCCAACTTAAACCCTAGGTCGACAAAAGCCTTGCTTAATGAAGTTGTTCCTGTCTTATTTCTACCGATACAAAATATTTTTGGGTTTTTTCTTTTAAACAACATAGCAATTAATCCATTCTGTATATAGTTTACTCATCTTCATACTTAGACCTTATGATAGGGGGGAAAATACGCGCTTAGATCAAACGTTGAAACGCATAGCTCGCGACATAATGAGTCAAAAAGCGTCTGCTTGTAAATATGCTTCAACCCAACAAAACAATGCTCAGTGCCACCAAAACTTTGCTTAAATTTAGACAGTGAATCGCCTGATTTCATTCCACCACCAAGATTCAAATAACGCACGGATCGTTTCTTTAAATAAGCAATTGCGCACCATATTAGCCCTCTGGTATGCTGTCTGCCGATTAGACTGGCTGCATTAAATTGATAATCTGCATACTCTCCAGCGCAGATAAAAACACTGACGGCTTCAATTTCTTTAGATTCATTTTCAACACCCAGCATGACTGCTGAAACATCCATCACGATTTCTCTTATGCTTTCCAAGTCAAAGTGATAGACAGCACTAGCATTGACACGCGTTAATGTTTGACAATACAAGTTACAAAAAGCGCTAAACAACCTTTCTTTATCATCAACAACATTAAAACACATTTCTTTCCATTTTTTTAATTCATATCGAGTCGCTTTATGCAATCCCTGCTCTAGCCTTTCCCATGGCTGCGCAATATCTAAAAAGTAGATTTTCTTTGCCTGGTTTAATTCGCTTTCAGATAACTTAAATGAAGACAGTGCCATAGGATGAACATTAATATATCCACAACAATACCCATTTGCATCCATATAGCGTGTCAATTCACTGACAAAATGCTCATGATAACCAGAAATCATGACGCCGCCAAATCCATAGGGAGACATGACATCTTTGACTCCGCATTTTTCCCTTATCGACAGTGGGCAGGCTGCCACGAAACCAAGTGAGCTTGCCGCATATAAATATGTCTCTAAGCCCGATGATAGACTCATGGCATGATTGTATGACCATAAATGTGCTGGCGCATGCGGTAGTAACTCAAGATGCGCATCCCATTCATTTCGCTGACTCAAGGGTATGAGTGTTTGCCTAAGCATCTGGATGCCTAAACTACTTTTCTAATATCATCAATACACTGATAATCAAATGACCACTCATTCTCGATTTGAAACACGCCATGGCCTGGTCGAATTCGATCTTTTATATGTGGATGCAATGCACGATCAATTAACGCCTGTGCATTTCGATTATTTAAATCTAAATGATTTTCAAGCCAAAACCAAAATCTTGCAATTTCATTTCGAAATTCAACCTGTTGAAAGTTCTCAGCCGCCCATTGAATATTAGTCAACAATACCTTTCCTTCAAGGACTGCGCCCCATAACTTTTCAGATATATATAATGATTGATCAACATTATCCTCATCATGCCAATCGAATGAAAATTTGTCTTCGGGTGTTGCCTTCATGACGAAACTAAAATTGGCGTTTCCTCCTTCAATATAAACTCGCACTCGCGCTGAAAAATCAACAAACTCAGTTGTCACCCATTTATTTAAATGTTCAGTATACGCTTGGCTACGTTCGCGTAAGTCCGCCACACTTGAGCCATCTATCCAAGCTCGAACGGCGTCAACTTTTGGCTGCAAGGCTTGCTTAACACAGTCAATTTCAGCCAAATAATTATCCCAGTTGATCTCGTGATGATTTCTAGTCAAACCACTGTCAATAGTCCACTCATCCGTTGGATACATAATGACAACTTCGATTTTTTTTTCAGGGTAGTTTGACTGTACAAAGTCTTCAAACAATTTTGGTGTGGCTCGATTTGCCCAATTACAATGGTAAAGGCTATCGTCCAACCAAGCAAAATCGCCAGCAAATGGTGCAAGCCTTGCTACACTTAAGCATTCAATCATATTTTTTTGCTGTATCCAGCTATGCTTACGCGCACTAGAAGCGGCTCTCATCTCTTCCTTTGGCATCCGATATCGACCAGGGTACATTGACACACCTGAATATTGCACAAAGCCAATATCCATTTTTCCAAACCGCGCATCTAACATTGCATATAACTCGGGATCAGAGGGGCAATCATTCATATTAAGCACTTTGCAATCTGGGTGCTCCAATACAAAACCTGAGTTCTCCCAATCCCAATATTTGGTTTTGCATGCAGGAATAATAGTAAAGGGTGTCTTATTGTTTAGTAGAATCGTCTGCCAAGGTTTAATCTTTGTGATATTATAAAAACCCATTTCTCGAAAGGTTCTCTCCACAGTTTGTGAACGCAAACAAGGGTAATCACCATACTCCGGCAAAAGCACCTGAATATGTCGCGGAAACTTATCTAAAGAGGGTATGTGCAAATGATCTTCGTGGGGATGAGAAAGGTACAGATAGTCAACATTATCTACTATTTGCTCAGGTGGAATCACTGCTGGCGGATACTTCCAAGTGGTAAATGCATAGATGGGCTCATTTAATATCCATGGATCCGTTATCAACGACCCAAATTCGCCCGTTAGTTGAATGCATGCATGAGAAATGTAGCGGATACGCAGCTTCTTCATAATTGACTTCCTGCCATAGATAAGCGAACATGCGCTTTATATACATCATACATAAGAAAATGTACATTGGTTTTTAAGTGGAACCCAGCAAATGATGGATGAATTACGCTACAAACCGCTTGTAGATCACTATGAAACCTGCCTTGAGCAACATGGCGCCATTCCAAAAGGCGTTGACTGGCCAAATGCCCGAGACCTATCAACACGCTTTAACGTCATGCTGGATATTTCCCGCAACCATCACCCAAGACACCCTATGGCATTACTGGATTTAGGCTGCGGTTATGGTGCGCTTCTTGATCACATTAACGCCCTCCAGCAAATCAAGCGATTCACCTACCACGGCATCGATATGTCGCCTAAAATGATTCAAGCCGCCATCAATCGCCACCCTAACCATTTTTTTGAAGAACGAAATATTCTAACTAATCCGCTCAGCTCAAGCAGCGTCGATTATGTTCTGATGAATGGTTTATTCACAGAAAAACGATCGCTCACGCAGGCTGAGATGACACAATTTTTCATCAAAATGGTCCAGAATAGCTTCAAGGCTTCTCGAATTGGCATCGCATTTAACGTCATGAGCACACATGTAGACTGGATGCGAGACGATCTCTATCACCTACCATTCGATGAAATGGTCTCAATCCTACACAAACACTGTAGTCGACATCTAACCATTCGATCTGACTATGGCCTTTACGAGTACACTGTCTATGTCTATCAACATGCCAACTGCTAGCTCACCCAAAACAAACGGACTTAATACGACACTTCGTCACGCAGAAAAAATTGAGCTACCATTAATCAGTAAACTATTTTCAGAGATAATTGAATCAAGCTTTCCAATGTTTCCCGACCATGCGATTAAAAAATACAAAGAAAGCTGGACAATGGAGCACTTACTCGTCAAACATAACACACCCTCCCATGCCTTGTTTTGCTGCGCATGGCATGAAGGAGCACCCGTTGGTCTCGTTTCGGGCACACAGCCTGAACTCGGCGTCGCAACCATTATTTGGCTTCTGGTCAAACCCGATTGTCAAGGCCAGGCGATTGGCTCAAAACTGTTGGAACATGCACGTCAATTCTATCAAGCCCAGAAGTGTCATAAATTAAAATTAACGGTACCCAGCCAAAGAGCCTGCCGATTTTATGTGAACAATGGCATGACACAGGAAGGCTTCCATCCCTCTCACTGGTCTAAAGTTGACTTTTGGTCCTTGGCCTGCCCTCTCTGACTCTACAACCAACCACTGCAGCATATTTATTCTTGCTCAGTCAACGCCGCAGTAATATACTCTCGACGGTAGAAGTGCACATTAGTGACGAACGACAGGAAACTTGGAGGCCATCATGCAAAGTCAATCAACCGATACACCCTCATTCGCAACCAACCCCAAAGAGGCTCTCCAGCATTTTAATGAACTAGGGTTTCACATTGAGTATGGCGTTTTCATTGTCAAATCTCTGTGTGGCTCGTCGATAAGTGTCTTTGTTGTGTGAGCATCTAAGCAGCAACTACTACGCTTAACTGCTTCTTTGAATCTTTGGCGGTAGTCTCTTCAAGCATTAAGCGCTCATCCCCTTTCTCAAGAATAACCTCATATCCAAAAGCATGGGCAATCTTTATTAAGTTGCTTACATTGATATCATGCTGCTTTCCTGAGCGTAGGTTTTGAATTACTGATTTTGAAATATCAGCTTCCTTTGCTAGGTTTCTGATTGATACATCATCGCCTTCCATAATGGAGATCATTAATTCAGAAAAAAGTAATTTCCTGTACCCTGCTTCAAAAACTTTTTTGAATTTGGGGTTTTTCATTTTTCTTTCAAATGTAGATAATGGCTTATTCATAGTAGTCACCTCGTTTAACTCTTACCTCGTAATCATTTTTAAGTCTTAATGCCCTTTCCTTCTCGTTCGTTGGAAGCTTGTCTGTCTTCTTGTGAAAACCATTCGTCACAATAATTTTTTGCCCTTCGACGAAAAAGCATAAGAACCTATGTGGTTGCGGTTTGAAGGCATAAACCTTGTCGCCCTCGTTCCTGAATTTTGTTTCATTCTTAATAACTCCGGTATTACCCATAAGCTTCATTAACTCAAACAGTTTAGCCTGCTCTGCTTCATCTAATGATTCGAAATAATCCAAGGAAATACTTTTGCCCTTCTTATCGAAGTACCATTCAATGGTGAATTTTCCCCCTTCAAAGGCTACATATTCATTACGTTCTTTTTGTTCGTTTTTCATACTTTCAAGTGTACTATAAAACAGGTACACTTTCAACCCCCCTGTATTATCAAAATTTTAGAATAAAAGTAATAATACCAGTTTAAATAACAATTTGATATTATTGGACTTTTGACAAGATTAGGTCAAATTATATCCACACCCGATTATGGTTGACCACCCAAAAAGAGTAATCCGCAAGGAAGAAGACAGGGGGATATTCAAGTTAAGCGGCAGCGCTATAAAATTGTTTTTAAAGGACAAAACACTGCTCCAGTGATCTATAATACCTCATAGACTGAAAATGTGTGCAAATTTTACTTGGCTATTGCGAGGTCGATGAGATATTCTTTTCAGCGATTTGGATAAGATTTGTTTTTATTTGTCCAATGTCCAATTGTATATTTGTAAGTGATTTCAGCGGGCACCGCTGCTGCAGCATATTAATTCTTGCTCGGTCAACACTGCAGTAATATACTCTCGACGGTAGCAGTGCATAATTAGTGACAAACGACAGGAAACATGGAGGCCATCATGCAAAGTCAATCAACCGATACACCCTCATTCGCAACCAACCCCAAAGAGGCTCTCCAGCATTTTAATGAACTAGGGTTTCACATTGAGTATGGCGTTTTAAACGATATTGAATGTCAACGCTACATTCATGCTTCGCAAACATTAGAAAACGCTTTGAATGGCAGCTTTAGGCCACAAATGATGCCGCACCGCCAAAATCCCATCTATCTGGAAGCAATGCAGAACCGCACCATCACTAACATCATGAATCTACTGGTAGATGGAAAAGCCATGGGCTTGCAAACTGAATACTTTTACTGCCAACCTGGCACAAGAGGGTTTTCACTTCATCAGGATAATTTTTTCGTTCAGGCATCTGTCGGTGCCTTTGCCTCAGCGTGGGTCGCTTTGACAGATACCCACACTCAAAAAGGCGGTTTAATTGTTTACCCTAGATCGCACAAAGAGGGTTTACTCCCCGTGAGAAAACTCGATATCGGACCCGCAGCGTCGCAAGATCCCAACGCAAATAATGAAGAAAGCATTGTTCCCACTCAATATAAGCCCATCAACGCCACTGTTCCGAAGGGCGCTGTGTTATTTATTCACGGGCATGTGGTTCACGGCTCAAACCCCAACACGAGCAACGAATGGCGCCATGTGTTACTCAACACATATATCAGGGAAGGCGAAAGTTACAGACCTGGGAACTACGCCCAGCGAGAAGCAATAGAGCTATAAAATGACACCCCAGACACACGAATAAAATGTGAGTACAGCGATTCACATCAGGAGCGAACGTGTAAACTATGCCAAGTCAAACAACTTCTTAGAGAACCTAACTTATGGATACCTCAACACTTCAACACAAAAAAGTTAAATTAGAATGCTTAAACGCCGAAGAAAGAAGAGCGCACGCCAAAGAAACCTATGCCCAAAAAAGCTATTTTCAAACCTTATTTAACGCAGATGAAGTCAACCTTTCATGCAAAGAACACGCACTGCAATTTCAGGCCGAAATTAATCGGCTAGTGACGGAAAAAAACATTTTACCAACCATTGTTTCGCTTGAATCAATGCACCAATATATTGGCGATGAACTCACCGCCTATGACTTCACACATGGAGTCAACAAATTAAGTTCATACTTCTACCAAACTGATGATCACTTCAAAAAAGTATATCATCAGTTTATTCGTTTTTTGCGAAACGAAATTGTCAAAGAACCTTTTCTATTTCAGGCAACACCCACCATAAGGCTTCATTGCCCCAAAGCAATCAATGCAAACCTCTATCCACGCTACCACTCAGACATCTTCTATGGCCATCCACCTGAAGAATTTAATATATGGATCCCATTAACGCCAAAACTAGGCGGTCATGGATTTAGCATTATGTCGGTTGATGAATCCAAAACCGAACTAAATAAGTTTAATTATGATTTTGCTGAATTTGTTGGAAGTGCCACCCATGACCGAAGTTTCTCAGCTCATTGCGAATCCGTTGCTCATGCCGTTGAAGCCAACCTTGGCGAAATGTTTCTTTTTGATTCGAGATGCATACATAGCGGCGAACCGTTAAAAGAACACACACGCGTGTCCATCGATATTCGCTTACTACCACTTTCACAATACCAAAAAATGACTGTTGAATATAGGGGCACAGGCAGACTTAAAATATTATTCGAACTAGGCCACTGTTATCATGAGCTAAACTCAGATCAACTATAGCCGTCCAGGAAAAAAGGGTCACCTTACTTTAAATAAGAAGGCGATGAATAAACCACCATAACTAGAAAATGAAATTCAACCCATCGATAGGGTAAAACGTTGGAGAATCAATTGAATATTTTAATTTGGGGATGCAATCGTTTTGCGGAAAGTTTGCATATATGCCTAGAGAACACCACTGTCAATGTCGTTGCATTCGTTGACAAGATTAGCGGAAAGTCATTTTGTCGCAAACCTGTCATTCATCCTGACTTACTAGGTGAACTTGACGAACATCATGATACACCCATTATCATTGCTTCACAACACGACTTCAGTTCCAACCTTCCCGCTATCACCTTTGAAAGCACTCGTCAGTTCAAAGCTATGATTGACGAAATTACGTCGAAGTACACCTTACAAAACACATTACACCACCCCTCTTCACTGATAGATGTTTTACACTTAACGTTCCCCATGAAAATGGCCACATTTGGTTTACCTGGCTCAGGGAACACGCTATACAGTCACATTTTTCGCTTAATATTACAAAAAAATAGATGGCATACAATATGGCAACATTTAAAAGCAAAACTCTTTAAACATAAAACCCCTAATCTTAATGACTATTTTGAAAAATTAGCTTATGAATACCAACAAATTATTTATCAGGTTATCAATGATGCCATCTATCAGGCCGATGGCAAAAGAATACATGGCTCTCCATGGCAGCTTGGCACATCACACTTTAGTTTCTTGACGGATGAAGAAGAAAAAGCGGGTGTCTTTTCCTTTCATACGCGCGATCACATTGTCCATAGCAACTATGGTTACCATAAAATGCCTACCCAGCAACAACTGAACGAATTAAACTTACGTCAATTCAAGGTGTTCATGGTTATTCGCAACCCATTAGATACCATCATATCTGTACTGAAGAAAAACGTATCGACTAAAGACAATACCGAGCTTGTGGCCGATCAATATTTTGCCAGAGAGGCTATAGCGACACTCGAAACATTAAAAGATTTGCAAA
This sequence comes from Gammaproteobacteria bacterium RIFCSPHIGHO2_12_FULL_45_12, assembly GCA_001801665.1. GTDB lineage: Bacteria > Pseudomonadota > Gammaproteobacteria > DSM-16500 > DSM-16500 > Aquicella. The sequence continues at coordinate 802 of MGYH01000042.1, read as the reverse complement.
AGTTCACCGCTCACGATGCCAGCATGATAAAATATGAAGATCTCATCATGCATCCTGTTAGCCAAATAAGAAAAATTATGCGAAAGCTTGGCAAGAAAAACACTAGCAAAGCCGCCAATAGAATATGGTCACAAGTAAGCTTCAGGGCACTTCCTGGCGCAACAACTGAAAACTTTTGGCAAGGAGGAACAGGCAAGTGGGAGTCACACTTCCAAAATCAGCACTTGGCATTTTTAAAATATCACGGCATTGAAAAAATCTTAAGTCATTATGGCTACCATGATATTTTAGATAAATTCAAGGCAAAGACAGATGGCATGACACAGGAATATCAATCAGCGATCTCTAATCACTTTTTAAGTTTCGGAAAAGGGGACCCAACACGCTACCTTAACCAAAATACGCAAGATACTATCGAAAAAAATTATGGCGAAAACAATTACATTAAATTACCTCACCTCATTATCGCCTGCAGAAATCAGGCATTTCTTAAGAAAGCCGCTAGCGTCCTAGACAATCAGTATATTAATCAAATTGTATTATGCGGTCATTCGCCAAAACAAAAACAGGCAATTTAGGGACTTATCACGGCCTTGTTGGATAAATTATTTTTTAAACAGAATCGTCATTGCGAGCGTTTTGTGCGACGAAGCAATCTAGAATGTATGCAATATAACTGACATTTCCACGATCTTTTTGGAAATTTTTTAATTTTAAATCTATTAACTCTGTCATTCCCGCGCAGGCGGGAACCTATTTCTAATTTAACTTCTGTCGCCTATTCAAAATGGGTTCCCGCCTG
>MGYH01000041.1 GCA_001801665.1 Gammaproteobacteria bacterium RIFCSPHIGHO2_12_FULL_45_12 | reverse complement strand
TAGACTGCCAGAAAAGGTTAAGACGCTAAAAGAACTCAGAGACCATGTCCGAAACCAGCCGTTTGATGTCGGTGAAACAAATCTTGATGTCTCACCCGATGTATTAAATTTGGGTGACGTGCCATCGACTCATTCATTAGAGACCCTGTTGCATTATGTGTTCACCGCCAAACAACTGTTCGATGTCAGGGATATTGGGGAGTTTCCGCTGGCCGTGCATGCAAGCCTGCATAGGGCTTTGCATGAAAAATACCCCGCATTAGCTAAACGCCTGTATACGCATAATGCCGCACTGAACCAGCTTGAAGAGGATATTTTAGAGTTTCAAAACAAGGGAAGAACGCCACGCTCTGCACTGACAACGTTAAAAAAGGCGTTCATATTAGGCGGCACCAAAATGACGAGCAAGGCGTGGGCCGGAGTGCAGACAGAAAGAGCTGCTGAACATTTCATGGATTATTTTAAAGAGCTGCCCGAACCCTTGCAAAATGCTCTCAACGACTTGCCGGCGTTTAAAAATATATTTAAAAACATACAGGCGGGAGAATGTGTAGAAACAACGGGCGAAGCTATTTCGAAATTTTTGCAGGAGCATGATAAAAATCCCTTGCTGGATACTATCCCAAACATGACAAAGGAGGCATACAAGGCACTCGTCACGCGATACAAGTCATCGTTAGACACTGCCAAAGATACCTCCTTTCCCCTGAATTTCCCCCCAAAACTGGCTGAATCGATAATCAAAAACATCCAGATTGACCAAAGCGAAGACCTGATTAACCTGATATTGAATTTTCCACCAGACACTTATGACTTATTGTTGAAGCATATACAGTTTAAAAATCCATTGAACCCTCATTTACCGAACATTGCTGTTGCTATGCGCGAAGGTTTTTTTGAGCCCGATCAACTGGAGCGACTGGCTAAGGCCATCATCAACCATTACAAGCGATTTGACTCGTCTGGGTCTGTTTTGTCTTGGGCGGTACAGACAAACCATTCTAAGGTGTTGCAATTAGCCATTGATTCAATTCCTCTGAGCCAGCTTTTTGAAGTGGTTACAAAGAAAAATGACGATGGCAAGATGATGCTGCATGCTGCCGCAGACAAGCCAGAGTCTTTACGAGCCATACTGACGCCATTGTCAGAAGAGGAGCGATTTAAAGCGGTTACAACGGGAGATAATTTTGGCCGGACGGTGCTGCATGCTGCCGCAGACAAGCCAGAGTCTCTACGAGCCATACTGGCGCTATTGTCTAATGATGAGCAGCGATTTAAAGCGGTGACAACGCTAAATAAATTTCTCGAGTCGGTGCTGCATGCTGCCGCAGACAAGCCTGAATCCTTAAAAATACTGTTGCCTATTTGTCCCCCTGAGAGGCTATTTGACGCGGTTACAACGGCAGATAACTATGGCTGGACGGTAATGGTTTCTGCCGCATACAAGCCAAAGTCTTTACGAGCCATACTGGCGCAATTGCCTAATGATAAGAGATTTGACGCGGTTACAGCGGGAGATAAAAATACTCAGACGGTGTTGCATGCTGCCGTATACAGCCTAAAGTCCTTACAAACCATACTTAAGCTATTTGAAGATAAAGATAAGCTATTTGACGCGGTTACAAGGGCAGATGAAAATGGCAAGACGGTGCTGCATGTTGCCAAAAACAATCCAGAGTCATTACGAGCGATACTGGCGCAATTGTCTGAAGAGCAGCGATTTAAAGCGGTTATAACCGTAGATGGCGAGGGCGGAACGGTGCTGCACGCTGCAGTAATCAATCCAGAGTCTTTACGAGTCATATTTGAGCTATTTGAAGATAAAGATAAGCTATTTGACGCGGTTAGAAAGAAAAATGACGATGGCAAGACGGTGCTGCATTATGCCGCAGACAGTCCAGAGTCCTTACGAGCCATACTGGCGCTATTGCCTGAAAATAAGAGACCTGACGCGGTTACAAAGAAAAATGCCGATGGCAAGACGGTGCTGCATTATGCCGCAGGCAATCCAGAGTCCTTACAAGTCATACACGATCTGTTACCTAAAGACCCTGCCCGAGACATGTTTTTTTCAGGTAAAAAGGAATCAGGTAAAGAGGAAAATGAAAAGGAAAAGGAAAAGGAAAAGGAAAATAGCACGCAATATATACCCGTAAAGAAACATTTTTAGGTGTTATTTTATCGATTAAAAGTCTTAAAAGGCAATCGAAAAGGACAACATAGCATTCGAATTAATGATCAGTGGCGCATTTGTTTTGTGTGGCAGCGCGGGGACGCATTTAATGTTGAAATTGTGGATTATCATAAGTAGGAGAAAAATATGTCGCTTAAAAATATATTACCCACGCATCCTGGCGAAATTCTAGAAGAAGAGTTTTTAAAACCCATGGAAATCTCCCGCTACAAATTGGCGAAAGATATCTGTGTTCCGCAGACGCGCATTAGCAAAATTATTAAAGGGGAACGTGGCATTACCCCAGATACCGCCTTACGTTTGGCCCAATATTTTAATATGACTGCTGAATTTTGGATGAATTTGCAAGCTAACGATGATCTGAAAATAGCGCGTAAAAAGACTGGTAAAGCGATTGAAAAAGAAGTACGACAAATTGGATAAAGTAGCGTAGGGGCAGCTCTAATGCATCCGTCTTTTAAGCTTGGAGCACTGATTGGCATCTTTTGACATAAAACACAGCCCAGTCCTGCAAAATGGCGTTGCTAATGCCATAATGAGACTCAAATAGGCATCAATAATGCCATCATTTAATGAATTGCCAATTCTGAGCATTTTGCTTTGTCGGGATAAGTTTTCCAATTTCATGCGGCATGCCATCATTTTCAGCGGCAATATAAGAAACCCCTTGCCAGTCTACCAAAGTAGCTTGATGTTGGGTTTTTAGTACGATTTGGTGAATTACCTGGGATAAATGGGTCGCATTGTTTTGTTTGCGCTCGGATAGAGAAGGATATTTTTCCATATAAAGACGATCCTCTTGCCAGCCAAATTTAAGCGGCATATCGATAATGAATACGGGGATGCCTTTTTTCATTAAAGGATACAGCTCTTTTATGTCGCTCTCAAACATGCGGATGCAGCCAAAACTGGCACGTTTGCCGACACTTTCAGGGTAGATGGTGCTGTGAATCAAGTAGGTTGGCAAGCGCATGTAAATGGCATAAGGGCCTAATGGATTGTCAGGGCCTGCGGGCATGACCGTCGGCAGTTCAATGCCAAACTCGTTTAAATTGTAATCCCGAATGGACTTGGGCGGTATCCAGAAGGGATGTTCGGTTTTGCGGGTAACGACCGTTTTGACAAGTGGAATGGTGTTGCCAATTTTGCCAATGCCAATGGGGAAAGTGAATAGTTGATGGGTGTCAGGCGCAAAATAATAGAGGCGCATTTCAGGCAGGTTAATGATGATTCCTTTTTGACTGGTATCGGGCAGAAGGTGTTGCGTTGGAATTTGCACGATTTCATCTGCCAAAAAGCGCCTGTTTAAATTTAAATGCGGATTGGCATTTTTTAAGGCATTAAAACCGACATCATGCTGCTCTGCCATTTGAATAACAGACTCACCATAATGAGTAAGCGCATATTGCTTTTGCCCAACGAGCGAGGTGTTGGGCGCTGGCAAAGGATAACTAATTGCAAACACAGCGCTAACATTAAAATAACAAAAAATTAAACAGACCAGCTTTAAAAAAGTGTGACGCATGGAACATCCTTAACCGTTAAACAGATAAAAACGCCGAATGGTTTAACCAGTTTCGGTCGGGGTAATACGCAAACACAATGGTTTTGTCCTTGATGGTGTTGATTAGCGGTTTGATTGTCTCCGGGCTCACAGCAGGGCAGCCCCAACTTCTACCGAGTTGTCCATATTTGTCAATGGTACCACCAGTGGCATACCATGCACCATGAATAACAATGTCGCGTTTATAGGCGTTATCGTTGATGCCTTGTTCCAGGCCTTTTAAGCGCAGGGAGTAACCCTTGCCGCCAATATAGGTTTCTGAGGTGACAAAAACACCTAGGCTTGATTTTAAACTCCCAGATGCGTTGGAAAAAGAGGTTGCGTTGATGCCGCCACTATTTTTACCGTGGGTGACCCAGGTATTAAATAAAGTTTTATTATTTTTTAAATCAAAAACCCAAAGACGCTTTTCTGTGGAAGGCAAGGAGTAATCAATGACGGTTAAAACCGATTTACTGTCCAGGCCCTTTTCTTTCGCTTTGACGTAAGCGATCAAGCCAAGTCTTAACACGGCGGTATCAATGTTGCTGGCTTTGGCGTGGATAAGGCTGGTTTCCTGACTGATCCAGGCCTTGCTGCCAAAATCCTGGTGGTTGGGTGCGCTGTTCCAGGGGAAACTGAAGCTCGTGCTTGAGAGACTGATGCCGAGCAAGGTTAAAAGATAATAGACATTATTTTTATTCATCATCGTTTTATGATCCTTTATTATTTAGTGATGGGCTATTTTTATACATAAACATATGATTTGTCAATCTATTATTACTATTTTTTGTATGGGGGTTTTAAAATAGGCACAGCCCACAGCGATTCCCGCTGAACATGTCGCGATGGGGGATTCCAAAGGGGGAGATCGCGGTTCTCCCCCTTTTGGTGCAAGCAAAAGCGTGGCTTTTGCGCAGCATAGAAACAAGGAAGCCATTCCCGCGTTCTTTAGCGGGAATGGCTGCACAGCCCAGTTTCGGTGGCAGCACAAATATAAAGCGGGTATAGTTGTGCGGTGGCTTGTTGCATCAATCCAAATTGGTGGATTACGACGCAAAAAACGCGTCTAATCCACCCTACATTGACATCACAATGTGTAACATTTGATTTATGGAATAACGCCTGTGCTAATAAATCCTGAGCGAAGCCTGATCCAGTCGCGGAGGGAGACAGCTTAATTGAGCAAAATCGTCCTAATCTATTGAATGTTAGCTTGAATTTAGGTGAATGCTTTATGACCTCATCCGAAAAAATACGTGTTGCCGTTCTTTATGGCGGTCGTTCACCTGAGCATGAAGTGTCGGTTAACTCTGCCGCGAATGTTATGCAGCATTTAGACCCCATCTTGTTTGATATTGTGCCAATTGGCATTGATAAACAGGGGAATTGGCGTCTGGGAAATGACATTTTGACCCAGAGTCTGGAGCGGCAGGCGGTGCCCTCGCTACAAGATTCGCATCATGCGTGGTTTACACCGGAATGGGTTGGAAAATCTGAAAAAAAACAAGAACTTACCGATATCATGACGGTCAGAAGCGCATCGAGAAAACAATTCGACGTGATTTTTCCGGTGGTACATGGCACTTATTGTGAAGACGGGACGCTGCAAGGGCTGCTTGAGCTCGCCAATATCCCTTATGTGGGCTGTGGCGTGCTGGCCTCATCGGTTGGCATGGATAAGGATATTTCCAAGCGGCTCGCCATTCAGTCAGGGATATATGTGGCGCCTTATTTATCAATCAAGCGGGCTGACTGGCAGAAAAAGCAGTCTCAGTGGCTGTCCCAAATCCCCGCAACGCTCGGTTTTCCAGTCTTTGTGAAGCCAGCGAACGCCGGCTCAAGCATTGGTATTTCCAAAATCAAAACCGCCGCGACATTAAAAAATGCCATTGAACACGCTTTTACTTTTGATAGCAAAGTATTGGTTGAAAAAGGGTTGAATGTGATTGAGCTTGAGGTGGCCGTACTGGAAGCACTGGATGTGGCCGCAGAACCCATGGTGAGTGTGGTGGGTGAAGTGCGATCTTCACATGAGTTCTATTCTTATGAAGCAAAATATGTTGATAGTGAGGGTGCGGAACTTTTTATTCCCGCCGCGATTCCTGAAGCGGTACAAACAGAAGCACGTGCCATGGCGAGGTCGCTTTTTCAAACCTTGGAATGCGAGGGCCTCGCGCGCGTGGATTTATTTTATGACAAGGATACAGAGCAATTATCATTTAATGAAATTAATACGCTACCAGGATTTACCAGCATCAGCATGTATCCAAAATTAATGGCGGCATCTGGTATCGCTTATACAGAATTACTGACACATTTAGTTCAACTGGCGATTAAGCGTCATGCGATTAAAAGTCAGTTGCTTTGTAGTTACGCCCGTTAAATTGGCCAAATGCGTAAAATAAGCATTTGGGAGTTTGGGCGAGCGTTTGTATTTTTGGGGTTAATGACTACGCTCACGGTTGTTTTTGCCGCGACCTCAAAGCCTACGCCTAAAAAAATTCGGCTGTCTTTGCATGACGCCATTCAATTAGCCGTGCGTGACAATCCAAACGTACGCCAAACGCAATTAAGCTATCTTTCTGAAAAGTTTAACCTCCAAGTGCAACAATGGGCGTTCCATCCCCATTTTTCTTTTCAAGCATCAGCAACCACCACACGAAACAGTGTGCCGCTGTTGCCTTCAGTGATGACGCAGGGATGGAGCGCGCAACCTGGGGCATCACTTTTGACGCCGGTTGGAACACAGGTGACAGTGACTTCAATCAATCAGGATAATGGAGACTTTAATCCAGGTTTGTCAATGCAGGTGGTGCAACCTTTAATGCGTGGCTTTGGAAAAGCCATTGTACAAACCGCGTTAAATAATGCGCGCGACTCAGAAATGATTTCGCGTCTCGCCATTGAAAGCGCGCTGCGTAATACCGTTTCTGCCGTGGTTTCTGCTTATCTGGATATTGTGGCAGCAGAGAAAGCCATTCAAATTGATCAGGATGCGGTAAAGCGCGCAGAGGCGGCGGTGCATCAAACAAGGTTATTTATTAAAGCGGGACATAAAGCCGGAAATGAGTTGGTGACCGTCAAGGCAAATCTGGCCAGTGCTAAAACGCAACTCGAAAATAACAAAAACAATTTATTGCAAATGCAATATGCGTTGTTAGCCGCGATTGGACTGGATCCAAATCTAACGGTTAGTTTTGCCTCGCTTGACATGGACAAATTGCAGCAGAAATATCATATGCCCACGCTTGAGGAAACCAAGGCGTTTGTGTTGGAGCAAGACATACAATACCAAACAGATCAGATTACATTAAATGGTTCATCAAGACGCGCATTAACATCGGCTGAAGATAATACGAGGTGGCAATTAAATTTATCGGCTTCAGCATCAACCGGCAATGGCATTGGCGGGGGAGATAATGCTGGCTGGAATAGTTTGACGAATGGCATTAATCAAAGTCAGGGTGTGTCGTTGGTTTTGCAAGTGCCAATTGACGATCAGGCAAGTAAACAGGCGGTTCAACAGGCCAAAATTGCCATTCAGCAGGCGGAGCTTGCGTTGAAACAGGAAAAATGGAACAAGCAAACCAGCGCCATCAATGGCTGGAATAGCGTTATTAGCGCACGAAATGCGTTGCGATTTGCGCGAGAGTCAGAGAAGTGGCAGGAAAAAACGTATCGTGTCAGTTATCAAAAATATTTACATGGTTTGATTGATAGTCTGGAATTGCAAGGCGCGCAAACTCAATTGATCATGTCGCAACAAATTTTGCTGGGGGCGCGTGTAAATTATATAAAATCATTGGTCAATGTCGATTTTCTGGTGGGCCATACATTGAAAACATGGGATGTTCAGGTGAGGTTGTAATGTTTTTTTTTAAAATAGTAATAGGGTGCTTGTTTGTTATGTTCATGCAGGCCTGTTCGCGCGAGCCAACCATACCGCATGGCCATTTATCCGTGGTAACCAGGCGGGCATATACCAATACGCTATTTTATACGGGTATCGTGCAGCCGGTTACGACGCAAGTGATTGTGAGTCCTGCAGACGGCGTGATCATGGCCATGCCATTTCAATTTGGTGAAGCGGTAAAATCGGGTCAGTTATTATTTGTTTTGTCTTCCTCAAAATTTATTTCAGATTATAAAGCCGCGCTCATGCAATATATTAAAGCCAAAAATGAATTTAATATGGGCAAAACACAATTATCCGAAGCGACTTTTTTACATCAAAATCAGTTGATTTCTGATGATGATTATAAGTCAAGGCAAACAAATTATTATGCAGGGCAGTTAAGCCTGTTGCAGGCAAAAGATGCGCTGTCAGGATTTCTCCACCCGTTAAAAATAAAGGAAAAAGCCCTTTTTGATTTGACGATTGCAGATGTGGATAAAATTGCACAAGCGCTGCATTTGAATAATGAGGCAGAAAATCTGCAAGTTATGTCCTTCAGTGCGGGTGTGTTGTTGTCACCCGATAAAATGGAAGGTGAGGTTAAAAGAATCGGCAAAGGCGATATGGTGAAACAAGGTGACGTTTTGGCCGTATTGGGTGATATGAGTGGGTTATCCATCAAAATTAAGGCGAATGAATTAAGGGTGAATCAATTAAAAGCGGGGCAAAAAGTCAAAGTCACGGGGATCGCTTTTGCCGAACATGTTTTATACGGCAAAGTGAAACGGGTTGATCAACAAGGCGAAAGCGGCAATGGCGGTATGCCAACGTTTACGGTTGAGGTGGTGGTGTCCCGTTTAAGTGCGGCTGAACAACGTGATGTTCATCCTGGTATGAGCGCGAAGGTGGAGATTGATGTCGATGAAGCAGCCGCCATGATGGTGCCGCTCGCAGCCGTGAGCGAGACGGGCAATGAAGCCTCGGTGCAGCGCTTTGATCCGGTATCAGGCAAGGTGATCAGAGTCGCCATTAAAACGGGCAAAACGACTGTCAATGACGTGGCCATCTTATCAGGGTTAAAGGAGGGCGATAAAATTGTCATCCCTGATTAAATTACAAGGGGTTTCCAAAACCTATCGATTAGGCGATAACCTCATTGCAGCGTTGCACGCCGTTGATTTCACGCTTAACAGCGGCGAGATGACAGCCATTATGGGGGCGTCTGGTTCAGGCAAATCAACGTTGATGCATATTCTTGGCTTGCTTGATCGGCCAACCGAAGGTCATCACTGGTTTTTAGGCCAAGAAGTATCTGGGTTGTCAGAGGCTGCGTTAGCGTCATTACGAAATGAAAAAATCGGGTTTGTATTCCAGTCGTTTTTTTTGCTTCCACGGTCTTCAGCGTTGCAAAATGTGATGTTACCCTTATTTTATCGCGGGCTGCCGCGCGCACTCGCGCAGGAAAAAGCGCATCAGGCACTTGCCAAAATGCGCGTGGCGCATTTAGCGGAACATCGACCCAGCCAGCTTTCCGGCGGACAGCAGCAACGTGTGGCCATCGCTAGAGCACTGGTTGGGGATGCCGCCGTTATTTTGGCGGATGAGCCAACAGGCGCGCTCGATTCTGAAACGGGCAAGGACGTGATGACGGTGTTGGCAAATTTAAATCGCCAGGAAGGGCGAACCATTGTTATTATAACGCATGATCAAGCCGTCAGTCAGCGTTGTGAACGCGTGGTCACGATGAAAGATGGCAGGCTCTCAGCGATTCCCGCTGAACATGTCGCGATGGGGGATTCCAAAGGGGGAGATCGCGGTTCTCCCCCTTTTGGTGCAAGCAAAAGCGTGGCTTTTGCGCAGCATAAAAACAAGGAAGCCTTCCCGCGTTTTTAGCGGGAATGGCTGGCAGGCTCTATTAATTTTGCAGCATTAAGACAGGGAACAGGATATGTCAAACACAGCCATGTCTGCTTTTAAATGGGATGATCCCTTATTTTTTAACGAGCAATTATCGGAAGAAGAACGCCTAATCAGTGACTCGGTGCGCGAATTTGCGCAAGGTCAGTTGCAACCTCGGGTGCTCGCTGCTTTTCGGGAAGAACAGTTTGATGCCGCGCTCATGCGGCAGATGGGCGAGCAAGGATTGTTGGGCGCGACCATTCAGGGTTATGGCTGTGCAGGGGTGAATTATGTGTCTTATGGATTGATCATGCGAGAACTGGAGCGCGTTGATTCAGGGTATCGTTCATTGGTGAGTGTGCAGTCCAGTTTAAGTATGCACGCCATTTATGCTTATGGCAGCGAACAGCAAAAGCAAAAATATTTACCCAAAATGGCGCAAGGTGAATGGGTGGGCTGTTTTGGCTTGACTGAACCCAATCATGGTTCTGATCCGGCAGGCATGGACACGCGTGCTAAAAAAGTAGCGGGAGGTTATCTTTTAAATGGCACCAAAATGTGGATTACCAACTCACCGGTGGCCGATGTTTTTATTATCTGGGCGCGGAATGAAAAGGCGCGGATTCGCGCCTATATTTTGGAAAAAGGCATGAAAGGCTTGTCTACGCCTGTGATGCATGGAAAGTTGAGTTTGCGTGTGTCCGTGACGGGTGAAATTGTGATGGAGGATGTGTTTGTTCCTGATGAAAATGAATTGCCATTAGCAGACGGCTTGTCTGGGCCGTTGGGCTGTCTTGATAACGCGCGTTACGGCATTGCCTGGGGCGCATTGGGCGCGGCGGAATTTTGCTGGCATGCGGCGCGGCAATATGCGCTGGATCGGGTTCAGTTTAATCAGCCCATTGCCGCGAATCAGTTAATACAATTTAAATTAGCCAATATGCAAACAAATATTAGTTTAGGCTTGCAAGGTTGTTTGCGATTAGGCCGGTTAAAAGATGAAGGGCGCGCGGCATCACCCATGATTTCCATGATGAAACGTTTCTCAACCGTGAGCGCGCTTGACATTGCGCGTGAAGCGCGTGACATTCATGGCGGGAATGGCATCATGGAAGAGTTTCATGTGATGCGGCACATGGTGAATCTGGAAACGGTTAAAACCTATGAAGGGACAGCGGATATTCACGCGCTGGTGCTGGGTCGCGCGCAAACCGGCATTCAGGCGTTTAAACCGCTCGGAAATGTATCCTGAAAGGGTTAGTAAATGTAGGGCGCGAATTAGGCGTTTTTTGCCGTAATCCACCAAATGGCATCAAAATGGATAACATTTGATTGATGCAACAACGCCTCCTGAAAGGGAGGTTAGTCGTCCAAGCTAACCTTCACCATTGAGGCAATGGCGATGGGCAATAGTGTCATGGCAAAGACAGATAACCCCGCTAAAAACGCAAGCGGTCCGGCCATATTAAGGCCCGCTTGTGCTTGCTGCACAATGCTCACTCCAAAAATTAATACGGGTGTTGCTAAGGGTAAAATAAGCAAGCTCAACAAAACGCCCTGTTGTTTTAATCCCAGCGTCAAGGTGACACCCAAGCACCCAAGCAGGCTTAATAGGGGTGTGCCAAGCAACAAACTTAATCCTAATGCCAGCGTCACAGTAAAGGGCAAGTGAAATAATAATCCTAAGACGGGAGTCAACAAAACCAGGGGTAGTTGGGTGATTAGCCACTGTGCGGCAAGCTTCGCCAGCATAATGGCGGTTAAGGGTAGCTGGCTTAAAGTCAGTTGTTCCAGATGGCCGTCTTCCATGTCGGTATAAAACATAGTTTCAACCGATAGCAAGCTCGCCAGCAAGGCAGCAATCCAGATGCAGCCTGGCATATAGGTTTGCAGAAAACGGGTGTCAGGGGTAAACGCCAAGGGAAAAAGACAAATGACAATGATGAAAAAACTCAAGGGATGCAACCATTCCTGTGAGCGTCTCAACAGTAAAAGTAATTCGGTGTAAAGCACATATCGAAAGGCGGCTAGCATGATGGCAGCCTGATGGTTTGTGGCGAGACATGAGGCAGGGTGATGGGGTGGTGAGAACTGATGACAGCCATTCCTCCTTGTTGTAAATGTTGCGTGAGACAAGTTAGGAAAAAATGTTGTGTTGTCGTATCAAGAGCGGTTAAAGGCTCATCCAGCAACCAGAGTTTTTTGGGAACCAGTAACAACCTCGCCAACGCGACCCGACGCTTTTGACCCGCAGAAAGTTCGTGTGCCAAGGTGTGCTGATGGTTTGTTAACTGCAAGGCCGTCAAAATGTCGGTGAGCGGCGGGCAGACGGGCGTCAATTGAAGCTGGCTCGTCAGTTTTAAATTTTCAGAAACCGTTAGTTTCGGTTTGAGACCGTTTGGGTGGCCGATAAAATGCAGGTGTTCTAAAAAATCAGCACGATGCGCGTGAATACATTTTCCTTGCCAGCGAATCTCACCCGCATCAGGAGAGGCAAGGCCAGCTAGCAAACGTAATAAACTGGATTTGCCAGAACCATTAGCACCTTCAACCAACAAGACATCCCCCGCCCCTAGATGAAAAGACAAGTCCAGAAATAAGGGGTTCGCTTGTCTGACACAAGAAAGGTGGTCGATTTGCAAGAGGGGGTTTGTTTTCATGTCATGAGTCGAATAAATAGCGAATGCCAAGGCCAATATCGTTAGAGCCTGTATTCCCTGCGTGATATAACCCATAAGCCCCTGAGCGATGATGCGCGCGGGCGACAAGCTGTAGTCTGGGATAAGGGGGTAGCGCAAAAGTGGCCTCGAACATTAAATAATTTAACAGGCGTTTGGTATTGTCATTTTCACGCTTTTCAATGGCGGGAATGGAGGAGTCATAGGAGAGGCCTTCGGCGAGCGCAAAGGAGGTGGTGAGTATCTTGTTCCAGGGTAAATTTGCCCAGCGGAAAATGAGGTAGGGATCAAACTCATAAATGGTATGTTGATCGCTGCCATTGCGTACGGTCAGATTGAAAGCCAGTTGCACCACGCCGACCAGTGGGCTGACAAGCTTGCGTAAAAAATTATCTTCGTTAAGTGTTTTAGCCATTTCAATAGATTGAATGTGTTCAGGCCAGCGATTTAAGTGGTTGAAGGTGAGCACCTGAATCAGTGGGTTGTTCACGGTGACACCATAATAATACATCAGGGACCAAGGATGCTGGTCATAAAGTGCTTGCATGTGGCTGTCCCCTTTGGGCAACGTTGCCGGAAGGCTTATGCCTGGCAAAAAACTGGCCAGCAACAGGCAGAGGATGTGTCGCTTCACTGTTTGACGTGGCATGGTTAATGGGTGACCCATAAGCACTTAATTGGCTTTTAATGCTATCAGGAAATCAGGGTTTCAGAAATAGGTAACCTTTTTAAGGTGAACCGTGCAATCAAGCATTTTACCAAAACAAGCAACATCGCGTTGAGGATGCGAGGAAAAGGCTTGTTACTCATTGAACTCCCCGTTACAATACCCGCCTTTTAAAGAAACTCTATATAGAAAGTGGAGAAGTGTACATGCTAACTGCCGCCGCGAAGGCTGACATTGTTAAGAAATATCAACAAGCTGATAAAGATACCGGTTCACCCGAGGTGCAAATTGCGCTTTTATCCGCCCGCATCAGCGCTTTAACTGAGCATTTAAAAGTCAACAAACATGATTTTCATACCCGTTATGGCCTGACCAACATGGTGAGCCAGCGCCGCAAAATGATGCGCTACTTGAAAAGCAAAGACTCAGAGCGTTATATCAAGTTGATCAAAGCGTTAGACATTCGCGACATCCGCACTCAAGAATAGCGGCAACCCAATAAATTGAATATTTAGGTGACTAATTTGACAGCCATTAAAAAAACTTTACGTTATGGTAACCACACCTTAACCATTGAAACGGGCAACATTGCCCGTCAAGCAACCGCCGCCGTCATGGTGACGATGGATGATACCGTTGTGCTGGTAACACTCGTTTGCGCGGACAGCGCCGTTGAAGGAAAAGACTTTTTCCCATTAACGGTGAATTATCAGGAACGGACTTATGCGGCAGGCCGCATTCCAGGGGGATATTTCAAGCGCGAAGGCCGCCCAGGTGAAAAAGAAGTCTTAACGTCCAGACTGATTGACCGACCCTTGCGCCCCTTGTTTCCAAAAGGCTTTAATGTCGAAGTGCAGGTGATTGCGACCGTGTTGTCGATGAACCCCGAGGTTAACCCTGATATTCCCGCCATGATTGGCGCGGCAGCCGTGGTAGCACTCTCAGGGATGCCGGCGCTCAACATTTTGTCGGCAGCGCGTGTCGGTTATCAGGAAGGCAACTATCTTCTTAATCCCACTTTTTCGCAGTTATCGACCTCTGGGCTGGACATGATCGTGGCGGGGACAGAGACCGCCGTTTTAATGGTGGAATCACAGGCAAATCAACTGTCAGAAGCGGTGATGCTGGGTGCGGTGATGTTTGCCCACCGGGAAATGCAGTCGGTGATCGCGGTGATTAAAGAAATGGTGGACGAGTCGGGTGTGGTGAAAGCGGAATGGGTGCCTGCAGCGGTGGATGCGGCCATAGAAAAGCAAGTGCTTGAGTTAAGCCGGGCGGAACTGGAAAAAGCGTACCAGATTAAAGATAAGATGGAACGCCAGGAAGCGATTGCTGAGCTTCGTGAGCGTGTGCTTGAGCAAGTGTTGGCAGGCAAGGAAGACGCGTTGGGCGTGGTGCAAGACGTCAAGAACGTGTTTGGCAAACTGGAGCGAAGCATTGTGCGTACGCGCGTGCTGGAAGGTGCGCCGCGAATTGATGGCAGGGATACGCGCACGGTTAGACCCATTGACATTCAAGTGGGTTTGCTACCCCGTACACATGGTTCCGCCCTGTTTACCCGCGGCGAAACACAAGCGATAGTGGTCGCAACACTGGGCACTGAACGTGACTCCCAGACAATTGATGCGTTGCAAGGCGAGCATAAGGAAACCTTTATGCTGCACTACAACTTCCCTCCTTATTCGGTGGGTGAATTGGGTATGGTGGGCAGTCCAAAACGACGTGAGATTGGCCACGGTAATTTGGCAAAACGTGGTTTGGCGGCGGTGTTACCTGACCTGAAAGAATTTTCCTATGTGCTGCGCGTCGTGTCAGAAATTACGGAATCCAACGGTTCCAGTTCCATGGCAACGGTGTGTGGAACCAGTCTGGCCTTGATGGATGCGGGTGTGCCCATTAAATCGCATGTTGCCGGTGTGGCCATGGGGCTCGTCAAGGAAGGTGATAAGTATGCCGTGTTAACCGATATTTTGGGCGATGAAGACCATCTGGGTGACATGGATTTCAAAGTGGCGGGAACGGCAGAAGGGGTGACCGCATTGCAAATGGATATCAAAATCGATGGTATCACAGAAGCAATCATGAAAAACGCACTGGATCAGGCGCGTGATGGGCGTTTGCATATTCTGGATTTAATGAATAAAACCTTAACAGGCCCACGTCAGGAAATGTCGGCTTATGCGCCACGCATTTTAAGCATACGCATTCCAACGGATAAAATTCGGGATGTCATTGGAAAAGGCGGCGTGACCATTCGCGCCCTGACCGAAGAAACGGGTACGGTGGTGGATATTAGTGACGACGGTGTGGTGAAAGTCGCGGCGGCTGATTTGTCGGCCTGTGAAGAAGCATTACGACGTATTGAACTGCTAACGGCGGAAGTGATGGTGGGTACCATTTATGAGGGTACCGTCACCAAGCTAATGGACTTTGGTGCGTTAGTGACCATTTTGCCAGGCAAACAAGGATTGGTTCATATTTCCCAAATTGCAAATGAACGCATTGCCAATGTGAGCGACCGGTTGGCAGAAGGCCAAGTGGTCAGGGTAAAGGTTCTGGAGGTTGACAGACAGGGCCGCATTCGTTTGAGCATGAAAGAGATTGAGATCTCGGGTACTTGATTGGGTTTGAAGCTTGCATGCTTGAAAAAGCCCCGCGTTCATTGACGAACACGGGGCTTTTTTGTGTGCCTTGCCATTCCTCCTGTCGTTGCGAGTGCCCTAGCCCCTCGGGGCATTTTCTTCAGCATGAATTCCGGATAATGTAGGGTGGATTAGGCGCTTTTTGCCGTAATCCACCAAATCAAATTTCATTTCTTTTCGCCCCGTTTTTTATGAAGCATTTTTCCGCTATCGCAAGCTTTATCTAGTACAACCTAATCAAGGTCAGTATTGTCTAGGATCAGTTTAAGGCTTTGAAACATATTAGAATTGAGATAACGGTTCCGTTAATTGATAAACTTTTGAATAAAGAAAATGAAATTTGATTTGGTGGATTACGGCAAAAAGCGCCTAATCCACCCTACATGGTCCGAAATTCATGCTGACTAATTGACGGCAGGCCCGAATATAACGCTTACCGATATCGCTGAATCATTAGGTGTTAAGGTAATTGCAACCCTATGATCATTGAGCGATTATATAGCTGGTTCTTTAGGGGTAGCCTAGCCCCTCGGGGCGGGTCAACTATCGGAAAAGAACAGTAAACCGTTCATGCCGAGGAGGGTGCGAAGCACCCGTCTCGAGGCATTAGGAAAAGCGATTGCAAAAAATTTTATAATAAATAACTTCATACTAGGATCATTATATGAAAAATGCAGTAATACTATTTTCCGGCGGTTTAGATTCCACAACTTGCCTTGCGTATGCAAAATCTAAAGGTTTTAAGTGCCATGCAATCAGCTTTAACTATGGCCAACGCCATTCAGCTGAATTGAACGCCGCTAAAAAAATTGCTGCTCATTTTGATGCTGACCATCATATCGTTGAGATACCCATTGCTCAGCTAGGCGGATCGGCATTAACCGATACGGCATTAGATGTGCCGGACTATAAAGGTGACAATACAATTCCGGTTACCTATGTGCCTGCCAGGAATACTATCTTTTTATCTTTTGCATTAGGCTGGGCTGAAGTTCTAAAGGCGGACGATATTTTTATTGGTGTTAGTTCAGTTGATTTTTCTGGCTATCCTGACTGTCGACCTGAATATATTGAGGCTTTTCAAAAACTAGCTAAATTAGCCACTAAAACGGGAGTAGAGGAAGGGAAGATAACTATTAATACGCCTCTTATGAATCTCTCAAAGGCTGAAACAGTCAAGCTTGGCCTTTCTCTAGGGGTTGACTATGGTATGACCGTTTCCTGTTATCAGGCCGACTCTGATGGTAAGGCATGTGGTGTTTGCGATAGTTGCGCATTGAGAAAGAAAGGGTTTGATGAGGCTAATCTGGCAGATCCTACCCCCTATATTTAGCTAATATAATAGTTCTTTTCCGATCGTTGACCCGCCCCGAGGGGCTAGGCTACTCCAACGATGAGCGAATGATGCAATATCCATGCGAATGTCAACAGGCTCTATCTTACTGGCGGCCCTACCTGAATCGGAATGTAGCCATTTTTATAGGTCTTGTCGTCTGCCTCGTCTAATGGCTTCGAATTTTCCTTGGCAGCTTTATGAAACAAGAAACTGCCACCAATCGCGCTACCTATACCAAGTGCCGCACTGGCAATGCCAAGGCCTAATCCAAGGCCTGTCACACCCGTAATAAAGGCAGGCAGGGAAATGGGCGCGGATAATCCAAATGTTCCAAGCAACAGTAAGACGCTTCCTACGATGAGTGTCGCGGATGCCAGAATTAAGAGTGCGCCGCCAATGGCTTTGCCCCAAGGGAATTTGTTTAATTTGTCTGCTTGCCGTTTTGCTGCTGCCGCCGTTTCGAGATTAGTAGGGTCGGCAAGTGCATTTTCGGTGCAGCTAAGGGTATGTGTGAGCATGCTCCAATCATTCGCGCTAAGCTTTTCCTTTTTACGACTGAGAAAATAGTCGATTTGATTTTTCACCTTCGCGGCAAGCTTTCGTAGTTCGCTACCCTCCGACTCTTTTTTAAGTTCCCGCTCCAAGCTCGCATAAGTCTCATGATATTGCTTTTTGAGCATATTCAGGCGGGAAAAGGCTGCATCTAATTTTGTGTCATCCTTCAAAAATTGATTTTTGTATGCGTCTAGCTCCCTTTTTAATAAAGGCCTATCCGGATTCTCGTTTTCTATTTGCTCGAATAAATTATCAGCCTCCTTTGTGTAGAACAGGTAAGTCCAGAAGCTATTGAATATAGGATGTATGTGCGTATTGTCTTCGTTAATTTCGAAAGTCGATTTTAGACCGTCGGGAGCTGCGCCTTTTAAACAAGCGAGAATTTCATCTTTTATGTTGCCCTTTTCATCAAATAAAAGCGCTTTAGCAAACAGCAGCGTATCATGAACCCAAGCTCGGAGTTTGTGGGGGTCGGATGCAGCTTCCGCTAAAGCTGATAATTTATCGGTGGCGGGGGTGAAGGAGGGCAGCGTGTCAGGATTACCAAACAGACGGTTCATCACGGTACTTGTATTGCCTTGATTGTACACACCAGCTAGATACTCATTTAATTTCTTATTATTCTCTGTTAAAAACCCAGCAAACGTTGGAAGTGGTTTAATTTCTTCGTTGCCTGCTGCCAGCTCGCCATTCTGATTTTCAGCATTTACTTCGAGATTAATGACATTCTCTAATGGGTGGTCTTCAGAAAGCGCCTGTTTTATAAGGGCGCTCAGGCCAACATTTTTAGTAACAAAACCAGAAAGCTCATTTTTCAAAACAGCGGGGTCTAACTTAAGGGTGTGACCATTCCTTGATGTGAATGCCAGAATACTAGGCAAAAATTCTATGATATCATCAATCTTTTTAAATTCTCGCGGAAAGTTTTCTGGCAGCTTACTATACGGAATCGTTTGTATATCTAGACGATACACCTGATATTTCAATCCGTCAGCATCACATTGTACGTGTAATTCACCTGGCCTAGGTTCAGCTTCTGACATCAAATGAAGGTCATACGCTGATTGATACTTCGGCAAAGCGTAATGATTAAGCGAATTGCTTATAAGGGCGGTGAAGGTCGATGCAGGAACCCCAGCAAGTAAAGGCATCATACTACCATCGTCTCCTTTTTCGGCAACCTCAAAAAGCAGGTCCCAAAATGCCTTCGGGAGGAGCATCTTCGATACATAAGCATTGATGAGGGTACTAGGTTTATTGTCTGAAAGTAATGAATTAATATTAAATAGAACTGCCAAGGGGTTTTTCAACTTCCCGTTTTCATCACATAGATCACGGAACGCGATGTAAAAAAAGCAATTCGTAAATGCTTTTAAGTCAGGTACGTTATTAAGTAGGAGCGTGGCAAGCTCCATGGGGTTTATGTCAGAGGGACGCTGGTTTGGCTTGAGTTCCTTAAGGGTCGCTTTCATCGTTTCCCGCAACGTTTTGAGCATGGATTCGTCTAGGGGCAAGGCCAGCTGCGCATCTAGTTCTGGAAAGGGATCAAAAATTCGACTTAAACCGTCACCAGGGTTTCTCTGGCTTATCTGGGCTATCTGGGTTATGTCCTCCTGAAATTTATCCAGGACATCCTTATCATTAAAACATTCCGTAAAATACGCCACCACCAGATCATCGCGTGACGGAGGCCGCTTGACACCCTCTTCCGACGATTTCCCCCATTTTCTCGGCATTGCCCACCCCTCATTTAGTATATTATTTAACCACATCTGACTCAACTATAGAAAATTATACCTCACTAGCCTTAACAGAATCTTACCTGAACAACCCGAACCCCCTGTTTTTTTTAAGGCTTTTTGTTTGACAATCGCCTAGCTTACCCCTAACATAAGCCCCCTGTTAATAGTGAACCAGCATTGAGTAGACCGTCATGAAAAGAACGTTCCAACCGAGTGTTTTGAAAAGAAAAAGAACCCACGGGTTTCGCGCTCGCATGGCCACCAAAAACGGCCGGGCGGTGATTAGTCGTCGTCGTGCCAAGGGTCGTGCAAGGCTTACACCATAAGCCATGTTACGTTTTTCGCGGCAGGACAGGCTGATTCGCCAGTCAGATTTTCAATCTGTTTTTGCGGCTAGGCCCAGCAAATTGGCCCATCACTATCTGCTAGTGTTAAGTCGGCCAAATGGGATGTCTCATGCTAGGCTAGGCGTTAACATCGCCAAGCGGCATGTCAGGCGGGCGGTTGACAGGAACAAGGTGAAACGTATCCTGCGTGAAAGCTTCCGGCACCACCGAGAAGCCCTGTTGGAGCGAGATTTTGTCGTCATTTTACGCGCAAGCTGCTCTTCTTTTGACAAAAAAGCATTACGGGAAGATATCAATCACTTATGGCAGCCCTTCATTCATTCCTCACAGTCTGTTTAATCCGCCTGATTCGCCTGTATCGCTATGTTTTTAGCTTACTGTTAGGCCCGTGCTGTCGTTTTGAACCTTCCTGCTCTGCTTATGCCATGGAAGCGATTACCCTGCATGGCTGTCTGAAAGGAGGGGCGCTCGCATGCGGGCGTTTATTACGTTGTCACCCTTGGTGTCCTGGTGGGTTTGACCCCGTGCGGCAGCCGGGGCAGCCGGCACCCAAAACTCAAAAATTACCCTTTAAATTTATTAAGTAGAAGTTGAACGCCATGTTAGAGACCCTAAGAATTGCCCTGTACTCCTTGTTAGTCGTCATTGGCCTCTTTCTTTATCAGGCTTGGCAGCGTGAGCATCCTGTCATGGCGGCGCCTCCGGCTTCTGCTGCTTCCGGCGTGGCCGAGACCCCTAGTCATTTTACCCCTGATGCGAGTGCGCGGAATGAGAGTGCGAACACAACGGCAAGGGAGGCCAACACAGAACCCGCAGGGGTCAAAGCGGGGCTTGCAGCTCCTGCCACGGGCCAGCTGATCTCAGTCAAGACGGATTTGATGGATGTCGCCATTGATACGCGCGGTGGTGACATTGTGAGCGTGAAATTACCGGCTTATCCCGAATCATTAGGGTCAAAGCAGCCCTTTACCCTGCTGACCAATGATTCAAGCACCCGTTACATTGCAGAAAGCGGTTTGCTAGGCAAAATGGGGCCGGATACCTCAAACAGACAAGCACTTTATACGATGGATCACAGTGACTATTCATTGGACCCAGGTGAAAATGACGTGGTGGTGACGCTGCGCTGGCAGAAAAACGGTATTAAGGTCTTAAAAACCTTTACCTTCACACGCGGTAGTTATGAAATCAAAGTGGGTTATACGCTTAATAACCAGTCGAGCGAACCTTGGGCAGGCAACTTATATACGCAGCTAATGCGTAAAAATACACCGCCCGTGAGCCATGGCGGATTTGTCAATTTAGCGACTTACTTCGGTGCGGCCATTACCACGCCAGCCAAAGCGTTTCAGAAAGTCCCTTTTAAAGAGATGGATAAAACAAACCTGGAGCAAGCCGTTAAAGATGGCTGGGTGGCCATGATTCAGCATTATTTTGTGGGTGCGTGGGTGCCGCCCAAAGAAGCTGTCTCAACGTATTATTCAAAAGTCACTCAGGATGGCTTGTACACCATTGGCATGATTGGGCAAGCGCTGACCGCTCAACCCGGGACACAAGTATCCACACAAGTGAAACTCTATGCCGGCCCCGCCATTGCTGATTTATTGGAGCAAGCCGCCCCCGGGTTGAAGTTAACCATTGATTATGGCTGGTTCTGGTTTATTTCGGCCTTGATTTTTATGGCGATGCAAAAAATATATGCGGTGGTTGGCAACTGGGGCTGGTCGATTGTGCTGGTGACGGTTGTCATTAAGCTGATTTTTTATCCGCTATCAGCCAAAAGTTATCGTTCCATGAGCGTGCTTAAAAAATTGCAGCCCAAAATGGCGGCGCTGAAAGAACGTTTTGCGGAGGATAAACAAAAATTAACGCAAGCCACCATGGAATTATATCGTCAGGAAAAAGTGAACCCCATGAGTGGGTGTTTGCCGGTGTTGATTCAGATTCCGGTTTTCATTGCACTTTATTGGGTGTTGGTCGAAAGTGTGCAGTTGCGGCAAGCCCCGTTTATTTTCTGGATACATGATTTGTCTCAGCAAGACCCTTATTACGTTTTACCCGTGTTGATGGGTTTATCCATGTTTGTACAGCAACGTTTAAATCCGCCGCCGCCCGATCCCATTCAGGCCAAGGTGATGATGATGATGCCCCTTGTTTTCACCGTGTTATTTGCCAGCTTCCCAGCCGGGTTGATGCTGTACTGGTTTGTCAATAACACCTTGTCATTCGCGCAGCAGTGGTATGTGATGCGCTCGCTTGATAAATAGAGTGAGCGGCGGATGACGCATTCCGGTATCATCCGCCGCCCTGATTGTCTTATGACACCATTCCATTCAGAAGAGACCATTGTTGCACAAGCCACGCCGAAAGGCCGCGGCGGCATTGCCATTGTGCGTGTTTCAGGGCCATTGGTGTGCCATATCATGCGGCAAGTGACAGCGCGTGAATTAAAACCGCGCGAGGCGACGTATGTTGTCTTTCGAGATACGCAAGGCGTGGCGCTTGATGAGGGCGTTGCCATTTTTTTTCCGAATCCTCATTCTTTTACAGGCGAAGATATTTTAGAGCTGCAGGGCCATGGCGGGCCGGTGGTGGTGGATTTGTTGTTGCAATGTGTGTTGAAGGCCGGCGCGCGATTAGCGAGACCCGGGGAATTTTCTGAACGGGCGTTTTTAAATGGGAAGCTTGATTTGGCGCAAGCGGAAGCCATCGCCGATTTGATTGACGCCTCATCCCAGCAGGCAGCGCGTTTGGCGGTGCGTTCACTGCAAGGGGAATTTTCAGCGGTGATTCACGCTGTCCTTGAAAAAATGATTCATTTGCGTATGTATGTGGAAGCCGCCATTGATTTCACTGACGAGGAAATTGATTTTTTAAGCGATAAAAAAATGTTGGCGCGCATGCAGGAAATGTTAAATCAGTTGCAGGATATTCAGAAAAATGCCACGCAAGGTTCTTTTTTACGAGAAGGCATTACCGCCGTCATTGCGGGTGCGCCTAATGTGGGGAAATCCAGTTTATTAAACTGTTTGAGCGGAAAAGAATTGGCTATTGTCACTGATATTCCTGGCACAACACGCGATGTTTTGCGCGATTATGTTTTAATTGACGATATGCCCATGCACCTCATTGATACGGCCGGTTTGCGTGATAGTTGCGATGTGGTGGAGCAAGAAGGGATACGCCGGGCGTATCATGAAATTGAAAAAGCGGATATCGTGTTATATTTGCAGGATGCGCGACATCCAGGGTCTGAAGAGGCATCCCCGTTTAACGTGATCAAAACCAGGAAAAGGATTCTGATTCGAAATAAAATTGATTTGCTGGATGAGCCTGCCTCGCTCATTGAAAATGAACAAGGATGGGTTGTTTCCCTGTCAGCCAAAACGGGTGAGGGGATCGCGCAACTGAGGCAGTGCATTAAGTCACAAGTGGGGTTTGATGGAAGTGACCAGGGCCTTTATCTCGCAAGACGCCGCCATTTAGAGGCGCTCAGGCGAGCCACGCAGCATGTTGAAAGTAGTCTGGCGCAATTAAAACACGCCGGTGCGGGTGAACTGGCAGCCGAAGATTTGCGTTTGGCGCAGTTAGCGTTAAATGACATTACCGGCGAATTTACGGCGGATGATTTGCTGGGCCGCATTTTTTCGAGTTTTTGCGTCGGAAAATAAAGGAGAGGACATGGAGAAATATGTCGATCGAGAGCAGGCCGGAAGCGTCCTAGCGCAAGCTTTATCGTCTTATGTGAACCGGCCAGATTTGGTGGTGCTGGCATTGCCGCGCGGCGGTGTGCCGGTTGCCTTTGAAGTGGCGCAAGCATTACATGCGCCGCTTGATGTGTTTGTGGTGAGAAAATTAGGCGTGCCTCGCTATGATGAGCTTGCCATGGGCGCCATTGCCATGGACGGCACCTGCGTTTTTAATGAAGACATTATTCAGGATTTGTCCATTTCCACCGAGGACATGGCGAATGTGATTGCAAAAGAAAAGCAAGAACTGGATCGTCGTGTAAAAGCGTACCGAGGAGATCGCCCTTTTCCTGATTTGAAAAATAAGCATGTCATTTTAGTGGATGATGGCATTGCAACGGGCGCGACCATGCAGGCGGCGGTGAATGCCTTGATGCAATATGACCCGTCGGCCATCGTGGTGGCTGTGCCCGTTGCCGACAAAAATGTCTGTCAGCGCATAGCCTTATCGGTTGATCACCTCATCTGCCCACTCACGCCGGATTCATTGGGCGCGGTGGGTGCCTGGTACGAGCATTTTGACCAGGTTGAAGATGCCAAGGTGCGTGAGTTATTGCAAAAGGTGCGTGAATTATTGCAAATGTAGGGTGGATTAGACGCGCTGTTTGCGTCGTAATCCACCAAATTGCATCAAAATGGGCGACATTTGATTTGTGTAGCTTAGCCTTGGTGGATTACGACGCAAACAGCGCGTCTAATCCACCCTACTTTTATTCGTTTTGCAGCCAAGAAGGGTGATTGACGACTAGTGCCTCTGGCAGGGTTTTTGGTTACAATACCCCCCATAAGTTTCAAATAAGCATCAGCAAGCCAATGAAGGAGACGCAAATGGTCGATTCCGTTAATGAAATGTTTTACACCGCGAGCAAACCACGCATCAATTTGTCTATAAAAGAATTAGTGGAAGCCGCGCTGATACGGGGTGAGGCTGAGCTGGCGGCGAATCAGGCGTTGGTGGTGAAAACCGGCGCGCGTACCGGACGCTCTCCGAAAGACAGATATATTGTGAAAGGGCCGGTGACGGACACCAAAGTTGACTGGAACGCCACCAATCAACCTATTAGCGGCGATCGGTTTGATGCCCTCTGGCAAAAGGCGAGCGATTATCTGGATAGCAAAGATACGTACTTTGTGTCTTATTTAAAAGTGGGGGAGCATAAAACGCTTGGTGTGCCGGTGAAAGTGATGACAGAGTTTGCCTGGCAAAATTTATTTGCGACGGTGTTATTCATTCGTCCTGAAACACCGCATACCACGACGGAAGCCAATCAATGGACCATTTTAAGTGTGCCTGGTTTCAAGACAGAGGGTGCGGCAGACGGAGTGAACAGTGACGCGGCGGTCATTTTGAATTTTGAGCAACGGCGCATTTTGGTTTGCGGCACGCATTACGCGGGTGAAATTAAAAAAGCGATGTTCTCCGTGTTGAATTTCCTGTTTCCACAGCACGATATTTTACCCATGCACTGTGCGGCGAATGTGGGCAAAGAGGGCGACACCGCCCTTTTCTTTGGTTTGTCGGGCACGGGCAAAACCACGCTTTCCGCGGATCCCGAACGTTTTCTCATTGGTGACGATGAGCATGGCTGGGGCGAAGACGGCGTTTTTAATTTTGAAGGCGGCTGTTATGCCAAGTGCATCGATTTGTCAGAAGAGCGTGAACCACTTATCTGGAATGCCATTCAATATGGCGCGGTGATTGAAAATGTCGTTTTGAATCCCGTGACAAAGCAACCGGATTACGCAGATGCAAGCCTGACGCAAAATACGCGCGCGGCTTATCCACGCGAATTTATTCCACAGCGTGTGGAAAGTAATGGCGGTGCTCAACCGAATGCCATTTTGTTTTTAACCTGCGATTTGTTTGGTGTGTTGCCACCCGTTGCTAAACTGTCAACGGAACAAGCGGCTTATTATTTTTTAAGTGGTTATACGGCGCTGGTTGGCAGCACCGAAGTAGGGCAAGGCAGTGGCATTAAGCCAACCTTTAGCACTTGTTTTGGCGCGCCATTCTTTCCTTTGCCGCCGCGGGTTTACGCAGAACTGTTGATGAAACGTTTAACACACCATGATGCACAGGTCTATTTAGTGAATACGGGCTGGACAGGCGGCTCTCATAGTGAGGGTGGACATCGTTTCCCCATTCCAACCACGCGTGCTGTCGTGACCGCCATTGTGAAGGGTGAATTAAAGCGGGCCAATTATGAAACCTTGCCAGGGTTTCAGTTGGAAGTCCCAACCGCCATGACAGGTGTGGATGCAAGCTTATTGAATCCACGTAAAGCATGGGCTGATACCGCTGCACATGATGAAAACGCGCGCACCTTGATTGAGCTCTTTGTTGAAAACTTCAAACGTTTTGAAGTGAGTGCTGCGATTAGGCAGGCAGGGCCTTCATTATCTTGACGCTTAGTGAGAAGACAGCAGCGATTCCCGCTGAACATTTTGCGATGGGGGATTCCAAAGGGGGAGATCGCGGTTCTCCCCCTTTTGGTGCAAGCAAAAGCTTGGCTTTTGCGCAGCATAAAAACAAGGAAGCCATTCCCGCGTTTTTTAGCGGGAATGGCTGAGAAGACAGTTGCGACATGGCGAATGAGGATGACGTTATTTCTATCGCAGATCATTTAAATGCTGTCAGGCTTCAAGTGGCCGCCTATGAAAAAAAATATAGGCGTCCTTCGCACTCGGTGACATTGCTGGCAGTCAGTAAACAACAATCGGTGGAGCATATTTTACAGGCCGTGCAAGCAGGCCAGTTAATGTTTGGTGAAAATTATTGGCAGGAAGCACGGCCTAAGCTTGCGGCCTTGCAAGCTTACCCGATTGAATGGCATTTCATTGGTCCGTTACAAGCGAATAAAACTCAAAAAATTGCAGAACATTTTGCGTGGGTGCATAGTGTGGATAGTGAAAAACTGGCGAGACGATTGAGTGAGCAACGGCCAGCGCATTTGCCGCCACTCAATGTTTGTTTGCAAGTCAATCTGGATGGAGAAGCCAGTAAGTCGGGTGTGTCGATAGAAGAAGCACCCATTCTTGCGGCAAAGATGGCGTGTTTGCCGCGCCTGATGTTTCGTGGGTTAATGTGTATTCCTAGGCCTGGCCAGCATGTCACGCAGCAACGTCAGGTGTTTCATCGGCTTTCTATCCTTTATCTGGCGTTGAAAACGCAATTTCCATCTCTTGATACCTTATCCATGGGCATGTCGCAGGATTATGAAGCCGCTATTGCTGAGGGGGCAACTTGTATCAGAATAGGGAAAGCTATTTTTGCGGCTTGAGGGTGTTTTGCGTGACGGTGAAAAGCGTCTAATCCACCGCGCGCCTTAACGGGTGCGCGCAAGGTAGGCATCCCAACCGCGCTTTTTATATTGGCGCGCTGTTTTGAGAGGATGGTTAGCGGTCAAAATGCCGCGGCCAACAATAATGATGTCCGTACCATTGTCAAGAATGGCGGTTTCCGGTGTGACATATTGTTGATGAAAACTGTCCGTGCTGATATTAAGCTGTACGCCTGGTGTGGCGTTGATCCAGTGCGGCTCTGGGCTGATACCGTGTTGCGTAATGAAGCCAATCACAAACTCAGGAAATAATTTAGCCATGGCCAGTGTTTTATGGACATAAGCCTCATCCAGTAAATTTCCGGCGGAACTCATTTCGGCAAGCAAGAATAACCCCCGGCCTTTGGGAAGTCCTACGGTTTGTAAGCCTTGAAGGATGCCAGGCCCGGGCAAACTGTGCGCATTGATAATGTGCGCCCAATCAGCAATGCAAAAGCTACCGCCTTCATATTGCCGTTTGACCGTGTTGCCAATGTCTGCAAATTTTCTATCTTCAAAAATGAGAAAGTCATGTTTCTTTGCCAATGCATTTAATTGGGGATAAAAGGTCGGCGTGATATCAGCCAGCATATCAATGTGTGTTTTCAATAAGCAAATTTCAGAGCCAATTTCATCTGCCAACGCCAGTAATTCGGGTGCGGAATTCACATCTGCGGCAACGCACAAATTAGTTTGCTTGCTGTCCATCAAGTTAAACAAGTGGCTGGCCAGGGGCGCAGGGCAGGTGTTGGCGCGTTTGGCATAGGTTAAAGAGGAGATCATCACTTATAGAGACCTTTCCAATATAAGCTGTTCCACCATGCAGCGCTCTTCTGAATTGATGGCGGCGATTTTTAATAAAATTTGCAATAAGTCAGTTAAGGTAAAAACGGTGTGCAATTTAAACTGTCCATTCTCCTCCAGTTTCTCTTTTCCTCCCTGTTCACGATCAATCAGCGCGACCAGGTGAGTGACGGTCAGTTGGGATTGTTCAATGTCGGCAAAGGTTTCAAGAATGCTGCCGCCAGTGGTGACGACGTCTTCAATAATCAGGCAATTTTGACCGGGCTTGAACTCGCCCTCAATTAATTGTTTTGTGCCGTAATCTTTTTTTTCCTTGCGCCGCATAATCATGGGAATGTGATGTTCAAGGGAAATGCAGGTTGCAATGGGCAGTGCGGTATAGGGTACGCCGCAGATTAAATCAAACTGATAATGTTTTACTTTATCCCACATGGCGATTGCAATAGAGCGCAGCAAATTGGGATAAGAAACGATTTTTCGTAAATTAATGTAAATAGAAGAGGTCTGGCCGCTTTTTAAAGTAAAATGACCAAATTGTATGGCCCCTATTTGATAAAGAGATGTCACTAGCGAATGATTTAGCATCAGTTTATGTCTCTGTCATGGTTTATAAAATCAGCGGCACGCAAGGAGAGGTTGCGCGCCGCTGATCACCTTGGGTGACTTAAGCCGCTACTTCTTTGGCGGGTGTTAATAATCCCGCTAAACTCATGGCGCGTGCCATTCGGGTGACACCAATGCCCGCACCATAGCGCGCGAACATGGGGAGAGCTAGATATTCATCTAACTCTTGCAAGACACGCTCTTCCCCAAACGCGCTGAATAGCAATTTAGCATATTGTCCTTCTGAAATGGTGAAAAAGTTGTCGCGCATTTCTTCTACATTGGTGGAACGCTCAGCCGAACCAATGGTCTCCATGCCGTAAAGAATGACATCAACCTTATTGAAAATGCCATCTTTGCCATGTTTCATGTTCCAGAAAGGATGTGTGTGTTGTGGAAAATGTTCCAGACTCAATACGTCACCAAAGTCGCGCTGCATGAGCAGTTCTTCCTTGGCGCTTAATTCATCCACCCCATATTTTTGGCAAAGATCGTTGTACAAAAAGGAGGTTGGTTTGGGAAATCCTAAATGAGCCAGCAATTCCTTTTCAAGTGTTTTCATTGCCTCCATGCCGCCTTTGGATTCAAATTCAAACATGGGGAAAATTTTGTCATGACGGCCGGGAATGGGGAAGGGCTCATTACGATAGCTGGTGGTGATACAAAAAACCCCAGGAATGCTGGGGTTTTTTAAAAGCTCACGCTCTAACCACATTTGTCCGGTTTGTGGCAGAGGGTAGTTCACCCCGCTAAAAATAAATTGAGTAATGGTTTTGGGGTCTTCGCAAGCCGCTAAAATGGAGAGTCTGGGTTGGGCGGGAACTTCAATGAACCCTTTTTGATCCTGGAAAAATTGGCGCATTTTCTTGATGATGTGGTTGTAAGCGAAAATATCTTGCATCTTTTTTCTCCCTAAAATTTTAAATGTATAAAAAGGTCGGGCAAAATCTTTGGAATTATAAAGACTTTTTTGGGATTTGACAATAGGAAGAAGTGGGTTTCTTCTGTACAGATTTTTTATCATGCACTGAGATGGTGTGCAGCGATTCCCGCTAAAAAACACGGACACCCTAATGATTTGTTTTTAAAATTAATTTTTACAGATTCGCTAACTTAGGGCTTTGTTGCATCAATCCAAACTGGGTAGAGTGGATTAGGCGTTTTTTGCCGTAATCCACCAAGTTTGAATTTATGCAACAAGCCCGGACAAGCCGCGGGACGACAGCATAAAATAAGCTTGAAT
>MGYH01000040.1:19702-26689 GCA_001801665.1 Gammaproteobacteria bacterium RIFCSPHIGHO2_12_FULL_45_12 | reverse complement strand
ATTAAAATCAGAGAATTCAAGGTGGCAGGAAATGTTTATGTTACAACATTTATGAATGCAAAGAAATATCATAAAAAAGAACTATCCAGTATCTATGCAGTAAAAATGTTATCGAGGCACTCAAATAAACAGTGGCTGAACCCCTCATTGTTTAATAAACTTAATGGCAATGAAAATGACTAATCGTGTATAATTACTGTGCATTGTAAGTGTTTCTGCCAAAAAATGAGTGATCGCCTATGAAACCGATATTGCTTAACCTACCAATGCCTATCAGGACACCACGTTTATTAATCAGACCCTTCAGCGTAGGCGATGAGGCAATAGTTAATGCTGCCATACTAGAATCATTCAACGAGTTGCATCAATATATGGATTGGGCAAAAGAAAAACCATCCATTGACGAATCCGAAGAATATGCCAGGTTAGCAGCAGCCAACTGGATTCTGATGAAATGTGAAGAACCTTGGCTGCAACTTTGTATTATCGACAGGAAAACAAATCAATTTATTGGTGCCACCAGCTTTCATCATATTGATTGGCAAGTACCCTCTGTTGAAACTGGGTACTGGATAAGAGTATCTCGCGCTAACGAAGGCCTTATGACAGAGGCAATAAACGCCATAACACAATACTCATTCAAGCAATTAAAGGTAAAACGTATTGCTATCACCTGCGATCGAGACAATATCCGCAGCAAAATGATTCCTGAAAGATTAGGATATACGTTAGAAGCAACACTTAAATCTAACAGAAGAAAACCTGTTACAGGCGATATAAGTGATACACTGATATACTCGTGCCATGACTGCAATACCCTGCCTGAATTGAACGTAACATGGGGTGATAATAATGAATAAGCCACTTGTTATTATCACCGGTGCAAGTGCCGGCATTGGCGCTGCACTAGCTAAGATTTTTTCTAGTGAAGGTTATTCACTTTGCTTGCTCTCCAGAAATATAGAATCAATGGAAAAATTAAACCTACCCAACACGCTATGCCAATCTGTGGATGTAACAGACTTCGATGCCTTAAAAAAGGCGATTTCCCTTGCGGAGAATAAGTTTGGCGCTACTGATTGTTTAATCAATAATGCGGGCTTTCTTAAACATGGTGATTTCTGCGAAATTAACCACGATGATCATGCCAATATGGTCAATGTTAATTTTATTGGCGTCATTAATGGTATCGAAGCGATTTTGCCAGGAATGAGAGAACGCAAAAATGGAACAATCATTAACATCAGCTCACTTGCTGATAGAAACGCGCGACCTAAATTTGAAACCTATGCAGCAACAAAAGCAGCCGTTAAAAGCTTAACCGAATCGGCTCGAATGGCTAATGCCAAATATGGAATTCGCTTTTGTAATTTAGCACCAGCAAATATACTCACAGAAATGTCAGTCACTGCAAAACTAGATCCTAAATTAGGTGTCAGTGCAGAGGAATTTGCAAAAACAGTGCTATGGGTATATCGGCAACCACAAAATATTTGCATAAGAGATATGGTGTTTGCCTCGACATTCTATGAGCCTTAACCATTATGAAATATAAAGCCATAATTTTTGACTTCGACGGCGTATTATTTGATAGTGAAAGAATACACCTCCATGCATGCAACCAGGTTTTTCAAACTATTGGATTTACTATCCCTGAAGAAAAATATTTTCAATCCTATGTTGGCTTGTCTGACAATGAGATGTTTGATCTTATCTTGAATGATATGAATATAAAGCTTAAACCTGAGCAAGTGAAATCGCTCAGAAAAAACAAAATATCCGCCTATAAAGACTACGTCACCCAACACACATCACTTGAGGGTGTTCCAGGTGTTAAAAAGTTCATACTGACCCATGCACAAACAATAAATAATTTTGCCATTTGCAGTGGCGCCACAAACGAAGAAATTGAAGCCACCCTAGTAAAGCTGGAAAATGGTGAACTTAGACGTTATTTTAAGCATATCATCTCCATTGATGATATCAGCACGGGCAAACCATCCCCGGAAGGCTATCTTTTGGCTGCCAATCGTTTATCAACACCCCCTCAACACTGTCTAGCCATTGAAGACACGCCAGTGGGGGTATCTGCTGCAAAAAATGCAGGAATGACTGTGGTTGGCATTACTACGTCTCATGATAAGTTCACGCTTTATCACGCCGATTTTATCGCAGATACCTATGATGAGATTGATAACTGGATAAGTGATTGACGCAAATTAAATATTTCACATTTACCGCTACAACCTTCTAAAGCGCTGCTCTCCATTTCAAAAAGTGCACGTTAAATGGCAACTCACCACAATAATCACACCAATTGAATACGCCGCAATGCATAAAAATAGCAAATTAAAACATTCTCGATAAGTGACCGGATGCCTTACCCAGCAACATCTATTATTTTTTTGTTTTCCAGTTTCACCTTCTTCATGACTGTAAAGAGAAAATTCATCCCTAGAAGCTTGGTCAGTAAAAAATGACTTCTCTATGTTTTTTAAGACCCGCTCTGAATTATCAATTAAAAATTTTGACCTGCACTCAAGCCGCCAAAAAATAAAAGTGATTACCAATTCAAAAATATGAGCAATAATAACAATCCAATAAATTGGATTTTCTCCCCTTATAAAACTGATAGAGTACAATAATGCCGTAGATATAATGATATAAAAATTTACAAAGCTAAAACGTTGCCGAGAGTGGCTATCAAAATAAGCAAAGCAGATTTTAACCCATTCAGAAAATTCCACGTCATCTATCCGCATCTTTCTTCCTTAAATTAAAAAGTTAATTCACATTCGCAGGATTTTTTCTTTGCAATATATTATTCATCCTTCTTTCTATATGCTCATGATGCTCCTCATAATGAGTTAAAATATAAAATTGTTTGCTTTGGATACCCTTAAATACTTGCTCAGCGACAACAGATGGAGTCATAGAATTTGCAATTTTATTTTTAAATTCCTCTATGACGTCGTTATTATTTTCCACTTTTATAGAGTCAAGAAAATTTGTAGCTACTGGCCCAGGGCAAAGTACCGAAACATTAATTTTTAATTTTCGCTTTTGAATATCTAAATATAGCTGTTCGGACAAAGCCACAACCGCATGCTTCGATGCAACATAACCAGGAAGATTACTTGTTAGCAATCCACTGGTATATAATCCAGCGCCAGATGCTGTATTTATTATCCAGCATTCTTTATCTTCTTTAATCATTGATGGAATAAACAAACGTAATCCATAAATTACCGACATTAAATTTACCTTAATAACCTTTTCTAACTCTAACTCATCCACCTCCCATATGGCGCCAAATGGACCGGCAATTCCTGCATTATTGAAGAGAAAATCTACACTTTTAAAAGCTGAAAATGTGGCCTGCGCTAGCTTTTCGACCTCAATTTTATTTGAAACATCCGCACAAACAGTAATCACGTTCTGGTTTTTTTCTTTTAGTTGCTGTGCCAATATCTCGAGTTTTTCACTATTAATATCACTAAGAACCAATTTCATTTCTCGCTTACAACATTCATTTGCAATGGCTTCACCAATACCACTAGCCGCACCAGTAATAACTGCTACTTTATTTTTAAAAGAATCCATATTGCTCGGCTCGTCCATTCACTGACTAGCTTTAATATTAGACAATTAGTAACGCCAAACAAAGCAAGAAATTGATTATATATCTCACCAACCTTCGACACAGGTTCGACACAGACAATTTTTCAGAGGGATTTTTGCACTAGCGGAATCGCTAATTTTTCTTTATTTATCAATAACATGGGCCGTGTAGGGATCGAACCTACGACCCGCTGATTAAGAGTCAGCTGCTCTACCAACTGAGCTAACGGCCCAAAATGGGTGAACGACGGGGCTCGAACCCGCGACAACTGGAATCACAATCCAGGGCTCTACCAGCTGAGCTACGTCCACCATTAATGCGTCTTTCTGCATCGCGCCCGACAGGATTTGAACCTGTTACCCTCGGCTTAGAAGGCCGATGCTCTATCCGAATGAGCTACGGGCGCTTTCTTGAACTCAGGACAGGCAAATTCTGCCCGCGCAAACCAATTTCGGGGTAGAGGGATTCGAACCCCCGACATCCTGCTCCCAAAGCAGGCGCGCTACCAGACTGCGCTATACCCCGCACTTCTGTCTTCACAAAAGAGAGTGCGATGATACTCAGCACAGCTAAAATCGTCAATGATTCTTAAGCAGTTTATTGTATAATCACGTCTCCTCACACATTTAACTGAGTGAATTTACCATGACCGCTCAACTTATCGATGGAAAGTCAGTTGCCGCCTCTCTGAAGGCGACCCTACGCGAACGAATAAACGCTAGGATCGCCGCAGGGGGGGCGCAGCCTGGCCTCGCGGTCATTCTGGTGGGTGAAGACCCTGCCTCGCACATTTATGTGCGTAATAAACGTCAGGCTTGTGAGGAGGTGGGTATTTTGTCCCATCACCACCCTTTTCCCGCTTCCGTGCCGGAAAACGCATTGATTGAACTGATTCAGTCACTCAATGAGGATGCCACCGTCAGCGGCATTCTAGTGCAATTGCCCCTGCCCAAACATATTGACGCTGAAAAAATTCTGGAATGTATTGATCCTCGCAAAGATGTGGATGGATTTCACGCTTACAACCTTGGGCGTCTTGCACAACGCAGGCCATTGCTTAGACCCTGCACACCGCAAGGGATCATGTTACTGTTGAATCATATTCATCAAATCTATAAAGGTAAGCACGCCGTGGTGGTGGGTGCTTCCAATATTGTGGGCCGCCCCATGGCACTTGAACTCTTGATTGCGGGTGCGACCGTCACCATTTGCCATCGTTTTACCGATGAATTGGCACCGTTTGTTGAGCAGGCTGACATTCTGGTGTCAGCCGTTGGCAAACCTGGCATCATTCAAGGTCAATGGATCAAACAAGGCGCGACGGTTGTGGATGTGGGCATCACCCGACTTGCAGATGGCACCTTGACAGGTGATGTGGCATTTGAGGCGGCTAAAGCACGCGCCGCTTGGCTCACACCCGTACCAGGCGGCGTTGGGCCCATGACGGTCGCGGTGTTGCTGAAAAATACGCTGGCCGCAGCAGAAGCACTTTATCCCACCCATTAAACCTTATTTAGGCGTACACAAGAGCGCGTCAACACACGCTGTTAATAGCGCGTTTCTCCACTTGAGGCATATCAGAATTAGTAACAACCCTAGCTGAATTAAGGGGTTAGATGATTGCTCAGTTCTTTAACCCTCTATATACTCGAACTTCTGATGCCACGGAAGGACGTCGCGCCATGCCGCACACTAAACAATTTGCAGAGCGATTAAACCATTGCCTAGATGAAACAGGCGCGCCCACCCCCATTCGGGAACGCGCCGCCATCTTGAGCAAAATGCTTGACCTCCCCAAACAGCAAGCTTGGGCCCTTCTGGAAGGCCAGCAATTTCCGAATAAAGACACGCTTCAACAAATCGCAAACGAATTTGAAGTCAACACTGACTGGCTTTCGGGTGACAAATAAATAAGGACGCTAACCATGAATGAACCTGTTTACCTGCTCCCTGTGTGCGACACCATCGCGGATGCCTGGAAAAAAGTACGCGGTGCCAAAGCAACCCTCTGGGGTGCTGTTTTCATGGTGGGACTGATAGGGTTTTGCTTTGGATTGATTGTGAACCTCGTGAAAGCCGCCTCACCCGCCCTTGGCGGCATTGTCGGCATCATCACGCAAGTCATTCTGTTTTTATTGCAGGCGGGCTTTATCTACATCAGCATAGAACGCGCGCGTGATTTACCTATCTCCTTTAAACAAGTCTTTCGGGGACTAAAGTATCACTATGCCATCCGCATCATAGGACTCTATTTGCTGCAAATGATCGTGCTGCTGCCAGTCGCGTTGCTGGGCACGGCATCGAGCTTTATAGTTGGGCCATTTGGTCTCTTGGGCACGATACTCATGGTGGTTTGTGCTTGCGCTGGCATCTACATTGGCATACGCATGGTACTTAGCATCGGGATGGTCGTTGAGAAAGGCATAAACCCTTGGCCTGCCATTAAACTTTCGTTCAAGGCCACGCAAGAAAATTTCTGGAACATCCTCATCCTCTCGGTTATGCAGGGGATCATCCTTTTTGCAGGGGCACTCGCGCTACTAATCGGATTGATCTGGGCATTACCCCTTGTCGTGCTTTGCTATGGCGTGATGTACACACGCTTGCAAGTTAACCTCCCGGAAAATGAAAACACGACTTCTTAAACTCACGAGCGCCTCTGATACAAAACATAAACGCATGCTGTTTCAGCTAATGAAACATATCCGTTTACGCTGGCAATACTTTTTTAATGGCCTGAATCACTTCATCTATCTGTTCTTCCGTGATCACCAAAGGCGGTGCGAAACGAATCACTGTTTTATGCGTTTCCTTGGTTAAAATGCCAAGCGGCAACAAATTCAAGCAAATGGCATGGGCAGGATACGCCGCATCAATCTCAAGACCAATTAACAAGCCGCATCCTCGCACTTCCTTAATACAGGGCGATTGAATGGCTTTTAGCTGTTGCATAAAATAAGCACCCAATGTCGCCGCACGCTCGCTTAATTTTTCTTCTTCCAGCACCTCAAGGGCCGCATGTCCAACCACCGCTGCCAATGGGTTTCCGCCAAACGTGCTGCCGTGATCACCCGGTGTAAAGACATCCATCACATCAGCACGGGTTAAAAACATGGAAACAGGCAACAAGCCGCCCCCCAAAGCCTTACCCAACACAACCGCATCAGGACGCACACCTTCATGCTGACAAGCCAAAAGCTTGCCGGTACGACCCAGCCCCGTTTGAATTTCATCACAAATCAATAAGACGTTATGCTTTTTGCAAATGGCCGCACAGGCCTTAAGGTAACCCTCTTTCGGCACAATAATGCCGCCCTCCCCCTGAATGGGCTCCACCAGAAAAGCGGCTGTATTGGGGGTAATGG
>MGYH01000040.1:438-19689 GCA_001801665.1 Gammaproteobacteria bacterium RIFCSPHIGHO2_12_FULL_45_12 | reverse complement strand
TTTCGCATCCCCATAAGGCACTCGCTTTAAACCCGCTGGAAAAGGGCCAAATCCAGCGCGATATTGCGACTCAGAAGATAAGCCGACAATCGCAATCGTGCGCCCGTGAAAATTGCCTTCACAGGCAATCACCTCTGCCTTGTCATTCGCCACGCCTTTCGCGGTATAGGCCCATTTACGTGCCGCCTTGAGTGCTGTCTCCACCGCCTCAGCGCCGGTATTCATCGGTAAGGCTTTTTCAAAACCCGTCATTTCACAAACACGCTTCAGGAAGTGAGCCAGTTTATCGGTGTAAAATGAACGTGATACCACACAAAGTTGATGTGCCTGATCCTGTAATGCCTTCACCAGCTTGGGATGGCAATGACCATGACTCACCGCAGAATAAGCACTCATCATGTCGATATAACGGTTCCCGGCATCATCCCACACATAAACGCCCTCCCCCTTAACCAGCACGACTGGCAACGGTTCATAATTTTGCGCGCCATAGATACGCTCACACTCCATGATCGTGTTCATTATTGATAAGCCCTATACAGTGACTAAAAGAGTGATTAAGGTACGAAAAATTAGGGTCGGTCGTCAATTGCTTTCTCAAGGCGAAAAACGGGGCAAGCAGAACGCCCATTAAGGGACGAACGCGATGCCAAAAACACAAAGAACCCTGAAAATGCAGGCAAAACAAAAGTGCTCTGATGGAATGTCGCAAAAAACCCGCTTTGTTTATATTGGAGATCTCTGCCGTACTTTAGGCTTTCCTCACTAGGAAGGACCTGCACACCACACTGCAATCATATCTCCCTGCTTAATCACTTAAAGGTCTCGGACAGTATCTATCAAAAGCACTCAATACCAGTATAATACATTTCAAAAATTGTACAAGTTTGTTTTTTTTTGCCAATCAATATATAGTGTTGCCCTTTGCAGAATGCTAACCCATTACAATAAGCTGGAATGTTAACGACATGAAAAAAAAAGCAAACCTTGACATCCCTGACAAACCATCCACCGCTTTTGTTCATGCCTTGAGTCACGACGGCCGCGGTATTGCCACCCTACAAAACAAAACCACGTTTATCGCAGGCGCATTGCCAAATGAAACCGTCACTTACCAACTCACCCGCAAACGCGGCACATACAATGAAGCTGAAGTCGCGGATATCATCACGCCGTCTGATGAGCGTCTCGTGCCGCCTTGCCAGCATTTTGGTTTATGCGGCGGCTGCAGCTTGCAGCACATGTCAATCAACGCCCAATTACAAATGAAACAGCAAGCCCTGCTGGAACAATTAAAACATTTTGGGCAAGTCACACCCAATGCCATGATGCCGCCATTAAGCGCAGCCAGTACGGGCTATCGACGTAAAGCACGCCTGGGCGTCAAATTTGTCATTAAAAAAGATAAAATGCTAGTGGGGTTTAGGGAAAAATCCAGCCGCTACTTGGCCGACATTGAAAGCTGCATCGTGCTTCACCCTAAAGTAGGCACGCAACTGATTGGGCTTGAACAATTAGTTTTATCACTCGAGACATACCAACAAATTCCGCAAATTGAAATGGCCATGGGAGATGAAACCACAGCCCTTGTGTTCCGCCACCTGACCCCGCTTCCCGAAACCGATATTCAAAAACTGATTTCCTTTGGTAAAACACAAGGCTTTGCCATTTATCTAGAACCCAATCCACCTCAAGCGGTTCATCAAATATGGCCCCAGGATCAACCTGAACGACTCACTTACACCTTACCTGACTTTTCACTTGAGTTTCTCTTTCATCCACTTGATTTCACGCAAATCAATCTGGAAATGAATCGACTGATGGTACAGCTTGCGATCACACAGCTAGCACTCACGCCTCTTGACACGGTGTTAGACCTTTTTTGCGGCATTGGCAACTTCACACTGCCTATCGCAAGGCAAGCAAGACACGTGACAGGCATTGAGGGCAGCATGGAAATGGTTGAACGCGCACAAGCCAACGCAGCGCACAACCAGATCAGCAACACACGCTTTTATGCCGCCAACCTTTTTGATGCCAAACCAGCAGAGAATGACTGGATGCGCCAACAAAATTATGACAAAATTCTGTTAGACCCGCCGCGAGCGGGCGCGAAGGAAATTTTGCCATTTTTAAATACACTGGGTGCGCAAAAAATTGTATATATTTCATGCAACCCAGCCACGCTAGCAAGAGACGCTGGAGAGCTGGTTAATCAGTTCCATTATCAACTAACACGCGTCGGGATAATAAACATGTTCCCGCATACCTCTCACATTGAAGCGATGGCGGTATTTGACAAACACAGGGAATCACCACATGAAGCTAGACGAACTACCCATTGTTGACACGGCATTAGGCATCCGGCTGGCAGGCAATAAAAAAGACCTTGCGAATGAAATTCTGAGCCTCCTCATTCAAACACTTCCAGATGACATTTCCTCGATCATCACACAATACCAGAATAAAAATTATACTGAACTATTGCGAGAAGTTCACAAACTACACGGCGCTGTCTGCTACTGTGGACTGCCCCGATTAAAAACCTTGCTTGACCAACTTGAAACCCACCTGAAAAACCCTATAATGGAAGATCAATTAAAAATTTTGGTAACCCAACTATCCACTGAAGCTACTCTTTTGCTCGAGCACTACTCTTCTCCAAAACGCCCCTGAAACGGGGCAGGGAAGAAAATGGATTTTCCTAAACACGATGTGCGGAGAAGAAATTCATGAGCTCTTTGTCCAATTTACGAGTCAGGAAAACGATAGGCACCCGATATAAAAACTTCATGCCAAGTGGTGCGGGCGCATTGTTCACCATTCAGATTTTTTCAACGCTTAGCTACAGCGTGCTTTACTCCACCCTGATTCTTTATGCTACCCAGGGCTTACATTTATCCGATTTATATTCCACCAGCATCACGGGTTCATTTATTGCTTTAAATTATTTTTTACATTTATTGGGCGGCTACATTGGCGGCCGCTATTTAAGTTATCGCAGCTTGTTCTGCCTTGCCATGCTCGCACAGATGATTGGCTGCGCGCTCATCTCCATACCCGAAAAAACGTATTTATTATGGGGACTCTCCGTCTTTTTAAGCGGCAGCGGGCTCAACATCACCTGCATCAACTGCTTGGTGACCCAATTATTTGAACCCGATGACAAACGCCGTGAATCCGCCTTTCTGTGGAATTATAGCGGCATGAATATCGGCTTTTTTATTGGCTTTTATCTGGCTGGTCACTTT
The DNA here is from genome assembly GCA_001801665.1 of Gammaproteobacteria bacterium RIFCSPHIGHO2_12_FULL_45_12. Classification (GTDB taxonomy): domain Bacteria; phylum Pseudomonadota; class Gammaproteobacteria; order DSM-16500; family DSM-16500; genus Aquicella. The sequence continues at coordinate 16,438 of MGYH01000040.1, read as the reverse complement.
CAATTGCAACAAGCCTATCAACAACTCTTTTTATTAAGCGCCGTTGGCAACGCCATTGCCCTCGCACTCACTCTGTACAACTGGAAAATCCTGGAAGACCGTGACACCACTTATGTTAATACTCATGAAGACATCAAAAGACGCATGCGATATATTGGCATTGCCCTCATTGTCACTCTTATTTTCGCGCTCAGAATATTACTGAAACATACTGATCTTTGTAATGACATCATCATTATCATTGGCTTTGCTATGCTTGGGTTAATCACCACGCTTACTTTAAAGCAACCCGTTGCAAAGCAACGTCAAAAAATGTGGGCATTCATCATCCTCGCGTTATGTTCTGTTATTTTCTGGGCTTTATATCAACTGGCGCCCATGGGACTTAATTTATTTATTCAACGCAATGTCGACCGGCATTTGCTGGGTTTTATGATTGCCCCGCAATGGGTACAGAACATCAACACCATTGTCATTATTATTGGCGGCCCTGTCTTAAGTTTTGTTTTCAGTGAATTGCGTGATCGCGGCGTCAACATTAACATTCCATTGCAGTTTTCAATTGCGTTAATGTTAATTGGTATTTCACTGTCAATCCTGCCCATTGGTATCCACTTTGCAGATGTCAATGGTCTGGTGAATTTCAACTGGATATTAGCAAGCTATGGCCTGTTAAGTCTGGGAGAACTGTTCTTGTCTCCCGTTGGCTATGCCATGGTGGGGCAATTGGCACCTGTCCGTTTACGCGGCTTGATGATGGGCATGTGGATGATGATTACCGGCGTTGCCGCCATCATGTCCTCCTATTTTTCTAAAATCGCCATCGGCAACTCTCTTTCAACCAATCCCTTAGCCACCAACCCTGAATTTAGTCACACTTTTGGGATGCTAGGCTTAAGCTCGATCGGTGCCGGCATATTATTGTTTATAGCCGTCCCATTAGTATCAAAATTATGTCAGGAGAAAACATACCGATCCCTCAAGCAGGAGGATTCGCCTGACACTGAACACCAGGATCAATTAGTCACCGTTCACAATGATGTTGCATAATTCTCTCATCGTTGCGAGTAGCTTTGTTGTATCATTCGTCGTTGCGAGTGGCTTTGTTGCATCATTCGTCGTTGCGAGGCCGCTTTTTGGCCGAAGCAATCCAGAACGTCGTCAATAACCATTATATTGCATACATTCAGGATTGCTTCGTCGCACAAAACGCTCGCAACCACGAACGATGCAATAAAGCCTTTATGAGCCATCCTCTTACTGCCCATTTTTAATCTTTCTAACCAGCCCTGTTAACACTTTTCCAGGCCCGATTTCAGTAAATTCGGTCTCCCCTTTTGCCAGTAAATATTCAATACTTTGCGTCCAGAGAACGGGGTGATTGATTTGCATGGACAAGTTGGAAAAGAGCTTGTCATTTTGATAGGGCATGGCATTCACGTTGGCGATCACAGGGATATGAGGCGCATTTAATTTAAATTGTGACAAATAGTCAGAAAAAACTTGTTGAGCTTCATTCATAAAGCTTGAATGAAATGCGCCGCTTACTTTTAATGGAATAAACATGGAAGCACCCGCCTTGATAAATAAATCATTGGCGGCAATAACAGCTTCATTCGATCCTGTAATAATCGTTTGCAAGTATGAATTATCATTCGCAATGCTGATATTGTTTAAATTTGACTGATCCAGCAGGGTTTGGATGACCTCTTTTTTTAAACCAATCACAGCGGCCATGCCGCCACCTGATGCTTGGCTCATTAATTCCCCGCGTTTCTGTACCAGCTTGAGTCCTGTTTCAAAATTAAAAACGCTGGCTGCAAACAAAGCACTGTATTCGCCTAAACTGTGACCCGCCAAATAAGATGGCAAGACGGGATGCTCATGAAGTATTTTAAGATAGTGCAGTGCATTCACGACATACAAAGCAGGTTGTGTATAATGCGTTAAATTCAATTGATTGTCAGGGTCTTCCAAGCATAACGTTTCAATGGAATACCCAAGAATTTTATCGGCTTTTTGCACAAGATCAGGAAATTCAGCAAAAAGCGTCCCGCCCATTCCTTTCATTTGGGAACCTTGTCCCGGAAAAAGATAAACCGCCATTCTGATTTCCTTTATTTTTAAAAATTTCGTCTATTCATAGTGAGTCATCGCTCCATGGCTTTGTTGCATAATTCGTCGTTGCGAGGCCGCTTTTTGGCCGAAGCAATCCAGAACGTCGTCAAAAATCATTATATTGCATACATTCTGGATTGCTTCGTCGCACAAAACGCTCCTCGCAACGACGATTCTGTTCAAAAAATAATTTATGTAACAACGCCTCGCTCTATGCTGCTGCCTTAAAAACTGTTATCCATGAAACGGTTAGACAATTCTAAACTGAATGATAAAGTCGCGCAAATTGAAAACTCAAACCATTCTTACACCATGGCAAAGCGCACTGACCACTTGACCTGCCCCTGATTAAGACAGTGCCTTCAGGTAATAATTGAACTATACTAAATACAAGTGACCAAGCGTTGTTGCATAAATTATTTTTTGAACAGTCAATGTAGGGTGGATTAGACGCGCTTTTTGCGTCGTAATCCACCAATTTGGTGGATTACGGCAAAAAACGCCTAATCCACCCTACCCAGCTTGGGTTTATACAACAAGGCCAAGCGACCATGATTAAGATTTTAAAAATTTAAAAACAATAAGTTAACTCTGGAGAAGGTGCCATGTTTGACATGATGGAGAGCTTACTGAAGGATTCGGCGTTTCAAGCGAACGTTAAGTTTAAAGAATTGACCTTCAAGGCAAATCAAAAAATTCTGGAGCAAGGAAAAGAGCATGTCTCCATGTACCTGATCAAACAGGGTAAAGTGCGTGTGATTGTCAGTGCTGACACCAAAGAAGAATCACTCGTACGTCCGGGTGTTGCGGAATTAAATAAAAATGATGTTTTTGGCGAATTCGGATTGTTTGAGGATTTACCGGCGAGCGCCGATGTCATTGCCGTTGAAGAGACGACATTAATTGAAATTGACATTCCAAGCTTTCGCCGCTATTTAGAAAATAATCCTAACATTGGCTATCAAGTCCTGGTTGATCTTTTTAAAACACTGATATCGCGATTACGACACGCTAATAAATCCATTTTTACAATTTATTCCTGGGGAATCAAAGCCAATCAACTGGATGATCATTTAAAGTGATGCTTGGCAAATAAGCTTAATTCATGAATAATTGTTACCCTCATTCATTACAATATAGGCTGGAGCATTGTTTATGATCATAGGCATTCCGAAAGAAATTCGCGACAATGAACACAGAGTCGCCGCAGTGCCTGAGACGGTCGCAAAAATGGTGAAGTCAGGTATGTCTGTTTTAGTGGAATCAGACGCCGGTCGCGCATCACATATGACAGATGAGGCTTACCAAAAGGCAGGCGCTGTGATCGCGAAAGATGCCGCTCAATTATATGGTCAATCAGAGGTGATTCTTAAAGTACAATGTCCCGTGCAAGAACAGGCTTCAGGCCACTTGGAAATTGATTTAATGAAGGAACAGGCGGTGCTGATTGGATTTTTTTCACCCTTGCAGCATCTCGACATGCTGCCACGCTTGAATGCGAAAAAAATAACGACTTTTTCAACTGATTTTCTTCCGAGAATCGCACGTGCACAATCCATGGATGTTTTAAGCTCCATGAGTAATATCGCGGGTTATAAGAGTGTGTTGTTAGCAGCGAATTATCTCGGAAAATTTTTTCCCATGTTAATGACCGCAGCCGGAACAATCATGCCTGCAAAGGTTTTAATCATTGGAGCAGGTGTTGCCGGACTTCAAGCTATTGCAACCGCAAGGCGTCTGGGTGCCGTCGTGCTTGCCATGGATACAAGACCGGTTGTTGCCGAGCAGGTCAAAAGCCTTGGCGCAGAGTTTGCCTCCCTTGAGGTAACCCATGAGCAATCTGAGGATACGGGAGGGTATGCCAAGGAATTGCCGCCGGAATTTTATCGTCAAGAACAGGAAATTATTCGCGAACATATTAAAGAAATGGATGTTGTCATTACCTCCGCACAAATTCCAGGTAAACGTGCACCGCTTTTAATGACCGAAGAAATGGTTCAAGCGATGAAGCCAGGATCCGTTATTGTGGACCTTGCCGTAGAGCAAGGTGGAAATTGCGCCTTGATTGAATCAGGAAAAATTGTGGTGAAGCATGACGTCACTTTGGTCGGAACCCTGAATCTGCCAAGCACCATGCCAATCCATGCCAGCTTTCTGTATGCGAGAAATATGCTGGCTTTCCTAAATCATCTTGTCCCAGACACAAACACGCTGCAACTGGATTTGTCGAATGACATCACAAAATCCTGCTTGGTGACGCATCTTGGAGAAACGGTGAATACTGCCGTCAAGAAAGCCCTGGAAGAGCAAAAAGACACTATTTAGTGCCCCCAATTTCGTTTAAAACCGTACGCAAGCTTTGTCAGGCTGTCTTTTGCATCTCCAAATAATAGCCATGTATGATCATGGTAATAGAGTTCGTTATCCACCCCTGAGAACCCAGGATTCATGCTGCGTTTAAGGACTATAATTTTTTTAGCTTGATCCACATTTAAAATGGGCATGCCATAAATAGGACTGGAGACAACCGTACGCGCTGAGGGGTTGGTCACATCATTTGCGCCGATGACGAGTGCAATATCCGCATGCGCAAATTCAGCGTTGATTTCTTCCATATCAAAAAGCTCCGTATAAGGCACATTGGCTTCAGCCAAAAGAACATTCATGTGCCCAGGCATTCTCCCCGCAACAGGATGAATCGCATATTTGATGTTAACGCCGTTTGCTTTCAGTTTATCCGCAAATTCCCGAAGCGCGTAATGGGCTTGTGAGGCAGCCATGCCAAATCCTGGCACAATGATGACATATCTTGCATGTTCAAAAAAATTAAGCGCATCGTCAGTGGAAATCGTTTTTACCGATTTTGTCTCATCCTGATGACTCGCATTTTTCTCTACTTTTGTATCGACTTTTCCAAAAGCACCGAATAAAACATTCATGATTGAACGATTCATGGCCTTACACATGAGCATGGAGAGAATAAATCCCGATGCGCCGTCTAATGCGCCGGTAATAATCTGAATTTTGTTTCCCAGCATAAACCCCATGGCTGCGCCAATTAATCCACCATAGGAATTAAAAATGGCAATGACAACCGGCATGTCTGCTGCGCCAATGGGCGTTACCAAAAAAACACCAAAAAGAAATGATAAAGAAAGTAGCCAATAAAACACCGCGTTGACGGCCGGATTCAAGCAAATGTAAATCAACATCCCTATCATCAGTGCAAATAATGATAAATTGACAATATTTTGATTTTTATAAATAAGCGGTCGGCCTGGCAGCAGACCATGAAGTTTGGCAGCGACCATCAAACTTCCAGTAAAAGTGAGTGCGCCTAACATGACTTCAACGCCAATAATGCCCATACTAATGCTGGTGATTTCCATATGGTAGTTGTAGTATTCAGCCGCGCCAATAAGGCATGCGGCAAGCGCGCCGCAGGCATGTGAAAAGGCGATACGCTGCGGAATTTTGGTCATTGGAATCCAGAGTGAAATGGGGAGACTAAGCAACGTCCCTAACGTGATTCCCGCAATAATCCAGTGATAAGACACAATACGATGATCGAAAAAAGTGCCGACAATCGCAGTCAGCATACCAAGCGCGGCCAATTGCATCCCACGTTTAGCGGTAATCGGTGAGCTGAGTGATTTAATGCCGATAATAAATAAGATGGCGGAAATCAAATAACATAATTGAAGAATGTTCATCAGGGGTTATCGCTCTTATTTTCATTTTTAAACATACTTAATATGCGGTTTGTAATGATAAAACCACCGACGACATTGATGGTGGCGCATGTCACGGCAATAAAAGCGAGTATGTTAGTGAACAAATTGTAGTTTTGTCCGGCGACGGCAATGGCACCGATCAAGGCGATGCCTGAAATGGCATTTGTCGCCGCCATGAGCGGTGTATGTAATAACGGAGGTATGCGTGTAATCAGATGAAAGCCAAGAAACCCAGCGAGCACAAAAATATAGACATCAATTATTTCAAGTCCATTTGGCATGACATTTACCTTGTTCATGGAAGGAATATTCAGCTACTTCACGGCAATGATATGAAAACAGATAACCAAAAATAGCTGCTGATGTGCATTTTAAAGGGGCCTGAATTATTTGTAAACAAAAACATCTTAAACAAATGCTTTGCCTGTAGCGTTGCTGCATGAATTATTATTTAAACAGAATCGTCGTTGCGAGGAGCGTTTTGTGCGACGAAGCAATCCAGAATGGATGCAATATCATGATTTTTGACGACGTTCTGGATTGCTTCGGCCAAAAAGCGGCCTCGCAACGACGAATGATGCCACAAAGCCTTTAGGAGCAGCGTCTTTGCATAAATTATTTTTTGAACAGAATCGTCGATGCGAGGAGCGTTTTGTGCGACGAAGCAATCCAGAATCCGACATTTCCACAATCTTTTTGCGAATGATTAAATTATAAAAAATCAGATTTGATTAAAATGTACAATTTGAAGTGTCATTCCCGCTTGAAGTGTCATTCCCGCGCAGGCGGGAACCCATTTTGAATAGGCGACAGAAGTAAAATTAGAAGAGGTTCCCGCCTGCGCGGGAATGACACAGTTAAGTTAATAGATTTAAAGCGCAGTCCATGACCAAAAAATCTAGCCGTTCGCCCCGAGGAGGCGCAAAGTGCCGTCTCGAGGGGTAAATGGATAACGCTCAACCATGATGACTGTTCATGCTTCGAGACAGCGCACTGCGTGCGCTGTCTCAGCACGAAGGGTTCACAATACATAATTTTTGTCCTGAACTAAAAAACGCTTAACAAGATGAAATAATAGGCATTAAGTAAATGTATGATTATTTAATGATATCCCCTGAACTGCACAGACGCCACATAACTGCTATAATAAACACATAAAGTTGTCATTCATAACGTTAAGGGTTGGCGTTATTTTCGGTGCAGAAGGAGAAAGCAGAATGCCGCATTTTAGTGACAATTCGCAGCCCGCAAATTTATCAGGGAAGGAACTGGCTGACTTCATTAATAAAGAAATTTGCGCCTTCATTCCTGAAACTCACCTAACGTCTTTCAACGTGACAACGCCGCTGATGGAACTGGGATTAACGTCCATTAATCTCGTGGCACTCAGCGTCCGGTTGAGTGACGCTTTTCAGGAACATCTGGATCCCATGTTCTTTTTTCAATATGGCACGCCTAAAGCTATTACGGATTATTTCAACACCCATCTTCCCAAAAAGAAACTGGCACAGATGATGGATGATACTGAAGAAAAAAAGTCAAAGTCAGAACAAGGCGATGAATCAAAAGACGCGATTGCGGTGATTGGCATGGCGTGTCGTTTTCCAGGAGCAAATGATTACCATGCCTTTTGGAATAATTTGGTCAATCAAGTGAATTCAGTGAAAGAAATTCCAATTGACCGCTGGGACTGGAAAGAATTTTATGGGGATCCTAAAACTGAACCAGACAAGACCAATGTGAAATGGGGCGGATTTATTGATGACATCGATAAATTTGATTCCCTATTTTTTAATATTTCACCCAAGGAAGCATCTTACATCGATCCCCAACACCGCCTGTTTTTACAAACCGCCTGGCATGCGATGGAAGATGCGGGTTATAGCAGTCAAATGATTGCTGGTAAAAACGTCGGTGTTTACGGGGGTGTTTCCAAAAATGATTACGGTGAATTAATGAGAGAACGCCACGCTGAAATTTTACCCTATGTCTCAACGGGTACCGTCCATTCCATTTTAACAAACAGATTATCCTACATATTAGATATTCATGGTCCAAGTGAAAGCATTGACACTGCCTGCTCAAGCGCGTTAGTAGCATTATATTCGGCCGTCAGGGACATTAGAAGCGGTGTCTGTCAGCTTGCCTTTGCGGGCGGGGTTAACATCATCATATGCCCGACCATGTTTATTTCACATTCGCGTTCAGGAATGCTGTCCGGGGATGGACAGTGTAAAACCTTTGATGAAAATGCCAATGGCTATGTGCGCAGCGAAGGGGTTGGCGTCTTACTGCTAAAACCACTGCGCGAAGCATTAAAAGACGGCGATTCTATTCACGCCATCATACGTGGTTCGGCGATCAACCATGGGGGGAAAAGTACCGGATTAACCGCCCCCAATATAACCGCTCAGGCAGAAGTGATTCAAAGTGCGTTGAAAGACGCTAAACTTTCGCCTGAGGCAATTAGTTATATCGAAGTACATGGAACAGGCACACCGTTGGGTGATCCGGTTGAAATAGAAGGTTTGAAAAAGGCTTTTTCAAATCAGGATGGCCATATTTCCCATAAAAAGTCATGCCTATTAGGCGCGGCCAAAACCAATGTTGGGCATTGTGAAAGCGCGTCTGGCATGGTGGGTGTCATTAAAACTATTATGGCCTTGAAGCATCACGCCATTCCAGCTAACCTGAACTTTCATACTCTCAATCCTAAAATACATTTGGACGATTCCCCGTTTGGATTGGCCAATGCGTTTTATGAATGGGATCCGGTTGACAGTGAAAACAAGCCGATATTGCGACGCGGCGGAGTCAGTAGTTTTGGCATGGGCGGGACGAATGCACACGTTATTTTAGAAGAAGCGCCGACCGTTTTAAAAGAGACGAAAGCGTTATCCACAAAACAATATATTCCGGTATCGGCCAAAAAAGGGTCTTTGCAGGCATATCTTGTCGAACTGGATAAATTTTTAAGCGAGGCCATCAGTCAACACGAATCCATTGCCATGGATGAATTAGCTTACACCTTGCAAACCGGCCGCGATGCATTTGATGAACGTATCATTTTTTCAGTGGATTCGCCCAAAGCACTGCAACAAAAAATAAAAGATTATCTGTCAGGTAATGCCGATAATGAAGCACGTGATGATATTGAAAAGCGCTGGATGAAAGGCGAAACGATAGATTGGAACGCGCAATGGGATATCAAGCCTCGAAGACTGGGAGGCATCCCTTGCTATCCATTTCTGCCGACTCGGTGCTGGTTTGATGAAAAAAAGAATGAGCTAATACATATCATCAGCGAATCAAATCTTTCAGGCGAATTAGAGGGAGTTCAAATTGAAATTGGTATCCGTGCATCACAATTTTTTCTAAAAGATCATATTGTTGGTGGTAAATCCATTCTTCCGGGCGTAATGTATCTTGAAATTATTCGAAATTTTGCAGAAAAAATGCAACCCGGAAAGAAATTATGCAAAATTAAAAATATTATGTGGTTATCTCGCATTGAAGTCAAAGACGAGTTAATTCATTTGGCCATCGGCCTTGCGGTAGATGGATTGACACATTTCAAAATATCTGAAGGCGGAAAATTGAAATGTTCGGGTGATGTCGTTTATGATGATTTTAATTCAAATCATGATCCGGTTAATATTGATCAAATACGCGCTGAATGCCCTCATGAAAAATCCGCTGCTGAGATTTATGAAACCATGAAGTCGGTTGGGCTGAATCAAGGACCCAGCTTAAAAGTCATGACTGAATTTTATTCAGGGGCTCGTGTCTCGCTTGCCAAATTAAAGCTCACTTCCCTTGAAAATATGAAAAAATTCACCCTTCATCCCGCATTAATGGACGGCGTTTACCAAACGACAGTTGCGCATCATTTTAGCGAGCATCGCAATAAAACGCAGCGATATTTACCTTATGCGCTTGAAAGTGTCGAGTGGTTCAGACCAATGGATAATGAAGTGTACGCCTATGTCGAAGAGCTGCCTGACAGTGAATCAGAGAAATTTTTGAAATACCGCATGAAAATGTTAACCCTAAAAGGTGACGTGATTGTTCAATTTGAGGGTTTCATCAGGCGGCCCGCCGATGAAAATGCGCCTGCTTTGCAAAAGACTGGGCATGTATCATCCCCAGTCATGAAAGATCTTTTTTACAAAGATAGCTGGCAGGAACAGTCGTCAGACAAAAATCGTACATTATCAAACTATCTATTGTTATTAACATCGGATGTGGATTTTTCTAACAAAATCTCCTCACTGCTACCGTCGATGAAAATTATAACGGTTGGCTTAGGCGTTGAATATGAGCGATTGTCAGATAATCAATATGCCATCAACCAGAATAATCCTGATGATTTTGATGCTTTGATGCAGCAATTTAAAAATGAACATATTATTTTTAGTGAGATCATTTATGACTGGCATGTGCTCGACTTGTCACCCATTTTATTTTTGGTACAGTCATTAATCCGGCATCATGTTTATCATAAGTTGTTAATAGTCTATTTATATTCAGTCACTGAAACATTACAGGATGCAAAACAAGCCATGGTCGGCGGGTTTGCACGTACCTTACTATTTGAGAATCCACAAATTGAAATTCGGAGCGTAGAGACGCCTCAACATTCCGTTGAAGAGAAAGCAAAACTGGCTGTTTCAGAGTTATTGTCAGAAAATGGAGGCCCACTTCTGGAAGTATCCTATCAACAAGATGTCCGAAAGATTCGCAAAGTGGTGCCTGCAGAGGAAATTGAGAATTTCAAACCCGTTGATATGATCATCAAAAAAGGTGGGACTTATTTAATGTCAGGGGGTGCGGGCGGGCTTGGCAAGATTTTCTCCCTGTACCTGGCTGAACAGTATCAGGCAAATCTAATTTTGATTGGGAGAACCCCTTTAAATGAGACCATTCAAAAGACACTAGATTCTTTGAAGAAAAAAGCATCTTCTGTTCATTATCTTTCAGCTGACATCACAAATCTTCAAGATTTGGAGGCTGCCTTTAAAAAACTGCCTCCTGCCATGCAACATTTAAATGGCGTGATTCATGCGGCGGGGTTGAAACGAGATAGCTTTATCCTGAAAAAGGAAAATCAATCCTTTAGAGAGGTCATATCAGTCAAGGTAAAAGGTGCGCTGAATCTGGATGCGCTGACGCAAACCATGAATCTGGATTTTATGTTGTTATTTTCTTCCATTGCCAGCCTCATTCCAAATCAGGGACAATCCGATTATGCGGCAGCCAATAGTTTCCTTGATCGATTTGCGCAAATTAGAAATACACTCGTTGCCTTAAAAAACAGGCATGGATTGACACTTGCCATCAATTGGCCGCTCTTTGCATCAGGCGGCATGCGCGTGACAGAGGAACAGGAAACGCATTTAAAAACGGTATTTGGCATGGACCCATTACCAACCGAACAAGGCATCAATGTTTTTGAACAGTTACTGAATTATGCACATAAATCACCCGTGTCTATCGATCAAATGGTGGTTATATCAGGTGATAAAAATAAAATACAGAAGGCGTTTGACGGCGGAAAAGAGCCCGCTTCCAATGCTAACACGAGATTCTCACCCGCACTGGTTAATGTAGCCGAATCAGATATTAAGCGGCAATATTTTACCTATACCTTTCATGTCGACAACCCCTATATCCGTGATTTTTCATATAAAGGAAGACATGCCGTTCCGGGCGCCTGTTTTATTGAAATGGCGCGTCAAGCAGGTCAAATGGTTTATTCCAATAAATCCATTATTTCGGTGTTTAATAACTATTGGCCTGTGCCGTTGTTTATTGATGGTGACAGCGTTAAAGCAGAACTCACCTTACATAAACAAGCAGATCAACATTGTAATTATGAGCTATACACCAGCACGGCTAACGGGGAAAAGGTGATTCATGGTACGGGGGCGTTAAGCTGTCATTATTTCACTGACAAGCCACCTGTGCCTGACATGGATGCGCTAATCAAACGGGCTGATTCTTATCTGGTAAAAGAAGATTTTTATAAACTGATTCATGATAATGCAGACTTACGTCTGAACGATCAATTTAGGCCTGTCGATAAATTATATTTATCACAAGATTATGCGATCGCTGTGGTGAAACTGGATAAAATATTTGACGAGACGATGAAAGATTATGTCATCAATCCCGTCATTTTCACTGCCATAGAGCAATCCATTTTAGTGCAAACCGCATCCAGTCACCGACCGTTAATGAAGCAGGAAATTCGATGCATGCCTGTTTATATTGAGGCGGTAGATATCTATCAACCTTTTCCAAACGAATGCCTTTTTTATATTATGCCCTTGTTAGCGGTCAATAAAAAAAATAAAATTCAAAAGTTTGACGTGATTGTGGTTGACAAAAATAAGCGGCTAATAGCAAAAGTCACTGGCAATACGATGCGAATTCAGACTATCGGGCAGATTCATGCAGTGAACCCTGCTCTTCCATCCACCCCGATAAACAATTCTTCGACTGATGTCATCAAAGAATTACAGAATCTACTGGGGCCGGTATTAGGGATTGCGCCTGAAGCGTTTGACCCCAATACCAGTTTTGATGAATGTGGTACAGACTCTGTTATGATTATGCAGTTAAATGCTGAATTAGAAAAAAAATATGGCCCCGTATCAAAAACACTTTTTTTTGAATATCAAAATTTAAATGAACTTTCACAGTATTTTTTGAAAATGTTTCCTGAAAACTACTCATCTCCTGATAACGCTAGCATTCAGGAGAATAGTCAGGAGCCTGTTAAACCCGTTGCAGAACCCCCGAAAAAAGCGATTGTTTTAAGCAATAAATCAGCTATTAAAGCATTGCAGGAAATATTTTCCCCGCTACTAGGATTATCTCTTGATCAATTTGATCCAGAGGTTTCGTTTGAAAGTTATGGCATTAATTCAGTCATGATCATGCAGTTGAACGCCGCATTAGAGAAAAAATATGGCCCCGTGTCTAAAACACTTTTTTTTGAATATCAAAACTTAAATGAATTAGGTGATTATTTGGTAAAAATATTTCCCGATCAATTTTCACCGATTGAAGAAAAGAGTATCAAAAAAACACAGCCTGCGCCGCTCAAAATGGATGGAAGCAAAGGCACGACACCGTTTGATTTATATCCAGAAGCATCCCTTGGGAGACATATCGCACTGCCTGATTTGAAGCCACAACAACCTCCTCAAAACCTTTTCTTGACTGGCGCAACGGGTGGATTGGGAAGTCATCTTTTATATCAATGCGCAATGCATTTTAAGGAGGCCACCTTTTATTGTTTAGTTCGGGCATCCTCTATCGAACAGGGTTACCAGCGAATTTATGCGACACTTAAGAAACGCGGCATTTCTGATGACTTTGTTAAAGATCGTGTGATACCTGTTTTAGGCGATCTTGCCTTGCCATTATTGGGCATGAATGGCTCTGAATATAAAACGCTGGCTGAAAAAATTGATTCCATTTTTCATTGCGGCGCAGAAACAAACTGGAGTTATCATTACAAGCGTTTAAAGCCCGCCAATGTGGACGGCACGCTGGAAATTATTAAATTTTCGCTAACAGAAAGGCAAAAGATTATTCATCATATTTCTACGATGGCTGTTTTACCTTTTTTCAAAAATAATCTTTACCACCAGATCGATGATGATTTTGATATCCTTCATAAGGATCCCTTATATCTTCCTTATTTCCAGTCAAAATGGGTATCTGAGATGCAGATGCATCATGCTCGAGAATGGGGTCTAAAAGTTAATATCTATCGTCCAGGCTCTTTAGTCTGTGATTTGAGGCACGGGATACCCGTGCCTGACGAACTTTCATACCGCATTGTTGAAGGCTGCCGTCAATTAGGCTATGCGCCAGACATAAAAGCAGAAATATCGTTAACACCATTAGATGTTGCTGCTGAAATCATTGCCTATATTGCCCAACATAACGAAAAATTTGATCAAAATTATAATATTGTGAATGATCATAAAATTGTGATTAAAGATATTTTAACGGGATTAACTGAAAAAGGTTACCCTATTCAGTTTGTATCGGTTGAAACATGGCTTCAAAAATTACGCGCCCTCGATGTTAAACATGATAAAAACCCAATTTTACCCGTTCTCGATACGGCTCTTAATTTATTTTTGAAGCACGATGAAACCAGAAAATTATGCACCAACACGATACAAGGCATTTCTGGCTCTTCTATTCACTTTCCAGTGCCATCCCAGGCCATCATTGATGCCTATGTCAGCGGGATGATTCGGGAAATAAGTAAAAAAGGATAATGATTAAGCGCGCTTTTTTTGTCGCGCGATAGTTTTTATAGATTGCTTCGTCGCAAGAAGCGCTTCTCGCAATGACGCCGATTGCAACATTTAATGTTTTTTTCATAGGGGATAGATCATGCCAAGTATTATAGCCTCTCTTTTTAACGATCCTTTACTATATGAACAAGTCGTTAAGGTTCATATAAAACATGAGACGCTAACGTTTCCTGAAAATGAAGTGATATTGACTCAGGGGGATCACTATTCCAACTTTTTTTTCATCAAACGCGGCAGTGTTAAAATTGTCTTAAATGAATCCCTCCTCAGTGGACACCCTATCCATACCATTGTTTCAACTCTGTCAGAAAATGATATTTTTGGAGAATTTCGATTATTTGACGATTACCCGGCGAGTGCTGATGTGGTGACGGCGGTTGAATCTGAAATTGTCATGATTGACGTCGATTCTTTCAGAAAATTTTTAGATACTGATCATCACATGGGTTATAAAGTATTTCGAGAAATGTTAAATATGTTAGTGATTCGCCTTCATCGTTCAAATGATACGGTGATGTCCTTAATGACGAGTGCCATTGAATTTCAGAAACAATTGCATGAATTGTTTAGTGAGAAATAATGTTGCGTGATGGCTTGAAAAAAAAGATGTGCTGTCATTTTGAGCGAAGAAAGGAACCACATGCAGAAAAATCATCAATTAATCAAAAAGCCTATCTGTCTTGCCCTGCAAGGTGGCGGTGCCTATGGCGCCTATTCCTGGGGAATTCTCGATAAACTACTGGAAGACAACCGACTGGATATTGAAGCCATTTCTGCTACCAGCGCGGGCAGTGTTAATGCTGTTATTCTTGCGCATGGTCTGATCAAAGGCGGCAATGAAGGTGCTCGCGAAGCTTTAAATGATTTTTGGACCTCCATCAGTGAATATGGGTCCTACCTTAGCCCAATTCGCCAAATGTTACCTGAAAATTTAGCTTCTTTTGATGTCACTGCCTATAGTACTTTTGAGACATTTGATAATTTTTGTCACGCTGTTTCTCCCTACCTCTTTAACCCGTTTAATTTTAATATTTTAAAGATTATTTTACAAAATAAAGTAGATTTTGAATTGTTAAAAAAAGAAACGTCAATCCAGTTGTTTCTATGCGCTACCAATGTTAAAACAGGAAAGCTCAAGGTTTTTGAAAACGCTGAGCTATCGATAGACGCCGTTCTGGCATCAGCCTGCTTACCCCATTTAAACCACGCCGTGAATATTGACGATGAATATTATTGGGACGGGGGCTATATTGGCAACCCACCCATATTCCCATTAATTTACAAATCCAAAATTAATGATATTCTCATCATTCATAACAATCCGATTGTTCGGGATTCCGTTCCCGTGACTTCTCATGAAATTGATAACCGGATGAATGAAATTTCTTTTAACTCATCTCTGATGAGAGAGTTACGTGCCATACATTTCGTCACAACCCTTATCACGGATGGGATGATTAAAAGTGAATTCAAGGATTATGTACGCTTGAAGTTAGTGCATATTATCCGTTCAGATGCCGCCATGAACCAATTTTCACTGATTGATAAATACAAATGGCATCTGGAATTTTTACTAAAATTACGCGACCTTGGAAGAAAAAATGCAACAAACTGGCTAGAAAGCAATTGCCAGGATGTCGGAATTAAATCCACCATTGATTTCAATGAGTTTCTTTAGTTGATTTGTTCATCCTGTACGGATTATGTTGATGGATGCTTACGCCTGTGCGGGCATGACAACGGTTTTTGTCATGTACGGAGGCATACCAAATGTAGGGTGGATTAGACACGCTCTTTGTGTCGTAA